>NZ_JBVPGN010000013.1:0-929 GCF_055816715.1 Enterobacter sp. PL_is514 | reverse complement strand
GACACCCCGACTCGCCACTACGCACACGTAGACTGCCCAGGCCACGCCGACTATGTTAAAAACATGATCACCGGTGCTGCGCAGATGGACGGCGCGATCCTGGTTGTTGCTGCGACTGACGGCCCAATGCCTCAGACTCGTGAGCACATCCTGCTGGGTCGTCAGGTAGGCGTTCCTTTCATCATCGTGTTCCTGAACAAATGCGACATGGTTGATGACGAAGAGCTGCTGGAACTGGTAGAGATGGAAGTTCGTGAACTGCTGTCTCAGTACGATTTCCCAGGCGACGATACCCCAATCGTTCGTGGTTCTGCTCTGAAAGCGCTGGAAGGCGAAGCTGAGTGGGAAGCGAAAATCATCGAACTGGCTGGCTTCCTGGATTCTTACATCCCAGAACCAGAGCGTGCGATTGACAAGCCATTCCTGCTGCCAATCGAAGACGTATTCTCCATCTCCGGTCGTGGTACCGTTGTTACCGGTCGTGTAGAGCGCGGTATCATCAAAGTTGGCGAAGAAGTTGAAATCGTTGGTATCAAAGAGACTGCGAAGTCTACCTGTACTGGCGTTGAAATGTTCCGCAAACTGCTGGACGAAGGCCGTGCTGGTGAGAACGTTGGTGTTCTGCTGCGTGGTATCAAACGTGAAGAAATCGAACGTGGTCAGGTTCTGGCGAAGCCAGGCTCAATCAAGCCACACACCAAGTTCGAATCTGAAGTGTACATCCTGTCCAAAGACGAAGGCGGCCGTCATACTCCGTTCTTCAAAGGCTACCGTCCACAGTTCTACTTCCGTACAACTGACGTGACCGGTACCATCGAACTGCCAGAAGGCGTTGAGATGGTAATGCCAGGCGACAACATCAAGATGGTTGTGACTCTGATCCACCCAATCGCGATGGACGACGGTCTGCGTTTCGCAATCCGTGAAGG
>NZ_JBVPGN010000009.1:0-3365 GCF_055816715.1 Enterobacter sp. PL_is514 | reverse complement strand
CATTCAAAACAAATCAAACGTTAAACAAGAAGTTCATTACGTCGCCATCTTTAACGATGTAATCTTTATCGATGGGACAACTTTACCGGCAATGCCCAGCGCCCGTCGCCGCGCCGCTGGTCCCGGCGCCTGGAGTACGATTATCGCAATAACCTGGTGCGGGAAGAACGGGACGATAACCCGTTTAACTGGAACCGCTGGCAGTACGACAGCGCCGGGGCCTGCTCGCTCAGGACGGCTCGCTGCCCGGTCAGGAGCAGTGGCACTGGGATGCGGCTGGTAACCCGTTAGAGGGCGCTGGAAAGAAGACTGCCCATAACCGGGTCACGCAACTGAACGGTATTCAGTGGCGTTATGACATCCACGGCCGTCCCGTAGAGAAGGATAACGGCCAGATCCGCTGGCACTACCGGTACGACGGCGAACACCGCCTGACGGAGGTTATTAGCCAGCCGCGGGATCGCAACAGGCCGCAGATGCAGGTCAGCTTCCGCTACGACCCGCTCGGACCACGCATCAGCAAAATGCGACGCCAAATGCAAGGCGGACAGCTAACCGGCAAGCCGGTTTGTCTGGGAAGGGTTCCGTCTGCTGCAGGAGCTGCACGGAGACGTGCCTCTGACCTATGTCTACAGCGACCAGGACAGCTACGACCCGCTGGCGCGAATTGACGGCGTGGAAGCGCCGGGGATCTTCTGGTTCCACTGCCAGTCCAACGGCACGCCAGAGCGGATGACGGAAAGCGAAGGGCAGGTGCGCTGGGAAGGGGTGAACAGCGCCTGGGGCAAGCTGTTGCGGGAAAGCGAGACGCAGGGATCAGGATATTCCCAGAACGAGCGGATGCAGGGGCAACACCTGCATTGTGAGAGAGTTGCACGACAATCTGTTCAGGTATTACGACCCGGACTGCGGACGGTTTACGCATCAGGACCCGATAGGGCTGGCGGGGGGATAAATCTTTACCAGTATGCGCCGAATGCGCTGGGGGGATCCTATAGGTTTAACCGCTTGCAAAAATGGAAGCCCTAAACGGTCAGTGAGAAACATGTCATTTGCTGACTGGATTAAAAGAAAGGCAAAAGGTGGGAATAATACCCATGTGTATTTAGGATTTAGAATCACTGAAGAAGGCTAAATCGCGGTCATGCACGGAGCATAGAATAAGCAGTTATTCACAATAATTCCCATTTTGAAAATTCTATCAATAGCATAAGTCCTACAAGAAAGTTATACTCGGATGCTGCTTTGTGGGGTGGAAACTGGCTTAAAAACAATGGGGTTAATGTAAAATGGCCGACAGACTTACAGTAGTGTCAGGAAATGAAAAGCAAAAAAAGTGGCCAAAAGAAGGCGATGTTTTTTACTTCCAGTTAAATGATGATCGATTAGGCTATGGTATGGTCGCCCTGGGTAAAATAGATGTCGGCCCATTCAAAAATACTATAGTTATATATATATATGACTATTTTACTTCTTCGCTTCAAGAAGATGCTGTATTGGCAAAAGATAATTTGCTATTGCCACCAATTATTACTGATAATTCATGTTGGAAAAACGGTTCTTTCGTAACGTTTAAAACTATCGAAACGAGCGAAGTGGATATTTTACCACAGCATTATTTTAAAAATCCTGTCAGAAATAAAATATATGATCAGCATGGAGTGCCAATTGAATCGCCGACTGAGAATATACCAGTCGGTGAAGAGTCGATTCAATTCTATAAAAGCATTATAAAATCTATAGAAAGCTTTGTTAACTAATAGGCTAGACCGGAGAGGTATTTCCGGCCTTTGCTTACGCAATGAGAAAAATCATAAGCATACAAACAGATACTACCACTTTAGTTATTTATGATTTGATATCATTAAAGCATAGAATAAATGGAGACGTAGATTGGTGGAGTCTTCCAGAAGATGAAGTAGAAGAGGTAAATAAAGGGAATGTATTATTTCTCAATCTTGGGGATGATGGCGCCTATAAAGTCAATATTAAAAAAACTTACCTAAAAACATGTTTAGAATGAGTGACGGAAAACACTTCCAGAAAGCGAACAGACAATTATATTATAAAATGAATAATGACCCATCATATAGAGCTTCCCTTGAGGAAAAATTCCCGGGCATATTTGAAAAGGTTTCACCAGGTAAGCGTGGCGCGCTCCTAAGAACAGCTCCAACAGGTTCTGGTTGGGAAACAACTTGGCATCATCATGAGCGAGTTGGTGGGTTGTTACAATTGGTTGATTGGCCAGATCATAACTCAAGGCATCTGGATTATGACCCGAAAGGATATGGTGGAAGAAAAACTTGGGGGGGGCTCGATGCAGATAATTGTGAGGGTATAATGAATACATATACATCTATAGATGAATTAATAGCAAGTCTTTCTCAGTTAGAGCCTGGTGAATGGATTTATACTAATATAAACACATGGGAAGCACGGCCTGAAGATACTCACTTCTTTTATATTTCTTGGGGTTATATCCAAAGTTTGGAGGATGACGAAATATACCTTGATGAAGAGGGTCTGGAAATGCCCTTAGCAGTAGAAACTTTTTCTTTGAAAGGATGGATGTTAGTCAGTTCTTTGAACTATATGGTGAAGAATAAAAATAGTGGAGGTCATGGGAATAAATGGTTTATCGATGAGGTGAATTATTATAGGGAAAATGACACATATAGAACATGATTTTAATAATGATGAGCAGTTCGCTTAATTAAGCAACCAATTCGAAATGCCTTGACAAAAGCCCACGCTCTGTCGTTTCTGGAATGCGGGGCGGAAAAGCTCCAATAGTGCATGATACACAGTGGAGCGGGAAAAATAGATCTTATGTCCTACACCAGAGAACCCCTATCCAACATGGAGGCGGTATTTATGATGATTGATAATCAAGTAATCGTTACAACAAAATATCACCTTGACATTCTAGATCGTGCTTATCATTTTTGAGGTATAATATGCAAAGACAAGTGCTTATCGAACTAATAAGGAAAATCCAACACAGCGAAGGGACAGAAGAAGAAGCTGATAATGACATCGACCTCCTTTGTAGAAGTGTCGCAGATCCTCAGGCAGCTAATTATATTTATTATGAAGAACTTAGCGCAGAAGAAATTGCGGATAAAATTATAAGTTATAAACCACTTCAATTATAAGTAGTATTCGGGGGGCGCAATGAGTCCCCCATATTGAAAAAAACCATCCCAAAGCTTGGTTTTTTTCATTCAAAACAAATCAAACGTTAAACAAGAAGTTCATTACGTCGCCATCTTTAACGATGTAATCTTTATCGATGGGACAACTTTACCGGCAATGCCCAGCGCCCGTCGCCGCGCCGCTGGTCCCGGCGCCTGGAGTACGAT
>NZ_JBVPGN010000006.1:0-1630 GCF_055816715.1 Enterobacter sp. PL_is514 | reverse complement strand
CAAAGGCAGGTTCTTTAAGGTAAGGAGGTGATCCAACCGCAGGTTCCCCTACGGTTACCTTGTTACGACTTCACCCCAGTCATGAATCACAAAGTGGTAAGCGCCCTCCCGAAGGTTAAGCTACCTACTTCTTTTGCAACCCACTCCCATGGTGTGACGGGCGGTGTGTACAAGGCCCGGGAACGTATTCACCGTAGCATTCTGATCTACGATTACTAGCGATTCCGACTTCATGGAGTCGAGTTGCAGACTCCAATCCGGACTACGACGCACTTTATGAGGTCCGCTTGCTCTCGCGAGGTCGCTTCTCTTTGTATGCGCCATTGTAGCACGTGTGTAGCCCTACTCGTAAGGGCCATGATGACTTGACGTCATCCCCACCTTCCTCCAGTTTATCACTGGCAGTCTCCTTTGAGTTCCCGGCCTAACCGCTGGCAACAAAGGATAAGGGTTGCGCTCGTTGCGGGACTTAACCCAACATTTCACAACACGAGCTGACGACAGCCATGCAGCACCTGTCTCAGAGTTCCCGAAGGCACCAATCCATCTCTGGAAAGTTCTCTGGATGTCAAGAGTAGGTAAGGTTCTTCGCGTTGCATCGAATTAAACCACATGCTCCACCGCTTGTGCGGGCCCCCGTCAATTCATTTGAGTTTTAACCTTGCGGCCGTACTCCCCAGGCGGTCGACTTAACGCGTTAGCTCCGGAAGCCACGCCTCAAGGGCACAACCTCCAAGTCGACATCGTTTACGGCGTGGACTACCAGGGTATCTAATCCTGTTTGCTCCCCACGCTTTCGCACCTGAGCGTCAGTCTTTGTCCAGGGGGCCGCCTTCGCCACCGGTATTCCTCCAGATCTCTACGCATTTCACCGCTACACCTGGAATTCTACCCCCCTCTACAAGACTCTAGCCTGCCAGTTTCGAATGCAGTTCCCAGGTTGAGCCCGGGGATTTCACATCCGACTTGACAGACCGCCTGCGTGCGCTTTACGCCCAGTAATTCCGATTAACGCTTGCACCCTCCGTATTACCGCGGCTGCTGGCACGGAGTTAGCCGGTGCTTCTTCTGCGGGTAACGTCAATCGATGAGGTTATTAACCTCACCGCCTTCCTCCCCGCTGAAAGTACTTTACAACCCGAAGGCCTTCTTCATACACGCGGCATGGCTGCATCAGGCTTGCGCCCATTGTGCAATATTCCCCACTGCTGCCTCCCGTAGGAGTCTGGACCGTGTCTCAGTTCCAGTGTGGCTGGTCATCCTCTCAGACCAGCTAGGGATCGTCGCCTAGGTGAGCCGTTACCCCACCTACTAGCTAATCCCATCTGGGCACATCTGATGGCAAGAGGCCCGAAGGTCCCCCTCTTTGGTCTTGCGACGTTATGCGGTATTAGCTACCGTTTCCAGTAGTTATCCCCCTCCATCAGGCAGTTTCCCAGACATTACTCACCCGTCCGCCGCTCGTCACCCGGGAGCAAGCTCCCTGTGTTACCGCTCGACTTGCATGTGTTAGGCCTGCCGCCAGCGTTCAATCTGAGCCATGATCAAACTCTTCAATTTAAGTTTGATGCTCGTGAATTAAACTTCGTAATGAATTACGTATGTTCACTCAGAGACTTGGTATTCATTT
>NZ_JBVPGN010000007.1:0-2737 GCF_055816715.1 Enterobacter sp. PL_is514 | reverse complement strand
TCGTAGCCCACCGCGCCGTTAATGCCGGACTCGCTCAGCACGCGCCCGGCGGCGTCGTGGCGGTATGCGATCTCATCGCTTTCGATACCCAGGGCAACGCCTTCGGCCGTCGGCGTGCGGCGGATGCGGGTAATCTGGCCGCTCAGGTCGCGGAAGTACGTGAGTTAACTGTCCAGCCGATAATTCAATCCTAGCTCTCCCTAGTACATAACTGAAATCTTAATCATTTATGATGGAAAAGATATCCATTATTTCTCTCTAAAAGCAAAATATATATTTCTTGCATAGCGAAGCGGCTGTTGATGCTGTAATCTGCTGCACCAGCTACACCCACCTTACAGTAATAGATGGGCTTCGCCAGGTTCACCACAAGTACACTTTTATTAAAAATCAAGATCGACTTTAACTACTCCTGATGCATCTATTTTATCATCCTGAGCAGTAAGCATATCAACAAACTCATCGAAGGAGTTTGCTATTTTCGTCAGCCCTGAGGTCACTACTGAATCATTGAATATTGGATCAGACTCGTGATCCCAAAACCAGATCTCTCCCGACATACCTCCCTTGAGGCAAAGACAGATTTGATTATCACCAGACGAGGCTCCTATCGGTAACCATTGATCGCGAAAATCATTCCGGTATGTATCAGCAATTTCAAAGACAGTATATTCTTTACCCGATTCTGCAAGGCCGTACAAAGACTCAAGCGTATCGTTTCCTTGCTCATCAGACCACGGAGATGGTTGTAACGCCTTGAAAACAAAATTTATATTAAAAAGAACAGAAGCGCCAAAATGAAGTAAATAGGCACGATAACTTTCAGGGATTAGCCCTATTGATGCTTCTAATGTATTTAAACACTTTATCAGTTCATCTGATGGTAATGATGCAGGTTTCGCTCCAAAACGCTCTATTTTTTTCAACAATGTCCTTTACTCCTCATATTTGGTGCGTAGTCAATATGTGGCACATTACTATGAAGCTCTCGGAAATAGAATTATAATATTAGGATTCAAATGAAGCATTTTATCGGTGGCATCAATTAAATGGTGATCCTGAGCGAGAAAATCATAAATATAAAAAATTGTTAAGTAGATGAAAAATATTCACACTGCGCCTACTTAAACAGAGCTCAATAATAAACCAGCCGGGAAAAAACACCTTTCCCGGCTCGTCATTTATTGTGGGAACTTCCCACCTTTATACGAAGACCATAGATAACTGATGGCCCAATTATTATCCTTTCCAACAACAACGCTTTTAGCAATTAATTCAAAATCATCTGATATGCGTGATGATATTTCTGAATTATTAATTACTCTGAATGATAGCTTAAATGCTTTCTCTCGCAAGGAATTGATATTTTCAATATCATCCGCATCAAAACTTTCATTTTTTAATGAGTTAAACTCTTTCATCCATGCATCATCGAATTCTGGCTCATCTCTAGAATCCAAGGCGCTGTCTGCATCTAATGTTTTGAGAAAATCAAAAACTGATGCAGAGGACAAAAAATTTTCAACTTCAGCTAACTTATTATTACTCATTACATTAACCCTTGTTCTTTTAGCCAGACCTCTATTAAATCAACAGCTTTAACTGGCGTCACATTAGTACCTAACGAATAGGTTCCGTTTGGAGACTTAACATCAACTTTGATATCATCTAATTTGGAATACGCTCTCCTGTAAGCATCAAATAACTCTTTATCTGAACCAGGAAAATCACCTTGTCTTGGCCCTATTGTATCTCTTTCCGCATCATGTAATCGCCAATGATCATGTTCTGGGTTTTCTCCCCTAGGGAATAATGTAGGACGAGTTTTATCTGCTCTAGAAATTTCAAATGGCCGCCCTTTTGATTTGCGGACAGCAGGTACATGATGACCAGACTCGCTAACGCCCATGCACTTCATTAAGCCTAACGGATCTATCCATTTGAGAGGGTTTGGAGCATATTGGTAGAGATTTAATCCCCCCGCTAACCCAATCGGATCCTGCACAATAAACCGCCCGACCTGCGGGTCGTAGTAGCGGAACAGGTTATAGTGCAGTCCCGTCTCACCGTCAGCGTACTGCCCGGCATAGCGAAGCGGCTGGTGTGCCATCGCCGTGCGGTTCACAACCCGTGAGAACCCTTCGCTCTGATGGCGCACTTCGCCAAAGCTGCCGTACTGGCCACTCCAGCGCACCGTGCCGCGCTCGTCTGTGACCTCCAGCGGCGCCCCGTTCAGGTCGGTATTGAACCAGTAAATCTCACCGCTGCTTTGGTCACGAAGGTGATCCACCCGCGCCAGCGGGCTCCAGTCTTCATTCGGGTCGTATACATACGTGCTGTACAGCCCGCTCTCCTGCTGCTCCTGCAGCAGGCGGTAGCCCTGCCACAGGAATCGGGTGTCGGTGGTGCCGTGCGTCGTGGTGACGATTTTGCGCGTGCGGCGGCCCAGCGCGTCGTAGTGATAGCGCGCCTCAAAGCGCCCTTCCGGCCCGGTTCCCCGGGCGGACACCAGACGGTTCTCGGCGTCATAGGCGTAATGCTGTTCATACAGCCCGTTGCGACGGCTGACCAGGTTGCCCCAGTGGTCGTATTTCATGAACAGCGCCTGCCAGTGCTGCAGGCGGTTATCCGTGACCGGTACCGCATCGTCACTGGCGGCGAGGTTATCCGCGGCGTCATAGCTGAACTGCGCGCGGCCGTGCCCATGGCGGGCCTCGTAGTGCTTCAGCAGGCGCCC
>NZ_JBVPGN010000027.1:0-429080 GCF_055816715.1 Enterobacter sp. PL_is514 | reverse complement strand
CATATTATTGGCGGTGAGCACGCCACTCAGCTGATCTTCCCCGGTACTCTTCTGCCCGCTATTATCCAGGCTTACGGATGCACTTAAGGGAAATTCCGGTTTTGCCGTGAGATTAACGATGGAATATCCGGCCTGCGTCCCGGGAAGAATTTCAATCTGAACCGGGTCGGTACGCAAACGATTAATTTGCTCCATGCCCTGTTCGATGTCGCGTAAATTAAGAATGCCGCCCACCCGTCCCGGAAACGCCATTTTCAGCATGCGCGGCGTTTCGCCTTCCAGACGGATCGCTTCCAGCCTGCCTTCCAGCACAACTATATTCAGCTGGCCGCCGGTGAGATCCTGCTCGGTAAGAAAAGCGCGGCTGGTGATATATCCCCGGCTGATATACCAGTCAGAAATATGGGCGAGAAGTTCCGTTATTTTCGCCATATCCATACAGCGGCCCTGCCACGGCGCGACAAGGGTCTGCCGGGTTTTCGGGGGGATTAAGGTCGCACCGGAAAGGGTAATGGTATGAATGGTGAAACAGGGTCCGGAGCCGGTAACAGGCAGCGGTCTGGCAGGCGCAGGGCGAGGAATACTGCGCTCCAGCTCTTCACGCTGTTGCTGGTTCTTTAATAACAGTTCCTCCTGCTGCTGACGCACTGTGTCCCGGTCAGCAGGAGTAAGGGGGGCTGCATGGCTCAGAGTACAAAAAAATAACGAGCAAAAAAAGACGGCTTTGCTGTAATAGCGCATATTAAAGGATAATATTTTTTGTTTTCCTCAGTATGACAGCTCTGGCGCAATAGGGAATAGTCTCAAAAAGAGGGCTACTATAATTGGTAGTAATATTTGCGTTAAGTTTAAAAAAACCGTTATAACGAAGAGCGTCATATCGGAATTTTTTATTATTGCCTGATTGTTTCTTCTTTCACAAAATATTAACCACCCCTCCCAATAGTTAGATATAAACATCAGCTAGCAGCGCAGATTAAATTACACGTTGCATTCATCGTGCTGCAAATTCTGATGACAACTGATAACTCAGTGCTGAATATGGAGGCATGCGTGATAACTTCGTTGAAGCGATCAAACTACAGCATGACGATACCTGGATGGAAAAGCATAGACTGGGTAAAAAATAGACAGAGGAGGATAACATCAAGAAAATCTGGAGCGGGCGAAGGGAGTAGAACAAACCAAACAAGTACCTGAAAAATACAGAATTTTCAAGTTATATCTTAACTTATACCCCCAAAGATACCCCCAAAGCACAGAGACTTTGAATTCAAGTAATTACCTTTGTCGATAAATCAGCAGGAAGCGAGATGATAGCAAATGGCAAGCATACTGCGAAAGCAGCGACACCATTAGCATCAGACTAATTATGATTTAATAAACCCAGATCGCAGCGGGCCCTCATGATATCAATAATCGTGAGATATGACGTTTGTTCTTGCCAGCTAAACCCTCTGCGATCGGTACGAACCAGCCCGTACTTTTCCACCAGAAAATTAACAGCATCGGCCAAAGATATACCGGCATCGATATGTTCCTGAATTACCGTCTCATCACTAAATGGTGTGTCGTTGAGTGTCAGGCCATAATGCTGTTCCAGCAGGCGTGCAAGCAGCATTTGCCAGATAGTCACAGGCGACTGGCATGGCTTCGCCGCCCGCATATTTGTTGCAGGTAGAAATTTCATTTTTTCTCTCGTGAAAGTAATTAACGTTGAGTGGGATAAATGGCGATGTATACGTAGCCACAACTACCAAGTGTATCGGCTTCGCACGTAAGCCCGTTGTAATATAGGGTGACACAGTGCTGATGCTGGGGGGAGAGTTCTCCGCTGGTGAGCATCAGCTCCAGCTGCTTGAGTATCAACGGAAAGGCCTGGTCGAGGCGCAACGCATGCTCGTCGCTGAAAGTACCGTTGAATCCGGCGCGGTCAGCGAGAAAATGCACCCGGCTGCCTTCCTGTACCAGACGAGCTCCAAAACAGGGGGTGATCGTACTCTTTAGCCCCCACTGCTGGCAGGCTGGATTCTCCGGCTTGTCACCAGATTCTGAGTGATTGTTCATTATTGTTCCTGATTAAAGGGAAAGATTAATTGAGAGTGACACTTCGAAGAATGACATAGGGACCATTGCGGTCCTGACGGCGTTCAGCAAATACGGCCAGAACGCCGCGTATATCTTCCACCTCGCGGCCAGCATAATGGCAGATACTACCTGACCATTTATATTTTCCTGTACTGAAGCGAAACAGCCGGGAGCCAGGATGTTGCCGGTACAGGGTCATTGCCTGGCGTTTACTGATGATTTTCATATCCAGCCTCGCTCCGCGAACGACACAATGCCCTCTGAGCCGATGACCAGATGATCGAGCGTGTTCACATCAACCAGTGCCAGAGCATCTTTAAGCCTGCCCGTAATATTGCGATCGCATTGGCTGGGCTCGGGATCACCGGATGGATGGTTATGCGCCAGCACGGCAGCTGCAGCATTTAAGCGAAGCGCTGACTTAACTACTTCGCGGGGATGGACCTGGACATGGTTAACTGAACCGGCAAACAGCGTTTCGCTCTCCAGTAAACGATGCTGATTATCAAGATAGAGCACCATAAACACTTCCCGTTCTTGTCCTGCCAGCAGTAACCGAAGCCAGTCACGGGCAGCAGTACTTGAGGTAAAAGATATGCCGGGCTGGCGCAGATATTTATCCAGCAGGTTGATAGCCCGGCGAATGGTCCGTTGGGCATAGGGTGTCAATCCGGATGTCGCGGGGAGCAGGCAACCATGCTGAGCCATGACCGACACCGGAAAGAGTTCAGGCTGCGATAACGGTGGGGATATTGCGGTATTCATGTTCGGTATGCCTCAGTCAATGAGATGCATAATGGCGCTGCATTCCGGATGGTTCAGCGCGTAGTCACGTAAGCGATAATAATGCTCAGTCATCGCGTCACATTCGGTACGACAGGCATGGTGGCTGTATGCCATCAGGCACGCGACTATCCCTGCAGCTTCACTGGTAAGCTCTGCGCCATTGCCGTTCATGTTGTTGAACAATGACCACTTCTCATCGCTCTCTGACTCTGGAGCCATAAAAGCACCTCCATTACTGAGCGTCGAAAAGCGCCAGATACCGCCGTGATAATCGACACACAGCCGGTCCATCCAGGCGAAAATGCGAGGTTCAAGGGTTATCCACTGCGGGATGGAGCCAAAGTGCTGCGGCCAGAAGCCGATGCGTAACTCATCGGCAACAACAGCGACGGAAATGGTGAGTTCAGTTGTGGTGTCATTCATGGGTTTCTCCGGTAATAAAAAAGCCAGCGGTTCAGGCTGGCGGGTCAGGGGAAAAATGAAAGCGTGGCAATGTGGTTAATAAGGCAGGCGGCTGAGAGGGCCCTGCAGGATGCCGTAGTCCCGGATGTACGCATTAAGCCCGGTCCCGGCCTTCGGTTCAAAGTTCCAGGCTCGCCAAACCATCCGGCCATCCGCATCGCGCAGGACCAGCCGAAAATGGCTTCCCTGGTCATCCTCGATGAAGATGTTTTGGTATGCCGCGTTGACGTACTCCGCCTGCTGGCGGGTAAAAGGTCCGGCCGGAAGCAGGCTCTGGCCCTTTTGTTTCTGCGCGGTCATGATGCGAGCTCCAGCATGTTTTCAGCCATGACCCAAAGGGCACGATTGAGCTTCACATCCCCATCGATGCCTTTCACTGCGCGGGTATGGGCCCGTTTGCCTTTGGTCGTTCTACCGGACAGACCGCCTTTAATCAGGTTTTCCTGAATGCGCTGATACGTGGTCCACAGGTCATTGCTCTCATCCTGCAAGCGGCGTGGCGCAAGAATTTGTGACTCCGTGACCGGCTGATGCTCTTCCCCAAAACGGTAAGTCAGTGCCGCTTTCGCCATCGCCTGCTGAGCAGGTGGCGGTAGCAGGAGTGAATGCATGGCATCGCGCTTCTCCTCCACCCGGTCAAATATCTCCAGCACTTCATAAGCCCCTTCAATGACTTTCTCCACCACGTTGCCTTTATGCGGCACACGTACTTCTCCAAAACTCTCCCCGCATATCAGCCCATTCTGACAAACAGCACGAAACAGTCCCGGCAGCATCTGATAGGAACTGGACCCATCATGACTATTCAGCAGGATAATTTCCGGCACCTGCTTACCGGTGATTTGCCCTTCACGGCGCAGGCGCAGCATGTGTTTGGTGTGTTCACGTTTGCTGGGGTCCCGCACGCGGGTCTGACAGGCAAAGAAGGGCTGGAACCCTTCACGCTGCAGGTTTTCAAGCAGGGTGATGGTCGGAATATATGAATAACGTTCTGAGCGGGATTCATGCTTGTCTTCACTGAACACGCTCGGCACATAGTGCGCCAGCTCCTCGTGGGTGAGCGGGCGGTCACGGCGAACGAGGTTCACCGCACCAAAACGGCTGGCTAATTTCATGGTTGTTTCCTTATCTGAAGGCACAAAAGAAAACGCCCCACTCGAATGAGCAGGGCGTCGGGTGTGATGCTGATCTGATGGGGTTTAAGGATTATCGAGAATGAAGATGTTCCGCTTCCCGTTCGCCCAGATAACGTTGAGCCGGGTCTGGCCGTCAGCCTCTGTCACGGTGATGTGCTCTGCGGATGACAGTGCCGAATTATCGTCGTCAAAGACAATGCTGTTCAGCGCCGGGGTGGATGATTGCTTATCGATGTACCAGAAATCCGGCGTCTGATTCGCCGCAGTCGCCGGGGCATCCGAAGACATCAGAAAGGTGTAGCGACTCATATCCCGGACGAGGTGATAATTCACGGATTTCTCCCGCGAGCCCGCAGGATACTCCGCCATTAGATAGCTGTCCTTGTGTTCCGGGCCACACCGATGGCAGACCAGATATCCGGCCTCATCTGTAATTAGTCGGGACTCATTCCCGGCGGGTGCCGCAGACACATCGGCGCTCATTGCGAGGCAGGCCAGTATCAGCAACGAGACAATCTTTTGGGTCGTTTGTTTTATTTTCATCATGGTTTCAGCTGTAAGTGAATACGCCCAGGTCAGTGAATATCCGGGCTTCAATAACATTGCAGGTAATACCCTTCTGCCAGAGCGTGTTGCCAAATCGCCAGGTCAGACTGTCAGCAAACTGCATCGTACGGGGCGTGAACGGGTCTTTATTGGGCCACCACCCCTCCATCTTCTGACCCTGAATGGTGGTCACGCCCTGCTTCAGCTGCGGGCATTTGCCCCGGTTTACATCGATATTTTTTATCTGAATCCGCTCCGTGCGGGCAGTCACAGTGACGTAGACACAGTCATTGCACTCCCAGCCACTTTTCTGGATATCGACTTTGATGGCGTCATTTTCTGCGCTTACCGCAGATGAGACGAGGCCTGCCAGTAATGTGATTACGGCGGCGGCAGCAGAGAACATGTTCATATTTGCTCCTTGTGATGCGACAGGTGCGCTGTCGCGCTTACTCAGTGAATGTCTGCCAGGGGATTTTATAAGCGGTTTTTTCGCCTGGATAATGAAGATATCCGATCGGGTCGATCGAGAATTTCGATCGTGTATGAACGAAAAAACTTATCGAAATGTGGGACGTACGGAGAAAGTCAACCGAAGAAGTAGGACCAGATCGTGCGGGCGGCGCGGGCCACGGTATGCGTCACGGCCTGAAGAGCCGAGCGGGCAACTTGCGGCAGCGGGGCCAAATCAATGATGCGGTCAATCACCTCCACGACCGCCTCGCCAAAGCCGGTGCGGGAGCTGCTGATAACGACTTGTGTGCGATAGCCGGTTTGAAGGTGCGGTACCAGCGGGCTGCGGGTCTGCTTTGGGAGACGGGTAATCATGGCCTCCACCAGGCGCGACAGCCGGTAACGCCCCCTGACGGAGATGACCAGTACATCACGCTCTGCAATTCCCAGCTGGCGGGCGACCGCCTGTTGTTTCTGAGCAATATGTTCAGCCTGCAGCGCTGAGGGTTGCGCGGAAGACCAGTTCCATTGCTCTGCCGGTTCAGTTTTGTCCACCTGATTGAGTACCCATAGCACCGGCGGCTGCAATCCGCTGTACTGCGCGAACACGTCCCGATAAAACTGCTCCTCTACCGAGAAGGCGCGGTCATCCGCCTTTAACACCCACAGCACCATATCAAGCTGTGGCATCAGTTCCTGATAAAGTTCGCGGTACTCATCATCACGTTGCAGGCTTTCTCCTACACCAGGCAGGTCAATCAGCGTCAAATAGTGAGAGCCAAAGCGAAGACGAACCCGTTGAGGCTGACGGGTGCAGGCTTCCACCGCATTGACTGCGCAGACTTCACTGCGGAACAGCGCGTTACACAGCGAGGACTTACCGACGCCGGTTTTACCCATAATGCCAATCACGGGTTCGTACGTGACGAGCTGATTGAGTTCTTTCAGCAAATGTTGTCGTAGTGAGCGTGGATAGCGCCGCAGGTGACGGCGGATAAGGGCGTAGCCCGAGAGATGTTTCATGCTGGCCTCTGGATAAAAAAGGCCATCCGGTGGAGATGGCCTGTTGAAGAGAAAGGTAAAGGAATTCATTAAGATGATATATAACTGACTAAATTTTAGATCTCAGCTCTGACGATCGGTTTAAGCGAACACTGAATGAAGGCTAGTGAATTAGTTATGTGGGTCTGCTTCGTGCCAGGAGTGGACATTTGTGACCAGTTAATCATGCCAGCAAGATCTTAACGAAGGCATCCCAGCGGTCTTCGATGTTGTCTTTGTTGATAGGGAGCTGCGTTTTGCGCATCGTTATCCCATCAATGGCCGCGAGATCTGCGTCTTTTTTTACCAAATCTGGCGCGAACCAGAGTTTAAGCGTGCGCGGATCGATGGCGCATAGTCCCGCGTCAAAGAGCTTGTGGATATCAGCGCGCAGCAGCAGACCGTTTTTAAAGCTCGCGCCACCTTTGCGAGCGTGGGCTTTAAGGTGTGCGGCTTCGCAGCGTACCGCAATGGCATTTGTGTAGACACAACGGCCACCGCAGTTAAGCATCACATCTTCACGGAATTTCCCCTGATCACGACGGCGACGGCCATAGAAGGGTACATCTTCTTTGTGTTCGCGTTCTTCAACCAGCGACCGTTCGGCCCGAGGTTCTTCAGCCTGGGGTTCAGGTTCGACCGCTTTCGGTTCTTCCCAGGTTCCCAGGAACATGGCAACGCGCTGGGGCATTTTGACACGATTCAAAATCCCAAGGTGCGCTTTTTCCCAGGTCAGGAATTCTTCCAGGCGACTTGCTGGGCAACCATGTTTAAGCGCTGGATGGGGGGATTCCTTTTTGGCTGGAGCGGGCGCGGGTGCAGATATAGTCGTGCAGCTACTGCCTGTGTTGTAGCTGCTACGGCCAACCACATGGCGTTTAACCGAATTTCCTTCGACCAGGATTTGCTTGTCCTCGTCGATCTGACGCTGGAAGAATGCCTCGATTTGAGTGTAGTTCAGCTTGAAGTGGCGCATAACTGCGCCACGGAAAGCCAAACGAACTTCTTCGTTACGATTTGGCGGGCAATCCCGCTCAACGCGCTGGGAAGCATAGATATCATTCCCCCAGGCTTGCGTACCGTAACGGCTAAATATGCCCGTCCAGTTTTTTCCCGATTGGCTGCTATAAACCTTATCATCGCAGACGAACACGAACGGAGACGAAATAATAAATCCGTGAACTTCCATAGCCATTTTAATCCACCTCAACCAGCTTTTTTTCCAGTCCACCCCTTCGAGATCGAGCTTGCCAACTTATTTCTGCCAACAATTGCAGCAGCATAAATGTTGTGACCTGTAATTGAAATCGGTTCGACCTGCATTTTCGATTAGCTTGACCCGCTCCCCGTTCGTTAACACATAGCAACGTTAGTAATGCATCCTACGCGGTAATAACAATTGTGAGCTTCCGCTACTCGCTCATAGCTGCCTGTCCACCTGCAAGAAAAACATTCGAAAAGACCAATTCTGGGGTTAGCCATACTGCGCTCTTAAATCAAAAATCATGCTTTTTTGCTGTACCCCTGAACCCCGGGCCCAGAGTTCAGCCGGGAAGGGAAGTATCACGGTTCTGTTTTCTGTGACAGATTTTTTCGTTTTTTCTTTAGGTACATCACTTCGTCACATTTACCAATCATCTCCGCCAGCGTCGCATACTGGTCTGCGTTATTAATCAGCTCACCAAAAGAATAATTGATATAGTAGGGTTTGCCTGACGTTTCATTATGGTACTCCAGACTCGCACTCAGCGCGTTCAGAAAAGACTGGGTGTTTCCGTTTCGCCGAATAAGTGCGACAAATTCATCGCCGCCGATACGGCCTGCAATTTCTCCCGGTTCAAGATGCTGATATAAAGAGGCTGCAAATATCTTAAGAACCTCGTCACCCTCAGCGTGTCCCCAGAGATCGTTAATCGGCTTGAACTTATCCAGATCAAAATAGATAAGACTGAACGTCGCATTATGCTGGTTCATCGAGCGGAATACTTTTTCTCCTGCACTGTAAAACCCACGCCGGTTGGGAATGCCCGTCAGGCTGTCCGTCATTGCCATGCTTATGGCCTGGAATTCATCCTCGACAATGCAGGCCAGATCCCGGAGTGACGCAATGTCATCCTCTGAAAAGGTACGGGGAGAAGTGTGGATCAGGCACAGCGTGCCGGCCACCGTGCCGTCAGGCAGGCTAACCGGCTGTCCTGCATAGAACCGGATATAGGGCTCACCGGTGACCAGGGGATTGTCGTGGAACCGCTTATCGGCTGCTGCATCAAGAATGATGAAAGGCCCCTCATGCAGAATGGCATGCCCGCAAAACGAAATGTTACGGGGGGTTTCGCGAATACCAAGCCCTTCACATGCCAGCAACCACTGACGATCGCGATCCAGAAGGCTAATCAGTGCCACTGGCACCTGAAAAATGCGTCTGGCCAGGCGGGTTAGTCGTTCAAAACGCTCATCGTCGCGGGTATCGAGAAGCCCCGTAACATAAAGCGATTTAAGCCTTTCTTCTTCATTTCCTGGAAGGTCGGGAGGCTGCATGTTACCTCTGAAAACAATCAGTTTATGAAAGATGTCCGATGATATTTATCTGCCTGACAGATTATAGATTACAGACTTTTATCAGACGTTATGCATTGCAGTTTATTGCTTTTCAGACGGTGAAACCACAACCTTTCATCTGAGCAGTTCAATAACGGCCATCCTCTCCGGACCAGTACCTCCAGAACAGGCGCAGCAGAATGCCGGGCCACTTTATCCTCAATACGCTCAGCTAACCGAATCACTTAATATTACAGAGAAGCTGATCCTACTTTGACAGAAATTGGTTCCGGAAAAATTCAGCAGAGAGGCGAACCGTGGAAATTGGTATGACCTCGGGGGCTCCTTGGCCGAGAACCAGGAATACTGCCGACTGATGAATATTCGCAGCGAGGCCGATCTACAGCGCATCATGATGGCTGGCGTACCCTGGCAGTCGCTTCACGTGCAGCAGCTGGCTGACGCTATCTGCGCCAGTCTCGATGTCGTCCTGCCCTGGGATCGCGCAGCGGTGGATGCGACCACGGAGATAAATATGGCTCAGCTCCTCGCCGGGACGCCGATCGGTCCGAGCGACACGGCGATTGCCGGACATGCCATTGCGGTCGGCGCGGTACTGGTGACGAATAATACGCGAGAGTTTGGGAGGGTACCGGGCCTGAAGCTGGAAGATTGGTTAAATAGACAGGCTATACTTAAAGGTAATAAATGTCCGCTTTGTGCCAAAAGCGGACATGCTGCTATCTGCCTGCCTTGTGATAGAATCTGCTTCAATCCAAGCTGAAGCCACCAAAAACACATACCACTCTGCTCTGGATCAGTACGAAAAAGATTAAAACTGTGACCGGTTTCATATATTTATCTTATATGATTGTTGCTGACCTTTACAGGAACATTCTGTTGGTCAATTCTTAGTTGTCATTTTATCTGGAGTGATTCTATGGAATGGATAGTTTGCGATGTTATATATATGGTAAAAAAAGATATATACCTGCTTAAACTGCACGCTGGGCCGTTAAATATGATGGCGGAAGTTGTTTCTACCAGCCCAATATACAAGGACGATAGACTTCATCCGATCAAAGACGCCAAATATCTGGTTAATAAAATTGAAAGTAGACCAGTTAAAGTCATATGCGCTTCTGAATATTCAGCAAGTCACTGGCTTTCTCAAAAAAGAATCTGTAGCCATCAATTAAGACAACCGTCTTTGCTGCCAGCGACCTGAACTGTACCGTTTTACTATTGTTATGACTTTCAAAGTAATATTTTTGCTTGCGAAAAGTGAGCAATCCGAGGAGTACTGCCAGACCGAACGAGGGCTTAAGGCACGCCTTAATGGGTAATTGAGAAGTGCTGAACCAGGTTAATTATCCTACTGCTTTCTCCCAGTATATCTATGACCGCACCTCGCGAATGGTAGCTCTGATGACCAACCAGGCTGTCCGCTGCATGCCGGAAGCAGACCATCTTTAGATGGTCATTGAATCGTCCAGCAAGCTCATTTCTTCAGAGAGCCACTGTCTCAGAATTCGTATTTTAAATGAATCCTGATTATCCGAGCGATAAACTAAATCATATCCCCGCTCAGCCTTGAGTTTGTATTGCGGAAACGGAACAACAAGCCTTCCAGCTGCTACATCATCTGCAACCAGAACACTGCGTCCAAGAGCCACACCTTCGCCACGTATAGCGGCCTCAGTCGCCATGCTGCCAAGGGTCCATAAGGGGCCATGATGGCAGCAAAAATTTTTTTCTCCGGCCATTTCAAACCATGCCTCCCAGTTCGCCAGCATTCTGTATTCATGAAGAAGAATGCAGTTTGAAAGCTCCTTAATTTCTGTCAGACCATTATGTTCTTTAAGAAAACCCGGGCTACAGACGGGAGTAACTGTTTCATCGAAGATACGCTCATACGAAACGTCGCGGTAATGGCCAAGACCGTAACGAATGGCTGCATCTACCTGACCATCATTTAGATCCACATTACTGTCAGTAACATCCAGCTGAATATCAAATTCTGGATATCTCTGCCTGAAGCGGCTCAGACGGGGTGCCAACCATTTGCTGGCAAATGAAACCGTTGTACTGACACGTAAACTTTTGGCAGGGTTCCTTCCGCGCAGACGCTCAGATTCCATCATTAACTCACTCAGAAGGCGGGTAACAATGCGATGATATTCAGCACCTTCCTGAGTCAGTATTATCTGTCGGGTCAGCCTGAAAAATAGTTTTAACCCCAGATGCTCTTCAAGCTTCCGGATTTGCCGGCTTATCGCGCCATGCGTTACGTGCAGCTCTGTTGCAGCCAGTGTCATACTAGAGAGACGTGCTGTGGCTTCAAAAGCACGCAGAGTCTGCAATGGGGGGAGGCGATCAAATATCATACGTGTGATTTTAAATCACGCGTATTGTGAGAACAAATGATTTGTCAGGCCTGAGTCCGAAAATCAAAATTAGCACACTGAACATTCACATTGGCTTTGCGACAATCGGAGGAATGATGGAAAGCTTGTTTGTTTACGGGACCCTGGGGCCTGGCCGACCTAATGCTCATATTCTTGAAAAGATTGGGGGGACATGGCAGGAAGGCCACGTGGGTGGTTCGTTATTAGATAAAGGTTGGGGTACAGAGATGGGATATCCGGGGATCGTGTTGGATGATTCCGGTAATCGTGTACAGGGTTTTATTTTCACGTCAGAAAATTTGCATCTTCACTGGCACATACTCGATGAGTTCGAAGGTTTTGAGTATGAACGGGTACCAGTAGAAGTAACTACTTCTTCCGGACAGACCGTAAAATCATGCATCTACATGCTCAAAGCATAAACTATGAGACCAGCTGTGAGCTACTTAAATTATCGTCTCATAAAACCGGTGGCTCAAGTAAAAAATCATCTCCTGCAAATAATGTGCAGCATCCTGGCAGAGGTCGGAGTGCTGGCAGAATATCAGCAGAATAAAAACGATCCCAAGTAAGAACATTGTTTTCATCTGCATGTCATCGAACAGAGCACAGTGGCAGGACGATGCGAGCCAGAACACCCGAGGGAAACTGGCGGGCAGGAAGCAATGTGATGTCGCCGCCCAGGCGGGTGACGCAGGCTTTGACTATCGATAAACCCAGCCCGGAGCCGGGCTGGGTCATGCCTTCGGGCCGATAAAATGCGTCGAACACACGCGTCCTTTCGGCAGCAGCAATTCCGGGGCCGTTATCTTCAATATTAATAACTGCTTCGTGCGGCGTTACCGTCACGCTGAGATCAATCTGCCCGTTTTCAGGGATGTAGCGGATAGCATTTTCCACCAGATTTTTTACGGCAATGATGAGTGTGTGTTTGTCAGTGATAACCTGCTGACTGGCACTGTCGGTTTCCAGTACGCCGATATCGATATTTTTTTCAAGCGCCAGTGGGTACAGGGATTCAATCACCTCCCTGAACAGCAGCGGAATGTGAAGTGGCTGATGGCTTTCGTGCGAGGTGTTTTGCTGTTCACGGGCAAGCAGCAAAAGCTGGTCTAACAATTTTTTGGTTCGGCTTAACCCTTGTTGAAGATTGTTCAGACGGGATTGCGCTTCGGGCGACATTGCGCTGGCCGACAACCGCTCCGCCTGCAGCGACAGTGCCGTTAACGGGGTGCGTAACTCATGAGCCGCATCGGCGATAAAACGCTTCTGCGTCTGCATTGCTTCATCCACTTTATGCAACAACTTATTGATACCGCTGACAAACGGGCGGATCTCATCGGGTATGTTATCTTCGGTGAACGGCGTTAAATCACGTTCGTCACGCTGATGTACCTCATCGGCAAGGCGTGAAACGGGGCGAAACGCTTTACGGATCAGATCAGTCGCGACCAGCAACAATACTGGCAACAGGAGACTGAGAGGGATCAGCGTGCGCAGTGCGCTTTCAAACGAGATTTCGTCACGTACGTCACGTTGCTGACCAATGGCAACCAGCAGCATGGGTGAAAGACGGTGGACCAGTACGCGAAACGACTCTCCGCCGGCATTAACGTCCTGAAAGCCTTCGCGTATGGGGGGAGCCAACTGAAAGGTGAACCCTCGGGGCTGCAAAGCACTGCCGTTTGCGGAGATGAACTCAACCTCCACGCGGGAATCTTTATCGCTATCCAGGGACTGGATAGCATTCTGTATGTCCGGGTTGTATTGGAGCACGCTGGCGATTTGAGTGAGGGTGTTGTCCTGCAGTTCGTGGGCTTCGTCTAGTGCAAAATAGAAGGTGAGGCCGCAGGAAATGATGGCAGTAAATAAAATGGCGATGCTCAGGGCTACCGAGAGCCGAAACTTCAGGGAATTTATCACTTGCTTCTGGAAACCAGCCATCCAACGCCTCTGACATTTTTGATGGCATCCTTGCCCAGTTTTTTACGCAGCGCGTGGATGAAAAACTCTATGGCATTGCTTTCTACTTCTTCGCCCCAGCCATAAATGCGCTCTTCCAGATCGCTACGGGAGAGAATGCCTCCCGGCCGCCGCATCAGCGCTTCCAGCAGAGCATATTCGCGGTTAGAGAGTAAAAAACGTTCATCGCTGGCAAGCAAACATACTTCATGGCTGACCGGATTCAGGCTTAGAACCCCGTTACTCAACAGACGTTCACCATTGCCATTATGCCGACGCAGCACCGCGCGGATTCGTGCGAGCAGTTCGCTGAACTCAAACGGTTTGATCAGATAATCATCCGCACCGCTATCCAGCCCATGTAAACGGTCTGGCAGGGCATCCCGCGCGGTGACAATCATTACCGGCACGGAGGAGCCCTTACGGCGCAATGCACTCAGGACGCTGAAGCCATCCTGGCCGGGTAGCCCAAGGTCGAGAATAACAATGTCGTAATGCTGTGTCAGGCAACTGGTCACAGCATCATTGCCATTCTGAACCCAATCCGCAGCATACGAGGCATCGCGCAGCGAATCCACCATCGCATTCCCCACCATCAGATCATCTTCAACCAGTAAAATTCTCATCGTTTTAATAACCCGTTTGGCCGCGCCTGAGTAAGCATAAACGCAAGAACCGCCCTGAGCAATTTGCGGCTATTTCTCCTGTATTTCCATGCTATTGCGAAAAGTCAGGTAGCCAACCAGACTGATAATGGTTAGCAAAAACAGGATGCTGGTCCCAGTCGTGCCCAAACCCACACCGCCGTTTACCGGGGACTGCGACAGTAAATCACCGCAAGAGGCACCAAATGGACGCGTCAGAATATAAGCAATCCAGAAGCAGGCCACGCTGTTCGCCCTGAACAGATAAAAGGCGAGAGCGGTCAGAAGGATCAATGCGCCGAAGAGTGTGGCAGCGTTGAAATAACCAAGATTCAGGCCTTCCGCCGCCCAGTCACCCGCAGCGGTGCCTAGTGAAAAGGTAAACAGGATCGCTACCCAGTAGAACAGCTCACGTTTGCGGGTAGTGATACTGTGGATTGACAGCGTTCTCTCTTCGTTAAACCAGAGTACAAAGGTCAGGCTCAGAAACGCACCAAACAAACCAGTGGAGAAAGCCAGAGGCACGCCAAAGCGGTCGGTCAGATTATCGGTCACCAGCGTGCCAAACACGCTGATTAGCAACACCGTTGCCCAGTAAAGTGCCGGGACATAGCGCGTGGCCCGCAACTGGAGAGCCAGTGCAATCACGAATAATCCCCCGGTAAGCACAGTGGTGTTGGTCAATCCCCAGCCGAGATCCATATTCAGAAAATCGGCAGCCGTTTCGCCCACGGTAGTGGACATCATTTTGATGAGCCAGAAGAAAAGCGTCACTTCAGGCACTTTATTGAGCCATGAGGTTCTGGAGTCAGTTAGCATGTTGCAGTCCTGTAAAGCCGAATGGTGATTGCACTTTAAACAGGCTGACTTAGTTGTTCCTTAGGCCAAGAGATATAAGTGGAACAGTCTCATCCTGGCTGATATGAATCGACACGGTATCGGTAGTCAGCTTTTTAGCGGCAATTTCTGCTTCTCGCTCATAGCGGACTTTGGGACCTTGCTTTCTGTCCGCTAGGTGCCAGGAGCGGACATTGCTAACATCGTGCTATGTTAGTTTGCGGGGAGCAGGTCATTACCTCTCATTACTAATTATATTTTTCAATGTTCAGGTTTCCAACTTTGGGAATCTTCGATAAAAAAAGGAACTTTGGCGGTAAATAAAAACATGATAGTTTTATGGCTGATAGAACAACTCTCACGCTTAAAGTTAATGAGTGAACTCAGGAATAGTAATGATTGATGATATCCGTTACCTGATTGTTTTTGCAAAAATTGTACAAGCTGGATCGATTTCAGGTGGCGCAGACGCTTTAGGGCTCACTACCGCGACAGCAAGCACACATCTGTCTAAGCTGGAGAGAAATCTGGGAAGTGCTTTGCTATACAGAAACACGCGAAAATTATCGCTGACCCATGATGGGGCAAGTTTGCTCGAAACTGCAAACTCTATGCTAGAACTGTATGAAAAGGGGTTTATCGAGTTTAAACAGCGTTCTATTTCAACAAGTAATAAGCTGAATCTGTCAATTCCTGCAGTTTTTATAAATAGTGTTTTTACTCGTCATCTTGCAGGATTTATAAAGGAACATCCGGACGTTTCCCTGAGTATTTCTTATAGCGACACTCGTAAAGATATTATTGCCGATAGTATAGATGTTGCATTTCGAATTGGCGAACTGCCCGACAGCACACTCAAAGCACGGCATCTTTTTGTATTACCCCGACACGTTGTTGCTTCAAAGAAACTTCTTAGCAATTATCAGCCTATCAACCATCCTAATGACTTAGAAAAAATGCCCTGGATTGGTCTGAGCATGCTGAAGGGCAGTCGAGAGTTCAGGCACAAAAATGGAGAGATAGCTTTAATTAAGTATACGCCAACGGTGTACGTTGATAATGTCGAGGCTGCCTACACTCTAGCAAAACATCAGGTTGGAATCGCAGCCCCTCCTTGCTATCTCAGCAAAGAGGATATTAAGCGAGATGAAATACAGTTGGTTCTCCCTGACTGGTCATTGGAACCACTAAAAGTCTATGCAACCTGGCCTTCTAATATATCTACCAACAGTGTCGCTTACACGTTAATTAATAATATTTACAACTCCTTTGAATTCAAAATATTATGATTAATTTAAGGCTTCAATAATGTAAAAGATCAATTCCAGCCAGTAAGGGAAAGTGGCTTATTGAGCCAGAAACATGTAGAAGGCAGTGGTAATCAGTATCCCACCCATGCAGAAATTAAATGCACGGATGCGTCCAATGCTATTAAGCAATGTTGAGATGTTCTTTCCAAGGACAGCCCATGCAGCTAAAGAGAGGTAGCAAACGATAAAATATATTATTATGAAGATTATTAACGAAGTGTTATTTGATGGTTCAGAAAATAATACCACTCCGGATGCGCAGGCAATCCAGGCTTTTGGGTTGAGCCATTGAAGTAAAAAACCCTGAGTGAAACTAGGCGCCTCTGATTTTGTTAATGATAACTCAGATCTTGATGATGCTATCTTATAACCTATGTATATTATAAAAGCTGAGCCAGCCACGTTGAGATATTTGAAGAAAAGTGGATATTTCTCAATGGAAGCGTAGAACCCAAAACCAATGACTATAAGTAATAGAGTAAATCCTATTGTAGCACCTGAGACGAATGGGAAAGTTCTTCTGAATCCATAGCTCGCTCCAGATGATATAATGACCATATTGACTGGCCCTGGAGAAATTGACATGGTAAGGGAGAACAAAAACATTGCTAATATTAAAGTCATTTTCTCTCCATATGCGTTATATAATAAAGCGTTTTTATTGAATGACTACATTCCTGACTATCCTCATAGTCTATCGTAAAAAACAGGCAGATAAAGTAGGATTTCTAAAAGAGTGTATTTGATTTTTTCACATAATCTTTTAATAATGTCGGGGATTTAACCAGCCAATTATTATTAGCAAGTTCCTCATGTTCAGCTACCAACTATTACCCTTTGGGATTCATCTAATGAATGCAGCATAATGTCCGCTCTTCGCTCATAGCAGACGTTGAACTATCCAGTAACATGACTTGAATGATACCTGGTGGCTGTTTAAGTTTGCAACTATGTACCGCATTTGCCTGAGAAACCATAGCCACTGGTTCATTTTCTGACGTCGTTCAACTGCCACACAAAGTATTGTTACGGCTTCTCCTCTTTTAAAATCCCGTAGACATGCTCCTCAAGGTTTGAAGGCAGGTCATCATTAAATTCGTCGAACAGGTAAAGCAACTCGGGAGAGCCCTCTTTATCATAGAGATCATTTCCGGGTACAGCTGAAGTTTCAGTGATAGGGAATGCTGTTTTGGATTTCTTCTTCAGGTCTTCTTTTTTGGCTTTTCTGCGTTTCTTCTCGGCTGCGTTGATGTAGGTAAAATTGTCAGAACATGTCAGGGTTCGTGCACCTGGAATAACATTATAGATTTGGGCCTGAAGGCGAAAGAAAGCCAGATAATCTTTGCGGTTGTTTTCGAATTTCCTTTCTTCTGATAAGACCAACGAGATTGGGTCTGAAAATTGACCAACATCGGTTACTCGGTCTGGCCTGCGAATAAATAGCCCACTGTTTTCTGGAACAGGTGGCCGGGAAGCATCCTTAAAGCAATAATATCCAACCTGCTCACCAGATTTGTTTTCTTTCTTACCCGATTGCACCCATTTCCTGTAAATGTCTAATGAGACAAAGCTGTCTATCCGACTGTCTGGATGCTTTTTGAAAAAGAAATTCACCAGATAGAAAGGCTCAAATCTAGCATTTATCAGTATCACTCGCGAATAACCACAGGCGGCTTTATAAAGCGGATCCGCATTTATCCTTTTCCTCATCAAGGTAAAGCGTCGTTCAAGTTCAGCGAGTTGTAGTCTGAAACGAGAGTCATCTTTTTTAATCCGTATGTTCCGCATCTTCTCCCCTTTATCAAGAGGTAAATAGAAACTCAGAGTCAACATTTCAACCTGACGATGCTTTCTTACAACGTTCCGATAGTTCTCGCAGAGATAAGATAATGCCTTTTCTTTATCAGATATCGCTTTTAAAAGCGCATCTCTCCACTTTTTCTCTAACTGTTCGCTGTGGATTGGCTGAGAATCACGAAACTTCATCTTCGGTCTTCTAAACTCTTGCCCATCGCTGGTCGCCTGGTTCAGATAAAGTTTGTCCAGCATATCGAACATCCTGAAGCTAGCTTTGGATTTTTCTTCCTTATCTGGCCTTTCATCCTCCTCCAGACGCTCGAACCCAACAAAGAAATATTGATGGCTGATTTCCCCCCACCTTTGGTTAGGACTCTCATAGGCCAGATCTTCCCGGCGTAAGTCAAACACTCTAAAGTCATCCTTCAGGCCTGCCATCCCTCGCTCCTCCCAACTCGCTGCAACATCGAAATTGTCACTCGTCCGATCACACAATTCTCACACTTAAACTATACGAATTTTGACGTTTATCATGTTTGTTTTTTAGTATGAAATGGCTCGATTTTAATACAATAAATCGTCGTCTTTTATGATGTATATCGTCGTTTTTTAATTATTTTTCTCACTTTCATTAGCCGTTAATACTGGGTTTTATGCCCAAAATGCTCTGCAAACTGCCTTCTCCGCCTCTTTCTGGCCTATTTATCACAGCAGTATAACGAAGAGCGGCTTAGACTCGTCTCTCTTATGCTGCTGAGTCAGGTCCTGGGAAGAGTCTGTAGTTGGTAAGATAATTTAAAAATCATCTGGTCAAAATTGGCGAAGGTGCCGACAAGGTCAACGCAATGAGATGAGCAAATGCTCCTTCCTTGAAGTGCATGAGCATGGGGCCGAAATCAATTAATTAAGGAATAAAATGATATTTTATAGAGAAGCACTTTCGTAGCCCTCCACTCCCATGAGCGATGCCCTGGCACGGCAATCATCAGGGTACCGCGATACTTACCGCTCTCCTGCACCCATTTCAAAACTGACGCCAGTGTCCATTCCCATGACGATTACACTCACATGGAGAATCAGACATGAGCTACCACGACACGACCGATATCAATCTCAGTTACGTTCAGCACACAGCCCTGAGCCGAAAGCTACGACGACATCAGGACCAGTTATTTGAGCGTTATTCCAAGCTACTGATGCTACGGGTGGACTTCTCTTACCTTCAGGACAGCGATTCACATGGTCAGGGAGATATTCATTCGACAGTAGCGGATATCACGTTACTGATTCAACGCAGCGGGGATATCAACGGGCTGGTGGGTTACGCATGGGTACTGGAACAAACTGAACAGCATGGTTTTCACATCCACGCCGCGTTTTACCTCAACGGTCAGAAGCATCGCCAGGTCTGGACTGTCTTTGAAGCACTCAGGGACACTTGGAAGTATGTGACATGGGGAGAAGGACACACGCACCGTTGTGAGCCTAAAGAACATTATCGCGTGCGAGGAGAACGGGTGACCTCTTATGACGATGCCAGGGGCCGCAGAGGTATGCAGTACATCCTGAGCTACCTCAGCAAGCAGGCACAGAAAAGCCTGGGGGTTATCTGCCAGTTGAGTAAAATTCCTGCGCCACGGACAGCAGGCAGGCGGCGAAAAGCCAGTTAAAAATTACGCCGGTGCCACATCGTTTGAAGGAGTCTGCGCTCACCATACCTGGCTCCTTCTCCCATTCACTTAAGGAGAAAAACGATGACCACACCTGCCAGCCTTCTTACCGACAAATTTGTCGATATGGCGTTTATCACACAACTCACTGGCTTAACGGACAAATGGTTCTACAAACTGATTAAAGACGGGGCGTTCCCAAAGCCCATTAAGCTGGGCAGAAGTTCTCGCTGGCTTCAGAGCGAAGTGGAAGCCTGGCTACAGCAACGCATTGCACAGTCCCGTCAATAACCTGTCGAACGCAATCACATTCCCCATTTGATTTAACACCACCAGTCGTATGACCTCCACTGCTGCCCTCCTCGGGACGGCTTAGCTCTGCGCGTCATACGGCAAAGGACTAATACTATGACGATATACGCCAAATCCTTTATCGGCCTTGACGGCAATCAGCGTCTCACGGGCGCAACCACTGCACAGCTTCACCCTTATGACCGCTACACCTGCCACCTCTGCGGCAGCGCTCTGTTATTCCATCCTGAATGGGGTACTAACCGCCCGTGGTTTGAGCACACATGGGAAAACCTGACGGAGAACGGACGCCACCATTGTCCCTATGTACGCCCTGAGTCTAAGGAAGCCAGGCGGGTGCGCATGCTGCGTCGCTATGTGCCGGATGTCTTACCGCTGGTGCGCAAGGCCGAATGGCACTGTTCTGGCTGCGACAGCGATTACTACGGCGAACGGTACTGCATGACCTGCCGCACCGGTGATTACAGCCGGGCGCACTCCAGTGCAGCAGACCAGACTGCGGAGGTGACGGGATGCGCATACTGAAATGCTTTCTGGCAAACAACATATACAACAAGTATGTCACTGCTAAGGAAGCCGCTGAAGCCTCCAATACCAACGAGCACTGGACATGCGCCAGCTGTGGCTGCAGGCTAATATTACATAAAGGGGATGAGAAAGAAGGCCCTTGGTTTGAGCATATTCAGCACTCGATATCTCACCATAAACTAATGAAGTGCGCCTGGGTGGACCCAATGGAGAAGGAAGCTGCCCGTATTAAAAAATTGCGGCAGATCACTTATGCGATCGATACCTCGACCAGCCCGCCTACCCACTGGTTCTGCGTTCTTTGTAGTGAAGATTACGTCGGTAACAAGCATTGTAAAAAATGCCATTCTGGAATTTACAGCGTTGAGCGTACTGCTAACAAAGCGCTCTTGTTACCTGAGTAGGCGAGTAAGTTTAGCCTTCTCCTCTCTTACTTTGTTTGGAGGCCTATCCAGATAGTGGTGATTGATGATTAAAAGCTGAAGCTCACCTTTTTTATTGGTATTTTGTTCACTACTTTGAAAGGCCACGATATTTATATACCAACAACCTCAAGGTGAGCTTCTTACTTTCATCGTTGTTTCAGAGTGATCCTTCGTCTGGCATACAACGCATCCAGAGATAGTTGGAACTTATAATCCCCAGCCTTCAGCTTTCTCGATTTAAGCATCTTCATCGTAACGCCGCCGATCTGCCCTGCTTCCACCCTTCTCTGAATCTCACCAGCGCTCAGCATGAGCTGCTGCTTCAAAATCGACAGCAGACTTACCTGGAATGAACGAGAGATCCTGACACTAACGTGGATCCGCTGGTGGGCGGTGATGCTTAACGGCCAGCGCTCCTGAACGTGAAAATCAGGCCGACCCGATAGCTCGGCGTTGTTCCGCTTCAGCGTCGCGATATCACAGGCAAAATGTTGAACCGTGGCGGCATCGTTGCTCATCAGCCGATGATAAAGCTGGCGGTCAATTTTGCTGACGTGCAGACGAGAAAACAGGGAGATATTCCAGGTGTAATCGCAGTGTGTGCATTTATAGATACTCCATACATCCAGCAACTTCTTTTGAGAATTAACCCGAAAAGCACCTGACGGCGTGAAGTCCCGTTTAATTTTGCATGAAGGGCACCGCTTCGCGATGCACTGATACCCCACAGGCGTGACGGTCCATGTAACTTTCATAACGTACCTTTTTTAACCCATACAAAATCGGATCCGTACTGAACGGACCATGAATTTTTATGTATGAAAAATATTTAAGAGATACTTTTCAGTGGGTTAAAAAAAGATTTCCAACGTTACAATCCTGTAAATGGTCAACGAGTTAAGTCGAGCCTATCAAAATAGCGCTTATCGGGTAAATGAGCTCAATCAATGTTCATAGTGGTTCCGTTCCATCAGGAGCTGTTGATCTGACCCGTTAAAGACCATGCAGTAAGTTTGTATGTTTAGTAGACAATCAACTGACTGAAGGAGCATATGATGACACAGCACAAGTGGTTTAATCAGGCCTGCGGAATGGCGATGTATTCAACCGATGCACAAAGTGCCAGTGATAAATATTGTGCGTACTGCAGCGACAGCAACGGCAATCTTAAACACTGGTCATAGGCGATACAGGGTTGCCTTGATTGCTGGCAAAAAGTCGGGCACAAAAGCAGGCAAAATGTTACCTGACGACAATGCCAGCCTGGGAATTTCCAATCTGAATGATTATCAGCAGGTGGCCCTTAACCGGGCCAGCCTGCATTTCGATTAAACTTTCTCTACAGGGAACTGTATTTCAGTCATCCACTCTGCGGAGTCTTGTTTGTTCCAGATGCCGTCGATGTAGCTTTCCCTTGGTGAATTTGTTAACAAGTAACCATTGTCTTCAACCCATTGCATAAGGTAAATGTAAGCATTTCTTAATGAATCATATGGTCCCTTGTGTATTACAGTTACAGCTGTTATGGCAGGGATTATCTGGAAAATAATATTTCCTTCATTTTTACCAAAATCATTAACAGCTTCGCAGAACTCCACATCCATGCTTTTCTCTTTATACTCTTTATCATGATAAAGAGTGAAACAATAAGCCGGGGTAGTTAAGGTTAAACCTGGATTTGCCTTCATAACCTCTCGTCCTATAGGCGGAATTAATTTGATATAAGAGGAAAAATCAGGAACAATGAAACGCTTGGAGTAAACAATACATTCCGGGATCTCTTTCAAAACAGCTTGATATAACATAATTCTTTCCTTTTTTTTATGTTGCAGATAGTGGTTAATTCGGGAGAGCATATCGTTCATGTCTCGAATTTGTTTCTGTATTTCAAGGCGTCGCCGTTCAATTATATGGTAGGAATTTTCATCCTGAGTAAGAGTAACTATTTCAGTTATTGTAAATCCAAGCTGACGTAAACTCGCAATCTGATGGAATTTCATTAATTGATCAGAAGTATAAAATCGATAACCATTCTCAGGATTAATATAGGCAGGGACAAGTAAACCGATTTCATTATAGTAATGAAGCGTTTTTATCGTCACACGGCAGATCTTTGAAAACAGCCCTATTTGATACATGTAACTATCTCCCTGAATGAATAAGTGGACCTTACAGTCTTACCTTACAGGAGAGTCAACAGCAAACTGACGCGTCTTACGTTGAGCCATCATTACAGTACTGGTTAATCATGCTTATTAAACCTGAGAATCTCCTGACCGGGATGAGACTGCATTGTGGCTCATCAGAAGGAGTTATCTCTCCAGTTCTCATAAGCACCTATTAATTAGCATTTCTGGATAGTTCCGAATTTGTTATTATTCGAGCGCGCATTATTCGATTAGTATTTTTTAAATAAACGCTAAACAACCTCTTATTTGATATGGATATACCGTTTTTATCCGTTAACCTGTTCTGGCTAACAAACGAACAGTTCTACAGGAGGACGCTGTCAATTCGGTAGGAAAACGGTTAGCCACTTGTGGCTTGTTTTTACCGCCTCGACCGTTACGTTAGCTCCACGGCAATTAACCTTACTCATAAGTGCCTTGGTTGTGGAATGATTCTTTTTTCATTGTTTAGCAGCCTGTGCAGGGGGCTCTTTTCAGGAGGCAGCATGCCACTCAATAAAATGAAGCGTCATGCCATACTCCACACGCTCTCTATACCTGAACGTAAACTACGCCCCGTAAAATGGCTTGCTCTTATCTCATCCCTGCTCGTTATATTACAACTGACAATTGAGAGCCTGGTCATAAGCGAATAACGGAATAGCAATTTCTGTACAAAGACCAAATCTGGAATGATTTTCTGATATCTGTCGGGTTCAGAGCACAAAACTTAACGTATTTTTTTTCAACAACACAAGCATTACGTAGAGTTGTGCCTCTGTTGAGTTTCACAGGTAAAGACCTGACTGACAGAATCTGAATAAGGAAATGAACCATGGATAACTATACGCTGCATCGTGGCAGACTTATCGACCATATCCAGCTCGTGGTAAACGACTTTGCCGCAAGCAAAACGTTTTACACTGCTGTTCTGGCGGAACTTAAGATCCCCATGGTTATTACCGATGACGATTATATCTGGGCTGACGAACTGGTCATTTCGTCAGTAATAAGTTCGGAGTCTGGCGGAGTGCCTACAGGACGGCACCATCTGGCCTTTCAGGCCGCAGACCGTGAATCGGTGAACGCGTTTTACCACGCAGCACTAAATCATGGCGGACGTGATAACGGCGCACCTGCCGAACGAACCTATCATCCCGGATACTATGCCGCTTTTGTTCTGGATCCGGACGGTAACAATATCGAAGCTGTTTACCATGGTGAGGGCGATCGCAGTGCCCGCTCTGTAAAAATCAGCTTCACTGCCTGAGAAAACAGGGTGCATATTTTCCCCCTGTAGCTCCCGGTAACCGCAATGGAGAGCTTTATCTATGACCGTTATTCCGGTACCAGCCATCGAATGCAGCATTACGGAGCTGTGCCGTATTCTTGCAGACAGCTTTGATGAATCATTGACACCGTTTGCGTTGCCCCCGGAAATGTTTGCGTCACGTTTCATTTCCGAAGGGTTGAGCCTTGAAGACTCCTTTGTCTGGCTGGTCAATGATAACCCGGCGGCAATTGCCATCGTAACCCGAAGAATGGACAAGGCACGTCTTGCGGCATTTGGTGTGTTGCCCGAGTACCGGAGCCAGGGACTGGCAAAACAGATGCTTGCTCCTCTGTTTACCTCCTTAAAAGAGAAAAAGTTATCCAGCGTGAGGCTGGAAGTGATGCGCGGAAATACCCGGGCCATCGCTCTCTATCACGCGCTCGGTTTTCAGGTACGCCGACATCTGTGTAAATACCGGGGAGATCCACAGTCTCGTCTGGAAATACCTTCAGGGGATATGGAATCCAGGACTGTTGACGACTTCCTGCGTACCGTCTGGTCTGCGCCAGATGATGATCTTCCCTGGCTGGCCAGTCCCCTGCCGCTCCTGACTATTCCCTGCGACATCCTCAGGGATAACGAACATGCATGGTGTGCTGTCGCGGAGTTCATGGGCCAACCTCAGATCCGCTGTCTGTTTGTTGAACCGGCGTATCGTTACCAGGGACGGGCTAAAACAATGCTGAAGAAAATCAATGCCAGATGGCCTGGCATAGGTACATCAGCCGCTATCCCAGAAACGCTGGCACCATTATTTACTACGGCGGGTTATCAGGCTGAACCGTTATGCCAGTTTGAGATGGAGCTGACATTTTAGCTGCGTTCCGAATGACAGGAGAACAATGATGAGTTGCAAGTTTGAATGGCTCAATGAGCCCGCCGTATGGTGCTACGAAAATAACGCCCTGTCGGTAATCACAGATGAGCATACTGATTTCTGGTGCCGTACCTGGTACGGATTTGAGCGTTTTACCGGCCACGTCTACACTACTGATTTAACAGGTGATTTTACTTTTCAGGTCAGGATCCGTGCAGACTTCACCACACTCTATGACCAGGCCGGAATTATGATTATCTCTGACGAACAGCACTGGCTCAAAGCTGGCATCGAATTCAACGATGGAGCACCTGCAATCGGGAGTGTACTCACGCAGGGATATTCCGACTGGGCTACAGGACTCTTTCCTGGGGATCCGAAGGAATTCTGGCTGCGTCTGACCCGTAAAAAAGATGCGTTACGACTGCAGTACTCCTCAGATGGACAGCACTGGCCATTACTTCGCTTATGCCATTTCCCTACGGGCCCTGTCAAAACGGGCATCATGTGTTGTACACCTCAGCGCAAGGGATTGGAGGTAGCATTTCTTGATCTCAGACTGACTCCTGCGATGGATAAGGAACTGCACGATCTAAGTTGATAATAACCATTCAATAATAAAAACGGAGAACCCGTTTATGAAGCCATTTTTGGGGAGCCTTAGCAGGTATGGCAGCATACTATTATTTCCACTGGCGATGATCATCTACGATTTTTCAGCCTACCTGACAACGGACCTTATTCAGCCGGGCGTCATTAACATTATAAATGAGTTACAGGCGGATGTTACGCTGGCTCCAGTATCAGTCAGTTTGTATATGGCAGGCGGACTGGCGCTCCAGTGGCTCCTGGGACCTCTCTCCGACCGGATTGGTCGCCGCCCCGTCCTGCTCACTGGTGCAATCATCTTTGCCCTGGCATGCCTGAGCATGCTGTTTGTCACCTCGATCGAACAGTATTTTATTGCCCGTTTTATACAGGGAACCAGTATCTGCTTCATCTCCACCGTGGGTTATGTATCAATACAGGAGGCCTTTGATGAAAAGGATTCCATCAGGATCATGGCTGCGCTGACCTCTGTTGTTCTGCTCGCCCCGGTTATCGGGCCGGTGGCCGGGCGCTGCGGGAGATGGCAAAACGCGAGGAGGTGGTGCTGGCCACCAAGTTTCTGCCACGAACCGCTGCCCAGATAGCCGAGGGGATCAGCGGAAAAGAGGCGATAGCCCGCTCGCTTGACCAGAGTCTGCGAAACCTCGGGATGGACTACATCGACCTCTACATCTACCACATCTGGGATCACAACACCCCGGTTATCGACGTGCTGGAGGCGCTGCACGCCGCCGTGACCGCCGGCAAGGTGCGCGCGATTGGCATTTCCAATTGCTATGCCTGGCAGTTGGCGAAGGCGAACGCCCTTGCTGAACGCGAAGGGCTGACGCCCTTTGTCTCCATGCAAAGCCATTACAACCTGATTATGCGTGAAGACGAACGAGAACTCTTCGGGCTGTGCGCAGAAGATAATATCGCCATGACCCCCTATAGCGCGCTGGCCAGCGGCCGTCTCTCGCGTTTAGAAGGCTACACGCGGCGAGCGGTGGAAGATGATTATGCCCGGGGGAAATACGACGGCACGGCAGAGCAGGATCGGATCATTATTGCGCGCGTCGCCGAACTTGCCGAACGGCATCAGGTCTCCATGACCGAAATCTCGCTGGCCTGGCTGCTGACTAAAGTCACCGCCCCGGTGGTCGGCGCCACGCAAAAGCACCATGTTGACGGTGCGGTCAGCGCCGTGAACCTGCGGCTCAGTTCTGAGGAGATCCGCTATCTGGAAGAGGCCTACCAGCCGCACGTTCTCACAGGCGTGATGGCGCAAAACACGCCGCAAGCCAAAGACCATCATCAGGTGTGGACGCGGTAACCCTCTGTCCTGTTCAGCAGGGAGAATAAAACATGAAAAACGTGATTGCCGCGGCAGCCTTGTCGCTTGTGCTGTCTGATTTTACTTATGCCAACGAACAAAGAGATGAAGCTATGATGAAAATTACCCCCTCCACCCTTGTGGACGCTGATATTCACGCGGTCTCACCGGCGCTGGCACGCTTTGGTCGAGAAGCAATTACTGAAGATCTGTGGACACGCGAAGCCCTCTCGCCCAGGGACCGTAGCATCGTGACCGTAGCCATGCTGATTGCCCGCAACCAGCCAGGCGAGCTGAAGCACTATATTGCCGTTGCGCTCGATAGCGGCGTGACGCCAGCGGAAGTATCAGAGATCATTACCCATCTGGCGTTCTACTCAGGTTGGCCCAATGCAATGTCAGCCGTCAGCGTGACCAAAGCGATCTTTGCAGCCCGCGGCATCACGGCAGAGGCCCTGCCCGCCGCCTCGCCAACGCTGCTGCCACTCAATGAACAGGTAGAGAAACAGCGTGCAGAGACCGTGGAAAAAAATGTCGGCCCCATTTCGCCTGGCCTGGTTAAATTTACCGCCGACCCGCTGTTTCTCGACCTCTGGCAACGGCCCGCGCTTACGCCCCGCGACAGAAGTCTGGTGACGGTCAGCGCGTTAATCGCCGCCGGACAGAGCGCGCAGATTGGCTACCACCTGAACAGAGCCATGGATAATGGGCTTTCGGCTGAAGAGGCCGGAGAAGTAGTCGCCCAGGCGGCGTTCTACGCGGGATGGCCAAATGCGTTTACCGCCGCCCCGGTGGTCGGCGAGGTATTGCGATCGCGCGAAAGCAAAGCTGAATAAAAAAGAATAAAGGACAGGGAAGCTGTCCTTTATTTATCGTTAATTGTTAATTTAAAGGTACCACGAGGGCTTCCGATTAGGTCTCGCGGAAAGAACATAAACGGTCTATCGAAGTATGGAGACTTCGATCGTGAGTCTGTTCACATCGCTCATTGAGAAAATTGCCGTTCCGTATGCCGTCATGAGTCTCATGAAAGCAGCGATCGCTGTGGCGAGACGGTAGCGCGGACATGTCTATTTGGTCAGAGATGGGCATCTCAATTTAGTTACTACACCGCTACTTCGCTTGATGTATTTTATATTAAATATCAATGAATTGAATTATTCATTTAATATAAATTGATGTTATAGCAATCGCTATACAGGCTCCTTAGTCATGACTGACCTCCCCACACCGCATATCGCAAGAATTTGCTCTCTCAGCCAGCGGTGACCGGGGTCGCGTTCCATTCTTGGGTGCCACATCTGCGATACCGTAATACGACGGCTTTTGAACGGCAGCTCGAAAACATGTACCTGGTCCGTTACCTGCTGATTGAGTAAATAGAGTGCGGGTATCATGGCGATAAGATCCGATTCCAGCGCCACGGACAGGGCTGTCGGAAATCCCGGTACGACGCTCGCAATTTTACGTTTTGTCCCCAGTTCGGCCAGCGCATCGTCGACGGATCCGTGCAACGCGCCATCGGGTGACGCTACCACATGGCCCCAGGCGACATAATCACCCACGCCTATTTCTGCCTGCTTAGCCAGCGAGTGCCCTTTACGCACGACGCCAACAAACCGATCCTCAAACAGTCGTTGCAGCCGTATTTCTGGCCCCATATTACTCTGAACGCCAATCTCCAGATCAACCAGCCCTTCCCGAAGATAGCGCGACGTTTTTTCCGGCTTAGGCGCGAAGCGTATACAGACATCCGGCGCGGCGTCGGCAACCGCTGCTATGAGCGCAGGCCCAAACGCCACCACAAAGCCATCGTTTGCCCTGATGGTAAAAAGACGCGCCAGACTTCGCGCGCAGAACGTTTCCGTTGAGGGCTGCAATACTGCCCTGGCCTCGTGCACTGCACGCCTGGCGCGATCCCGGGTCGCTTCGGCCCACGGGGTCAGTACCATGTTACGCCCGGCGCGCACCAGGATCGGGTCTCCTGTGACATCGCGTAACCTGCTTAATGTCCGGCTCATGGCCGAGGTGCTGAGGTTCAGACGACGTGCCGCACCTGCGACACTCGCTTCACTCAGCAATATGTCGAGTGCTACCAGCAAATTAAAATCGGGATCAGACATTATCCTTCCTCCCAGTACATTAAGATAAGGCGTTTGATGCAATAATAAAGTGAAAGTAGTGCGCCTTCCGCCCAGTAAAAGCCATCTTTATAGTTTTGTCATCCATACACTCTTCTCAGAGGACAAATGATGACGCTCTTTTCCAGCCAACCCGGCGACGAAGGACTGCCTGGCCCGGCGCGTGCACGGGTGATGGCCGCAATAATGACCACCACCTTAATGGGCGTGTTTGATGGCACCATGATCAACATTGCCCTGCCCTCAATGGCTCAGGAGATGCAGGTACCTGCCAGTATTGCCGTCTGGTTCGCCAACGGGTATCTGCTGGCGGCTGCGATGACGCTGGCGATATTCGCGGCGCTTGCGGCCCGTCTGGGTTATCGCCCCGTATTTCTGGCGGGCCTGACGACCTTTACCCTGACATCACTGGGTTGCGCGCTGGCGAATAAGCCCGAAGTGCTTATTGGTATGCGCGTGCTTCAGGGGATCGGCGGCGCGGCGACGCTGAGTATTGCCCCCGCAATACTCAGGTCCGTATTTCCCGGACGATTACTTGGCCGCATTCTGGGGTTCCATGCCCTGCTCATTGCCTCCAGCTCCGCTATCGGCCCGGTATTGGGCGGTACGATCCTTCACACCCTGAGCTGGCAATGGCTGTTTGCGATAAACGTTCTTCCCGGCACCCTCGCCTTACTGCTGGCGGTCAGAGCGCTGCCGCGGGATGCGATCCCTATGCAGGCGCCCTTCGACACCCTGGGCGCCATATTGTCGGCGCTGCTGTTGGGTTCGACGATCATGGCGGCGAACAGCCTACAGAACGCTACTTCTCAATTCGGCAGCCTTTGCTGGATGGCTCTCGCTGCGCTGAGCGGCATGGCTTTTATCTGGCAAATCCGCCGCACGGATCATCCCTTACTGCCGCCGACCATGTTTAAAAATGAACGTTTTACCCTCGCGGCCTTCACGTCGATGGTTGCTTTTGTCAGCCAGGGGATCACCTTTATTGCGCTACCCTTCCTGTTTCAGAGCGAATACGGCTACAGTCCGGTAGTGTCTGCCCTGCTGTTTACGCCGTGGCCGTTAGGGATCGTGCTGATTGCGCCGCATGCAGGCCGTTGGGCGGACACGATATCAGCCCCGGCGATATCCACCCTGGGGCTGGTGATTTTTGTCATCGGTTTGATCCTGCTGGCGACGTTACCCGCCGGCCCTTCAATGTGGGATATCTGCCTGCGAAGTCTGGTGTGCGGAATAGGGTTTGGCTGCTTTCAGAGTCCCAATAACCGGGAAATGCTCTCAAACGTTATTCGTGAGCACGCGAGTTATGCGTCCGGTGTTTTATCCATTATGCGCACTTTCGGGCAGTGCCTGGGAGCCGCCGCCGTAGCCGTTCTGCTGGCAGCAGATGAAAGGTCAATTCATGTTGCGCTGTGGAGCGCTGCCGCGGCCTCTGCGGTATCGGTCATCGTCAGCGCGAGCCGGTTGCGTAAAATTACTCATCCTGCGGAAACAGGATAAATGCGAAAATATCACTAAACGCGACTACTCCAGCGCCAGCAGCGCAAAACGCTGATCCCGCAACCAAAGTGGAGTCCTCCGTCGGTCTCCATTATTATCGCTACCAGGTAAGTTATCAGGCATGGCCCGGTTTAAAAAGATAGGCTGACAGTTCTGCTGCGGTTATATCAAACTCGAGTTGCTGTATTAAATCTGCCATTTTTTCCTGCAGTATCACGATCAATCTGATTCTGTACTTTCTGGAAAGTTGGACAGACCCCGCCCCAGTAGACGATCCTGCCCTATAGAGGCTACTGAGTTTCTGCGTGAGTTTCAGAAAAGCCCTCCATCACGGGGGGGCTACCGACTCGTTAAAAGCTATTCTGCTCAAAAAGCGATTTTAGATATACGATTTCATCATCACTGAATTCTATCTGAAACTTTGTCTCGAGCGCGTGCAACTCTTTTGAGAAAACCTTCAATACCGGATCCCTGGAAAACGCTTGATTCCCGGCTCGGGTTTGACGGACAGGAGCAGAAGCTGGTCCATCAGTCAACTTTTTATCGATAAGACAGGACAGATGCATGGCAATCCCGATATGAGCGTTAGCCGTCAGGTTAAGCCCCTGCGCTTCCGAAATTTTCAGCACGGCTTTACGCACTTCAGTAACAACCCGGGAAGCACTGGTGTTTTTCAGTAACCCGTTGAGGGGTTCAACCAGCAGAACATAGGTGGTTTCAATGTCGATAATCGCCTGAAGAGTGGTAATGTTTTCTTCCCACAATATTTCATCGAGACGCAGGGTACGCCACTGACTCGGGATTGGAATATTGGTAATAACCGAAACAATATCGAACACATACGATGTGGACTTCAGCCGCTGAGCAATATCTTGTTTGTCGGAAGAGATAATCGGAATAATTTCGAGAATATTGGGTTTGTATGTCAGGCGGTTTGACAAGCTGGTCAGGGTTTCCGGCAGATCCTCTTCTGAGGAAGAGACCATTACAATAGCCAGTTTCTTCGTCTGTCGGTTAAATTCACTCTTAGCGCGGTAGGATTGATCCAGAAGATAGTTCACCCCCAGGACTTCGTTATAAATTTCCTCAAGTGGCAGGCCTAGCATCGCTTTCTGAACGGCTTCAATAACATGCATGGTACTGACCAACTGCATGGTCTTAGTCCTGACCCCACACTCACGCAGGATCACTGCACCAAAATTCGACAGTGACCCCATATCCACCAACAGGAAAAGGTCAGACTTGACCTCCCATGTTTTGATATAGGCAATAATCTGTTCAAGGATAATTTGCGGCTGGACTTTCAGCGAAAGATTAAACCCTTTAACATATTCCACGTCCAGTAACTCATTGACTGTATCGGCCATAGAAGTTGCTGCACTTTCCCCGTGCATAATGAGCATAACCCTCACCTGCTTCGCGCGCAGCACTTCACTATCTTCATAATGGATGAAGAGCATGGTCAGAAATGCCGCTTCATCGATAGGCATGGAGATGTCCACCTTTTTCTCGATAATGCGCAGGCAATCCAGAGCCACGTTAAATTCACGGTTATGTTTTATCCTGATGTCATTCAGTCGAGGATGAGTGATCAATTGGTCAAACTTCAGCCGGTTCAGGGTTTTCTCAAGATGGATACTGAGGGCATATTGGAAATTGATGTCAAAGGTTTTCTCCAGTCGTTTCTGGCTGAGCTGTATGATCTCATCAGTGAGTTCAGAAATTGTACCGGTAACGTAATCCTGAATGGTTTTGATATCGTCCTTACTCTTGATCATACTGAGTTTGGTCGCATACAGGCTCTGTAGGTAGGAGCTTTCCGGCCCGGCACCAAAGAGTGTACTGAGCTCCATTTTCTGCAATGTTGTCCCTTTCTGCTGCTCATCCAGAAAGAACATATTTTCGTTTTCAATATCCCCACTGGGATGAAAAACGGTGAATTTGGTTTTGCCCCCTAACAGTTCGTTCCACAGCTTACGGTGTTCGGTTTCATTGAGCAGAAAGGCGCTGACGTGCTGAGGAAGATAGTCACTGGTGATGGTGATGATTTCGCGAATACCAGTGACGTAATCGACGTACGCTTTGGCACAGGCAGAACGCAAATCAGCGCGCAGCTGGCCGATATTGTTCGGGCAGTCATAGATGTAGAAGGCCCGCAGGGCATTACCGGAGATGCTGATGCTGCATTGTATCGATTTTGATTCGGTCTGCAGGAATGAATGGACCAGTTTAATCCGCTCCTGCAGTGTCCGTTCCCTCAATACCGGCAAACGGATGGTTATGGGAAAACGGCGGGTAAACGTACGGAGAAGGTGTGATTCAGGGGTTTCCGTCGTCGCCGCAATGATTTTGACGTTGGCAGTACGAAGGGCATCAGCCTCTCCAAGACGCCGATAGACTCCCTTATCCATAAAGGTAAACAGCATTTCCTGCCCTTCATGTGGCAAACGATGGACCTCATCGAGGAACAGGAAGCTATTATTCGCCTTTTCAATCAGGCCGATTCGGTTCTCGTCAATCCCCGTATAGGCCCCCTTTCGCGTGCCGAACAACTGGGCGATAAGCAACTGTGGGTTATTCGAATAGTCCGCACAGTTAAAGATGATTAGCTCTGCTTCAGCAGGGATGATGTTGTTGTGCTGTGCATACGACACGATTAACTCGGCAAAGAGGGACTTACCTACACCGGTTTCGCCGAGGATCAACATATTCATGCCGTCTGGCGGATACAGAACGGCCGCGCGAGCCTGCTCGATGGCCAGCTTCAGGCTGGGGTTAAGCTTAAGGTGGGCACCCAGGATATCTTTGCGGGATTCGTTCAGCACAACCTGCTGTACCACAGGTTGAAACAGAACCGGTTTTCCACTTTTTTTCCGGGCTTTTCCCTGCAGTACCAGCTTGTTCAGTTCATGGCTGACATTTGAACGACCAATGTTCATGGCGTCGGCGATTTCTTTGGCGCTTACTCCATTTTCGCCGGCTAACTGTTTCAGTTTCGCATAAACATCATCTATTCGCATGAGCACTGATACCCGTTACAAATTAAATACATACCGATTATTTTATCACATAGCCAGAACGGCTGAAAAAAAAGAAGCATTGCAAGCAATGCTTCAAAATCCTTCCAACTTGACTTCGTTAAGATTACTTTTTAGCCACTAACTTTCCATCAACGATTGCTTAGTACAACTGTAGATACAGCGCTTTCACGGTTGCTTCGTCGCAGTCTCTCGGGTTGCCCGGGGTACAGACATCGGCAAAGGCGGCTTTTGCCAGTGCATCTGCATCTTCTTCCTTCATGCCCACATCACGCAGACGCTCCGGGATGCCAATGTCTTTATTCAGCTTCACCACCGCATCCACTGCGGCGTTACGCGCATCCGGCAGCGTCAGGTCATAAGCGTTTTTAACACCCAGAGCGAAGGCGATATCGCGATATTTCTCTCCGGTGTGTTCGGCGTTAAATGCCATGATATGCGGGAGTAATACCGCGTTAGCCACCCCGTGCGGGGTGCCGTAGAAAGCGCCCAGCGGGTGCGCCATACCATGCACCAGACCGAGACCCACGTTCGAGAAGCCCATCCCAGCAATGTACTGGCCCAGCGCCATACCTTCCACACCGGAGGCGATCCCTTTAACCGAATCACGCAGAGAACGGCCAATAATTTCAATGGCCTTGATATGGAACATATCTGTCAGTTCCCAGGCACCGCGGGTAATGTAACCTTCAATAGCGTGAGTCAGGGCATCGACACCCGTTGCCGCTTTCAGACCTGCTGGCATGCTGGACATCATCTCCGGGTCAATGACGGCGATTACCGGGATATCGTGCGGGTCAAAGCAGACAAATTTTCGACGTTTTTCTTCGTCGGTGATCACGTAGTTGATAGTCACTTCCGCTGCAGTGCCGGAGGTGGTCGGAATGGCAATGATCGGAATGGATGGGTTACGGGTGGGGGCACCACCTTCCAGCATGCGGACATCGGTATATTCCGGGTTAGCCATCATCATTCCAATCGCTTTGCAGGTATCCTGTGGCGAACCACCACCCACGGCAATCAGGTAATCCGCACCGGCCTGTTTGAAAGCCTCCACTCCTTTGTGCACCACGTTTACGGTCAGATTTGGTACGACTTCATCATAAATCGCATAGGCCAGACCGTTTTCTTCCAGTAGCGCGGTAATTTTGGTCGCCACATTGAATTTAATCAGATCTTTATCTGTCACAATCAGCGCTTTAGTAAAACCACGCTTTTTGATTTCGTCCACAATTGAACGGATGGCACCTTTACCAAAGTAAGAGGTTTCGTTGAGGATCATTCTGTTGATCATGTTTTTCACCTTATACCAGAAGACAGACTAAGCGTCGTGTTCGAATGAATTTTCGCCGAGTGAAAATCACTCAACTTGGACCTGATAATTGTGTTACGGATATATTCCGTTCTTTCTGGTGTCAGCAGAAAAACTGAATCATCCCCTGTCGCCACAACCGGCAGATAAAACCGTTTGAGTAAATTAATAAAAAAAGCCTTGTCACCAAAAACCTTGAGTTCCAGCGGCTTCAGTAAATACCCGGAATCATTGAAGGATGAATACAGGGATTTATTGTCAATAATCAGTGCATTTCCTTCGACCATGGATGGGTCGCATTTCGTCAGCACTTTCCAGTCTCGCGCCGTGGTCAGAACGGTTTTCCAGCCATAACGCTTAAAGCCATCGATGGCAAAATTAAGGCGAAACAATTCCGACTGCTCGATAATGCTTCTGGTGCATTTTTTAAAGAGGGCATACAGCACTTTTTCCAGATTGGCTGCTATCCCTTCCGCCCGGGCTCTTTTTATTAATCCGGTTAATTCTGGTGCGATACTTTTAGGAAAACGTTTATCTTTCCAGGCTTTGTTCAGCCAGTTCGAAATAAAAACGTGTTCACTCACCTGATTTGTTGCTTTACCTTCCTGTCTGGCTAGGCCCAATGCCACCAAGGCACACCAGGCGAAGTGACCTAACTGGTCGGTGGTTTGTGATTCAAAGGTATCCAGCATTTTAGTGCCCCCTCAGTACTCAAAAGGGAGGGATTCCGGCGACCGGTCAGAACCGGAACCCCTTATGGTTTACTTATTCCAGATTGGCATGACGAGCAAACATGTCTTCATACTCGATTCCTTTGCGACGCATGATGGTGAGCACGATGCTGTCGCAGGTCAGGAACAGTAACTGTTCAAACGACGACCCCAGAGGCTGGATAGTTGGGATCCCCTTCCCTTCACCACTTTTGCGCGTCGAGCCCGGCAGTTTGATGACGGCGCTGGCCAGCTTGCCAATGCTTGAGTCGTCATAGATGGAGATCAGAGCAATCTTCGCTTTCTGGGCAACCGCTTTCTGCGCCATGGAGACCAGACTACCGGTTTCACCCGAGCCGGAGCCAATGATCAGCAGGTCACCTTCTTTCGCCGGCGGCGTGATGGTTTCGCCAACAAGATAGGTCTCATAACCGAGGTGCATCAGACGGTTCGCGAAAGCGCGGATCATAAACCCTGAGCGACCGGCACCTGCCAGAAACAGTTTGTTTGCTCCTTCAATTTCAGCAATCAGCTTGTCGACGTCAGCCTGATTAACATGTTCAGCCAGACCAGTCAGCTCCTGCAGAATTTCACGTAATTCTTTCGCCTGCATAATCAAGCTCCCTTACGCATTGCCGCTTTGATAGCAGCAGCTTCTTTTGCAGGATCAGGGTTGTGAGTGATGCCTGAGCCTACAATGATGATGTCGGGATTCAGAGCTACATATTTTGCGACCGACTTAGAGTTGATACCGCCGGCAACAGAAATTCCAGCTTCACGAGTGTGCTCAACCATTACACGCAGATCTTCGATGGGCTCGCGTCCTGCGGCCTGTTGGTCAGCACCGGTGTGAACAGACAGAATATGGGCTTTGACTTCTTCCAGCTGGCGGATACGTTCTGGCATGTTTGGTACGCAAATCATGTCAACAACGACTTTTTTGCCCATTTTGTTTGCAATATCTACACAACCTTTCACGGTCAGGATATCGGTGACGCCCAGAACGGTGGCGTAGTCCGCACCCGCCTTGAATGCCATTTCAGATTCGTAGTAACCGGCATCCATGATTTTCAGGTCGGCCAGCACCTCCAGTTGCGGGAAACAGCGTTTAATTTCGGTAACCGCCTTCAAACCTTCGTGGATAATAAACGGGGTACCAACTTCTACGATGTCAACGGACTCTTTTACTTTGTCCAGGAATAACAGCGCTTCGGATAACGGCATTTCGTCCAGTGCTAATTGAAGTTTCATTTGTGCCTCTCTTATTTCTGCAGTTCTTTAAAAGTCAGGAAATTTTTAACAATCTGTTTTGCCAGCGGCGCTGTGGCAGGGATGTTTGAATATTTCTCGATTGCAGCTTCAATGCCGTTCTCCGCAATAGCTCGCTGCAATTCAACCGCCTGTTCATCTTCTTCGTTGACGAAGGCATAAGCGGCAGCGATCACTTTCGGGTACAGCTGTTCTTCACCGAACAAATTCCAGTATGCTTTCGCTGGGGCTACCAGACGGTCGGTGTCGTTCACCTTACGAATCGGAGAGCGGCAAACGCGACGGGTATCATCTTTCACGGTACCGGAAGTCCAGATGGCAATGGTCTTTTTGATGTAGTGCTTCATCTCATCTTCACCAAAGCCATATTCTTTGATCATGACCTGTGCCGATTCCCACATCAGATCTTCCACCTGCTTAACGATTTCGGCATCGGCGAAACCGTCCTGTACATACGGGTAGCCTTTCAGGTAGCTGAGGTAACCGGCTGCAGCATGTCCGCAGTTCACGACATACAGTTTGCGTTCAATGAACGGCTTCAGGGTTTCCACATAGTCTGCACCCTGGATAGGCTGGCTTTTCGGATCAACCAGCGCGCTGCTTTCGATCATCAGCTCACAGTTGGAATCGATATCAAGACAGGTTTCACCGTTACGAACGTTGGTCAGCGCCAGACGGTCAACGGAGGTGTTCACAAAGTTACTGACCTGATGCAGCTCTGCGTCAGTAATGATGCCGGTGTTAACCACTTCACGACGCAGGCGATCGGAGGCAAACAGGGCGTTTTCACAGGCCAGGACGTTGATTTTCGGCTGACCGGAAACCAGACGCTGTTTCAGACCTTTCGCCACCACGGCTGCGATTTTCGGCAGGTTATCTGCCCACACGGAGGTGGTGAGAATATCGCACTCTTCAATGGCCTTAATAGCTGCATCCTGTTCGTCTACCAGGTAAATACCGGCGACGTTGGTGACTTCACGTTTTGAATAGCCTTTATCGATCCAGTAAAAGTAATAGCTTCCGTTCTTGTTAATCGCGTCAATCATCGGCTTATTAACGTCGAGGAACGTAATGAAATAGCCTGAGTTATTCAGCAGATCACCGATAAAACCGCGACCGATGTTACCTGCACCAAAATGGACAGCTTTCATACCAACTCCTTCTGAAATATTTCGAGAATTTCTTGAGCACTTTTCGCCTGCAGGATCTCGTCAACGTTCTCCTGCTCTGAACAAATCATTGCAATCTGACCCAGGATGTCCATGTGCTGGCCATCCCGGCCAGCAATACCAATAATCAGTTTGGCGACATCGTGTTCGGAGTACTGAACACCTTCAGGCACCACGACCACAGAAATCCCTGATTCTTTGATGAAACCTTCGCTTCCGGAAATCCCGTGTGGCACAGCAACATTATTTCCTACGTAAGTCGAAATAACCGCTTCGCGCTGTAACATACAATCGACATATTCCGGAGCAACGTAGCCATTTTCTACAAGAATACGTCCGGCTGCCTTTATCGCTTCATCACGATCCTGGAATGAGGCGGATAACGTAATATTGTCAAGTTTTAAGATTTCCATAATTATCCTTATGCGTTGTTTTCTTTTACCTGGTGAATAATTTCGTCGTACTGTGTTGCTTCCACAAAGTTACGGATACCCATGAAAGAAACATTCGGTCTGCTGACATTGGATTTCGCCCGCTTCATTAAGTCGAAGTGCGTAATAATGAGATCCACGTCGTCAGGCAGATTACTGATGGAAGCATTTTTGACTTCGACACCTTCAATCTGCGCCTTTTTGAGGCGGTTACGGAGTACGGATGCCCCCATCGCACTGGAGCCCATTCCGGCATCACAGGCCACGATGATTTTCTTGATCTTCACACCAGGCACTACCGTATTCTGCGCATCTACAGCTGCAGCAGCAGGCGTGTTTTCAGAAACTTCCACAACATTCTCAGCTGTCGCTGCGGCGGCCAGTTCCTGTGCTTCCAGCTCCGCATCACGGCGAGCATCCATTTTCAACAGGGCACCGGCAATGGCCATGGACACCAGGCAGCCAATTCCGTAACCAAGAATGTTGGCGATGAAGGACCCTTTCGGTGTCATCATCAGGAAAGCGATGATACTGCCCGGGGATGGGATACCTACCACACCACCGTCCATCGTCTGGAAGATGAACAGGGAAACCATGCTGCCGACGATTGGCGCGATGATCAGTTTTGGTTTCATCAGGACGAACGGGAAGTAAATCTCACCGATACCGCCAATGAAGTGGATAAGCGCAGCAGGTGCGGCTGATTTTCTCGCCATGCCGCGACCAAAGAACATGTATGCCAGCAGGACACCCAGTTGCGGACCACCGTTCGCTTCCACGAGGAACAGAATCGACTTGCCGTGTTCTACCACCTGCTGTATACCCAGCGGCGCCATGATGCCGTGGTTAATCGCGTTGTTCAGGAACAGAACACAGGCAGGTTGAACAAAGATCGCGGTAAACGGAATCAGACCTTTATTCAGCGCCCAGTACACGCCCTGTGCTAGCGTGGACAAAATGACAGAGAAGATGGGTTCAACAACCGCATAACCCGCCACCATCAGCAGCGCGGCAACAATACCGATACTGAAGTTGTCGATAAGCATTTCAAAGCCAGGCTTCACCTTTCCTTCAAACAGCTTATCCACTTTCTTGATTATCCAGGCCGCCAGTGGCCCCATCACCATCCCACCAACCAGCATGGTAATGTCGGAGCCAATCACAACGCCCATGGTGGCTGCGGCACCAATAACACCTCCGCGTTTACCATAGACGTTATACCCGCCGGTATAGCCAATCAGCGCAGGTAATAAATAGGTGATGGTCGGTCCTACCAGTTTGGCCAGATATTCATTCGGGAACCAACCGGTCGGAATAAACAGTGCAGTAATGAGACCCCAGGCAATGAAGACACCAATATTTGGCATAACCATTCCACTGAGGAAATTCCCCATTCTCTGTATTTTAACTTGCAGAGAAACTTGTTCTTTGCTCATGGCTTAATACCCTTGTAAGTGTAGAGGTAGGTACTGTTCATTTGGGTTTATTTTGTACGTCCTGTAGCATGCTTAATATCAAACTACCGTCCAGAGTGCCGTAGATATAAAAAGGAATAATCTGCACATCCCGGCAATAATCATCTGCGGACAGATGAAAGTCTTTCAAAAGAAATTCCAGGTGAGGCGCAATTAAGACTGAATCATATTCACTGAGGGCTTTCTTAAAATCAGACTCCGGACGATTTTCCACAATCACATCCAGGCCAATTTTTGCAGCCGCTTTTCTGACATTAATCGCCAGAAATGCGCTGGAAGCTCCGCTACCGCAAATAAGACATACCTTCTTCGCTGCGCCAGGCATCGTTTATTCTCCCAGTCCTGAAGCAATTCCTTCGGAAATAGCTTCAATTGCCTTTCTGGCATCTTCACCTGTTGCCTCCACACGAATTGTGTGACCACTACGTACACCTATTCCCATCAGCTTCATCAGGCTCTTGGCATTAACCGGCTTCCCGGCGGAGGTGACGTTGGCAATCTGAATATCGCTGCTGAACTGTTTGGCTATATTAACCAGCACAGCCCCGGGGCGAGTATGCAAACCACTTTTGTTGTGAATGACAAATTCGGCTGACTCAGGATTCATCTTTCTTCTCTCTTGAGGTTATTAATTTTATGGCAATACTAATGCAGAAACCGTGCCATATTTTTATTCCATATAAAAATCAACAACATAAATCTTAAAAAAAATGTGTTTTAAACGTGTTGCTGAAAAAGTAATGTTGTACCCATGTGTTTTCAGACAGATAGACACACTTTTGAAAATCACGATCTCAGCCACAAATAGCAGCAGAAGTGTGACTGTGATTGAAAATATTGATTAGGGTGGAGGCCGAATTGCGGCACGGTGCAGGCCAACAACATCTGCGCCGGTGCCGTTTATTACCTTATGAAGGATATCCTTATGCCGTCTCTCTTTTCTGTTTTCAGCGCCGGTGAAATTCACTTCGGGCGTGGGCAGCTTGATACTGTTGCCGGATGGGTTGCTCAGCGTTCGGAGCGGGTGATGCTGGTTCACGGCTCTTCTTCTGCACGCGCGGCTGTGCTGCTCGGACAATTAGCCGGGGCCGGGCTCGATGTCCATACATTCTCCGTAGCCCGGGAACCCAGTCTGGAAGATATCCGGAATGGTGTTGAACAGGCTCGCGAAGCCAGTATTGAAGTGATCGTCAGTTTAGGAGGCGGTGCCGTCATTGATGCAGGCAAAGCTATTGCGGCTCTGGTGCCAGCCAACGGCAGCATCATTGAATATCTGGAAGTGATCGGGAACGGACGTTTACTGGAATCTGCTCCCCTGCCCTTCGTGGCCATTCCGACCACGGCAGGCACCGGGGCGGAAGTCACCAAAAACGCGGTCATTAATGTTCCTGAACAACGCCGGAAGGTAAGTCTTAGGGATAAACGCATGCTGCCCGATCTGGCCGTGGTCGATCCGTCATTAACAGACAGAACACCACGATCAGTGACCCTGGCCTCGGGGCTGGACGCCCTCACCCAGGTGATCGAACCATATGTATGTAACCGGGCTAATACATTCACCGATATGCTGTGCCGTGATGCTATTCCCCGCGCGATGAATGCCCTGAGAACACTGACGGAGAAAGAATGTACCACCAGTCGGGATGAAATGGCCTGGGTCAGCCTGTGTGGTGGTCTGGCACTGGCTAACGCCGGGCTGGGAGTGATCCACGGTCTGGCCGGTCCGCTCGGGGGGTTATGTGATGCTCCCCACGGAGCGCTATGCGGTACGCTGCTGCCCTATGGCCTGGAATTGAATCTGGAAAATGTCGCGTCAGAAGAAAGCCTTAGCCGCCTCGAAGAAATTCGTGACGCCCTGGCGCTCAGCTTTAGTGTCCCTACCACACAGGCTTTCACAGCCCTTGCGGACTGGAGCCATCGCCACGGACTGGGTACCCTCAGGGAACTCGGTGTACCTTATGAGGCACTTGAGGCGGCAGCGGAAGCGGCACTCAATGCCTCATCCATGCGCGCCAATCCGGCGAAACTAAGTCAGTCGCAGCTGCTCAGTCTGCTGCATAAGGCCTGGTAATGAGAGGGCCCGAGAACCGGGCCCACTGACGTTCATGAGAGGAAGAGCGTTTCCACATCCTGCCAGCTATTAACCCTCCGGTATCCTTCCGTATCAAGGTTATGGGGGGCAGAAAACAGGATCCCTTCTCCCTGGAAGGTTAGAAAATGTCGCGGTGTGTCATCGATCAGGTAATCAGCATGAACAATGCTCTTGTTGCCACAAAACACCACGTTTTTAGGGCTGATGAAGGGGAAATTTTCCTGGAGCCAGTGATACTTGGCATTAAAAGAACCCGGCCAGTCCATGGCGGCACTGGTAATAAAGATTTCGTACCTGTTATGCAGAGCTTCCACCACCCTCTGACTGTCCGGGATCACCGGCATATCGCGGAAAAAACCGTCCTCACAAATCATTGCCCGCATCTCCGCCAGCAGTTGTGGACGGAACTCCTCAACCGTTTTGCCGGCCAGATCGGTGACCGTAATGTTTTCACAGAAACGGGCATTAAAGGAAGCAATAAACTTGCAGTTGAAATCGGCGATAACTTCATCCATGTCGATGGCAATTCTTTTCATAAAACCCGGATCCTTTTACTTGTTTATCGGATGAGGCTTAGGTGCGCTGGCTCCTGACGAAAAACGCCAGGTCAGAATAGCGTAGATTTATTTCTCAGGGGAAACCTGATCCGGCCTTAAATGGCCAGTAATGCATTCATGTCCGAACCACCTCCCCCGCGAATGTTGACTGAAGATAGAGTTATGCAGGAAGTAAGTCTGAGCGAACAGGCCGTTTTCATTACGGCCCTAATGTGAGAGTGCTTAACGGGCTTCACGCATTTGTTGTTTGATGGCTGCCGCTTCGTCTGCGGGGGCCGGGTGATGAATCAGACCTGCGCCGACAATGATGATTTCCGGACGCAGATCAATGTACTTCCAGACGCGACGACTGTTGATCCCTCCCGCGACAGCAATCTCAGCCCTCTTCGTGTGGGCGACCAACAACTGTAAATCTTCTATTGGCTCCCGACCGACGGCCTGTTGATCAACACCGGTATGAACAGACAGGACATGAACTCCCATATTTTCAAGTTCTGTGATACGTGTCGGCAGGTCGTTAACACACATCAGATTTGCCACCACTTTTTTCCCTAATTGACCCGCAATGTCAAGGCAGCCTTTGATCGTCAGCGGATCGGTGACACCGAGTACCGTGACATAATCAGCGCCGGCGCGATACGCTTTTCCCGCTTTGAAATAACCGTCATCCATGATTTTTAGGTCTGCCAGAATTTCGAAGTGTGGAAAACATCTCTTTATCTCGGAAACTGCCCTAAGCCCCTCACGAATAATGAAAGAGGTGCCAATTTCAATGATATCGATTGAATCTTTTACTTTATCAAGAAGAATAAGGGATTCTGACAATCCCAGTCCGTCCAGTGCAAGTTGCAGTTTCATGTGAACCTCTTTTCCTTTGGCCTGCAATATCACTGGTGAATAACAGGAATTATGCAAAAATCCTGAAACGAGTAACTTGCTTTATTTTGGCCTTATCATGCAGATGATCATATTGTTTAGCCTTTTATAAAAGCAAGTCTCATGCCACACAGTCATTAATACATTTCATCATGTTGTATTGTAAGGTTATTTTTGTGGACTGAATTACCTAATTGACACGTAAACAAACACTATAAGGAATGTATTCGAAACACGTTGATACACATCAACAGATTGTGACTAAAACTTTGCTTTATAACATTACCGTAACGTAATTCTGGACATTTATTTGTTTTCTGACATGATCCCGTCGATGAGACAGCCAGGTATAACTTGAAAAGGTTAACTATTTTACACACGTTTTAATTCTATCTGCATTAACCATTTCTGCTAATGCTCTGGATATATCCAGTTATATTTATCCAGAATATAAAAAAGGGAACAGCATGAACAACATAAATTTTTTATTCTGTATTTCTCTAATTATTTCAGCGATAGTAGTTAAAGGCATTCTTTCATTAAAGATGTTTTTTTCCAGAAAGCAAAGCACAACGCAGCTTGTTAACATGGGACGTTATAAAATAAAAGCGTCCAAGTACTGGGTTGGTGAGGCTATAGGATGGTTTTTGTTTGCCTTTTTTTTGATAATTATAGTTTCAATACTAAAGTAAACTTTAATCAGTTTAATTATCTTTTTCTGACAATCTCGGTCTCAGGTCTCGCAGGAAATAGAAGTTTTTCCTACACCTCCCTTACCGATAAAAAACAGGTAATGCGGGATATTCTGTAAGAATTTCATATGTCCTCCTGACATACTCAGCAACAGGAAGTATTGCCACCACAGCAGTTGGTGGGAGCTAATCCCACTTTCTCCAGCAGAATGCCGAACCAGCGAGCCAGCTCAGCACGTTTTGGATACCGCCCTGCCATCACCGTTTCGCCGCCCAACAGCAGTAGCCGAAGCCCTTCTGCTCGAGATGCTTCGAGTAATGCTTTCGCTTTCTCATTCTGAATAAAGCTCATGGGCTGCTGCGCCAGGTTGTAACGCTCAACCTGTACGACACGTCCTTTCAGCCACTGCACATCTGCAGAAAAATCAACCAGAACCTGATCGACATCTGAGCCACATACGCAGGTACAGTAGCACATTGCCGGGTCAAACATCGTTAAGGTCCTCATTCTGAATACCTAACATTTGAAAAAACATATATGTTCAGGCAAATTTTTTAGATGCAAACAGCCTTACCGCTACCAGAGCAGTTTGCCGATGCTAGCTTACGGGCGATGGCCTGTATGTCGTCCTGTTGGCTTAACCAAGCCTGCTCAATCACCTGAGCGGCCCAGGAAGGAATATGCGGGGATAAACGGTAGTGAACCCACTTGCCCTGTTTGCGATCCAGTAATAGACCACTCTCCCTGAGCATCGCCAGATGGCGTGAGATCTTGGGCTGTGACTGATCCAGCGCTGTACAGAGATCACACACGCACAGCTCTCCCATCTCTCTGAGCAGCAACACAATGCCTAGGCGGGTTTCATCGGAGAGGTTTTTGAAGAGTTGTAATGCTGTAAAAATCATAGTCGTTCCCCTACCTATCTGGCTCTATGATACTCGGCTAAAGATTACTTGCAAGATCATATACGGTAAAACAAATATATAGAATAAATAGCGAACGCACAAACTTGTGCGTTCGCTATTAACTAAAGGAATCATTCAGTAAGCCGACAAGTATCGACAAAAATATCGAGGTTTAAATCCAAAGGTTTTGATAAAAATGCTCTCTCATGCTTCCCATCACCAATAAAGAATAAATTCGTACCATCAGGAAAGTATCGATTCTTAATATCTTTCACCTTGGCTCTTCGGAATGCATTTACATCTTTACCATCTTTCAAGAGGTTATCTTCAGAATACTCAGATATCGATATAAATGATTGAGTATCTGTCGGAAGATTTCTTCCAACAAACGAAAGTATGAGATCAAAATTTCTGTCGTCGATATCTTCTTTTAGAATCGCATCAAGCATAAATGGAAGTCGATGTATATTGTCTGTTTCTCTTATTAAAGAATTTAATGCAAAATGATATGACATTACAGTTTTGTGAAGCTCAACGCCTTGAAAAGGGAACGAGTTTATTTTATAAAGATCTGTATATCTAGGTTCTGTTACATTGAATAACTGCATGTCATTAAGATATTTTTTAAATATCCCCTTGAAATCTTTTTCTTTGTTAAACCGCTCGACAAAAAGAGACTGCTCCTCTCCCATCCCATCAATCAACCCTTTAATTTCATCAGACCTTTTTGTATGTTCTTCTATCTCTTCATGAATATTGCTTAACAGACGTATGTTTGCTTTATTATCGATCCATGTATTAACAGATATATTTTGTGATTTTTTCTCAAGAAAATATGAATAGTTTGAAGATATATCAATTTCTAACTTTTTAATCTTCGCAAGTGAACTATTAATATCAGACTGTATCTTTTGTATTTTATTATTTATTTGCTCTGATAGTTTATCAGTATCATTGATGTTTTGATAATAACCATATAACCCCTCTAGGGAATAAGAAAGTATTTGCGTACATGCAGGACAACGGTCAATATTGTTATAGTTTTGGTTTTTGATATTTCTTTTAGTTCTTCTTAGGATCTTGACATGATTTTTAGTTAAGGATAATTTATTACACAAACTCGTATATACATCACGTTCTTCGTCTAATGATGCAACTAAATTTATATAATCATCAATATACTTCTGTGCCTCATCGCCGAATTCTTCATCCAGTAATTTAGAAACAACAAAGTGAGGCTCAGTGCTATATTTACTCAATGAGGAGATCTTCGACTGAAGTTGCGCCCGCTCTTTTGTTAACTTATAAAAATATTCTTTATCAAAAGAATTTTCTATGCCAAGATAATAATCAAGATACGTGTCTTTAAAGTCCTTATAAAAACCAAGGTTAGAGAATGACTCTCTTAAATAAACCCACCCTACAGATTGAGAAATATAGTAAGGCAGGAACATACATTCTATCGATGCTTTTTTTAGCTCCCCCTTCTGTTCTAAAAGCATGTTAAAATCAAATAATTGAGATAACATTTCCTTAAGTTTCACATGTTCAACTCGACCATCAGAGTCAATACCATGAAAACTAAAAAGATCCCCCCCATCCTCTTTTAAATATATGCTACCGAGCTCTCTTACTATTATATATTTTTTATCTACACCTCCTTTAGTGATGCTGAAATCCAATCTGAACGTAGGTTTGTATCGAATAATTTCGCTCAAACCATCTTTAACATCATTAATTCCAAAGGTAAATAAAATGCTCTGTATTAAAGTACTTTTACCCGAGGTATTACACCCACTTATTATGTTTATTTTATTTGAAAACTTTTGGTCGTAATATAAATTATGACTTTCAGAGACAACAAACAATCTATCAAACTTTATAATTGTCTTCATGGTATACCTTAATCGTAGCACTCAACGTAAGAACACAGAACTGCAAAAAATGTATCAATATTATCCAAGTTTATAGAATGAGATTTTCTAATATTATCAACATATGCAGTTAATGCATCTTGCAGAGAAATATATTGAGTTGTGTAATCATTATTTCTAACAAAGTCTTTAATAATTTGATAATCGTAATTACTCATATCCTTGAGTAGTTCAAAAGAGTTAAGTATATAGTTTTCATGATTTTTCTGTATGCTAAGTGGTATTCTAAATTTCATTGAGAATTGCTTTGCTTCGGCACGCCAATAGTCGAATGCCTTTTGCTGTGAATCAATAATATTCATGACTTTTTTTATATCTTCGCCTTCAACCCTTTTTGTTGGATCAAGCAGGCATATTTCCTGCCCTTGGTTATATACAGTCTCTACATCCCTAAATAGAGTAAGTATTACATCAATAGCTGCTTTCGGATCAGCTATATGAGGGAATTTTCTAACCATGAGTCCAATAAGAGATTCTTTTTGTTTCGCAGCAGTTCTTGGGAAATCGACCCACTGAATATGTAAGTTATCTAACTCTTGCCGATGAAAAACCGAAGATTCTTCATTGCAAACTTCTGTTATTCTATTTTCGATTTTAACTTTAATACTTTCATGTAAATCATTATAAACACAGGTGGAGTTTTGCTCATTTATCTTTACTATCTGCTCAGTAGCACCTTCAGCTTTTAACTTCTTCAGAGGCGAGTATTTTAACTCTATTTCTGTATTTGATATAAATGTTAACTGATGCCTATAATCCTCACTTTTTTCGAAAGAGTCATTTTTAAGATTATCCCCAACTAATAGAATTTTAGATACCATCTCAGAAAATCTAGCATCGATAGTCCATATTTTTCCGCTAAGTTTTTTTGCTTGGTAGGCATATATCTCGTTAATATAAGCTAAACAGTCAGTTTTATAGCAAAAAAGAAAATCATCATGATGTTCAATACAAATAAAGAAGTTTTTGTCAATGAAAGAATTAAAATTATCTAACAAAAGATATAATGCACAGTTTCTTTGAAACTCGAAACCAGTTAAGGCATCTACCCCAGCATTTACCGCTTTATTTTTAGCCACCTCATTCTCCTACAATAGCTAAAAATTCCAATTGTTATCCAGCTGATTTAGTGGATGCAAATGAAACAATTTAAGGCGATATGTATCACGAAAATCAAAAAAAATAAAATTATAGAATCATATTTAGTGATCCAATGCACTGTTTAATATACTGTTTTTTTATACAGCAATGAACAATAATGACCTTGGAAAAAGGAAAGACATCAAAAACTCGTTTTCCCTATTCTCAGACTTATACAAACTTAGTTAAACACGCTTCGACATAATCCCCATACCACTGCATCATCTCCTTCCTCCCCTCCAGATATTGAGCATGGTTATACGTTCCACGAATTGAGTTCTTATCGACGTGAGCCAGTTGTAACTCAATCCAGGCAGAGTTGAATCCCTGCTCATGCAAAATGGTACTCATCGTGTGGCGGAATCCATGCCCTGTAACGCGCCCGGCATAGCCGATACGCCTTACCAACACAGTTAATGCCATATCACTCATTGGTTTCTTAGGATTATTACGTCCAGGGAACAGCAACGCTCCTGCTCCAGTCATGGGTTTAAGCTGATTAAGCAGGTCAATTGCCTGGCTTGATAACGGAACCAGATGAGGTCGGCGCATTTTCATTCGCTCTGCTGGCACGTTCCAAACCTTCCGCTCAAAATCAAATTCCTGCCACTCCGCTTGCCTCAACTCCCCAGGCCTTACTCCTGTCAGAATAAGTAATTGCATCGCAATCTTAACAAGCACACTACCGGCATAGGTGTTCAGAGTCCGAAGAAACTCTGGCAATTCATCCTGGGTTAAAAAAGCATAGTGCTCTTTCTCATGAGGAGTCACGGCGCTGGCTAGATCTGGTGCTGGATTGTACTCGGCCCTGCCAGTCACAACAGCATACTTCCAGACTTCTCCACAGCGCTGGCGAACCTTACGGACCTTCTCAGTTGCCCCTCTAGCTTCTATCTTTGAAAGAACTGCAAGCAACTCCATCGGCTTGATATCTTTGATTGGCCGGTGACCGATATAAGGGAACACATCCTTTTCAAAGGTTCTCAGCATCTCTTCGCGGTAGGAGACAGACCAGCGGTCATAGCGACGCTGATACCACTCCCGCGTGATAGCCTCAAAAGAGTTTTCTGCGTCTTGTTGACGACTTAGTTTCTCAATTTTCCGTTCAAGAGAAGGATCGTTGCCAGCCGCTAATGTCCTTTTAGCATCCTCTCGCTTGCTTCTGGCTTCAGCTAAAGAAACATCGGGGTAAACGCCAATAGCGAGCAGTTTCTCTTTACCTAGTGAACGGTACTTGAGACGCCAGTATTTTTTGCCATTGGGATTAACCAGCAGGTAAAGACCACCACCATCAGCCAGTTTGTAGGGCTTCTCTTTAGGTTTTGCAGTTTCAACCTGACGAGCTGTCAGCTTCATTGGGGGTACCTCTCAGCAGGGGGTACAATTATACCCCCATCCATACCCCCACATTGAGCTTGACCCTGGGGGAGTACAATTGAGTTCAATAGACTAATAGAATGCTATAACTGCTTATTTATCAAGGGAAAATTGAGTTGGGTAGACTTCAGGAGACTGGAGTTTGGAGCGGGCGAAGGGAATCGAACCCTCGTATAGAGCTTGGGAAGCTCTCGTTCTACCATTGAACTACGCCCGCTTTGAGGTGCGTAAGGCATTATAGACCTTACGCACCTTCATACAAGCCTCTTCACAACTAACCGGCGATTAAATAATCACTTAGCACTTCGGTTTGCTGCCGGGCGCAGGAAGATAGCGCTGCGGATCGATGGCCGTCGCCTTATAGCGAATCTGGAAATGCAGCTTCACCGCATCCGTACCGGTGCTGCCCATGGTGGCAATCTTCTGCCCGGCTTTGACGTTCTGCCCGTTGTTGACCAGCATCGTGTCGTTGTGCGCATAGGCCGTGATGTAGTCTTCCCCATGCTTAATCATGATCAGGTTACCGTAGCCGCGCAGCTGGTTACCGACATAAACCACCTTCCCGGCTCCGGAGGCATAAACCGGCGTACCGCGCGCAGCGGCGATATCAATACCCTTGTTACCACCTTCAGAGAGTGAGTAAGGGGCAACCACTTTACCGCTGGCAGGCCAAATCCAGCAGCGCTGTCCAACCGGCGGCCATGACGATTGCGGCACCTGATAGGACGGCGTCACTTTGGCGGTTTTGCCTTTCGAAGAGGACTTTTTACCCGAGGACGATCCGCCGCTCACCTTCAGCTGCTGCCCCACCTCGATGGTGTAGGGCGGAGAAAGGTTATTCATCCGCGCCAGATCCTTCACGCTGGTCCCCGTTGCGCGCGAAATCCGGTATAGGGTGTCCCCGCGTTTGACGGTGTAGACCGAACCGGAATAGCTTCCCGTATCCGAAGATTTGCTTCCTGAACAGCCTGCCAGGAATAGCGTCAGCGTCAGGCAAAAAACAGCGGTAATGGGATTTTTCGTCAGGCTTCCTGCAAACAAAACAGATCCTCGGTCAGCGTGAATGGCGCCCTATGATAACAGCCAAAACGAACAGGGGTCATGCCCTTTTCCGCTCTACGAGCCAAACCGTTCGTATAAGAATGCAGTATAATGCTTCGGCTGATGGTGCTGAACCACTCGGCATTTTGGCACTGGAGCATCAATGAGTATTCAAGAACACGTTATTTTGGTAAACGACCAGGGAATGGTGATTGGCACTCAGGAAAAATATGCCGCGCACACGTTACATACCCCGCTGCATCTGGCGTTCTCTTCCTGGCTTTTTAACGCAAAAGGCGAATGTCTGATCACCCGGCGCGCCTTAAGCAAAAAAGCCTGGCCCGGCGTCTGGACCAATTCCGTCTGCGGCCACCCGCAGTCCGGCGAAGAGACGATACAGGCGATAATCCGCCGCTGCCGCTTTGAAGTGGGCGCGGAACTGGCCGATATCACCGCCGTCGCCCCTGAATTTCGCTATCGGGAAACCGACCCGTCCGGGATCGTGGAAAACGAAATTTGCCCGGTATTCGCCGCCCGCATCACCAATGACGTGACGATAAACGAAGATGAAGTGATGGACTATCAGTGGGTTGAGCTGGACGCGCTATTCCGCGCGCTGGACGCGACGCCCTGGGCATTTAGCCCGTGGATGGTCATGGAAGCGACGACCGCCCGCGAAAAACTCAAAGCCTTCGCGGCGCAATAAAAAAGCCCCTTTCGGGGCTTTTTTTACATCTTAATGTCTTATTTCACCGGGCGCATCGCCGGGAACAGGATCACGTCGCGGATGGTGTGGCTGTTAGTGAACAGCATTACCATACGGTCGATACCAATCCCCAGACCCGCCGTTGGTGGCAGGCCGTGCTCCAGCGCGGTCACGTAGTCTTCGTCGAAGAACATCGCTTCGTCGTCGCCTGCCGCTTTCGCGTCAACCTGATCCTGGAAGCGCTGAGCCTGGTCTTCCGCATCGTTCAGCTCGCTAAAACCGTTACCGATTTCACGGCCGCCGATGAAGAATTCGAAGCGGTCAGTGATCTCCGGGTTCTGGTCATTACGACGCGCCAGCGGAGAGACTTCAGCCGGGTACTCGGTGATGAAGGTCGGCTGAATCAGGTGCGCTTCGGCCACTTCTTCGAAGATCTCGGTCACGATACGGCCCAGACCCCAGCTCTTCTCAACCTTGATACCGATGCTGTCGGCGATCGCTTTCGCAGAATCGAAGTTATCCAGATCCGCCATGTTGGTTTCAGGACGGTATTTCTTGATCGCTTCGCGCATGGTCAATTTTTCGAAAGGCTTACCGAAGTCGAAGACTTCTTCACCGTAAGGCACTTCGGTGGTGCCCAGAATGTCCTGAGCCAGGGTGCGGAACAGGGATTCGGTCAGCTCGATCAGATCTTTGTAATCCGCATACGCCATGTAGAGTTCCATCATGGTGAACTCTGGGTTATGACGAACGGAGATACCTTCGTTACGGAAGTTACGGTTGATTTCGAACACGCGGTCAAAACCACCAACCACCAGACGCTTCAGGTACAGTTCCGGCGCGATACGCAGGTACATGTCCAGGTCCAGGGCGTTGTGATGAGTGATGAACGGACGCGCAGACGCGCCGCCAGGGATCACCTGCATCATCGGGGTTTCCACTTCCATAAAGTCGCGGTTCACCATGAACTGGCGGATACCGGCCATGATCTGGGAGCGAATTTTGAAGGTCTTGCGGGATTCATCGTTAGAGATGAGATCCAGGTAGCGCTGACGATAGCGCGCTTCCTGATCCTGCAGGCCGTGGAATTTGTCCGGCAGCGGGCGCAGGGCTTTGGTCAGCAGACGCAGCTCGGTGCAGTGGATAGACAGTTCACCGGTTTTGGTTTTGAACAGTTTACCTTTCGCGCCCAGGATATCGCCCAGGTCCCACTTCTTGAACTGCTCGTTGTAGATGCCTTCCGGCAGATCGTCACGGGAAACGTACAGCTGAATACGGCCACCAACGTCCTGCAGGGTCACGAAGGAAGCTTTACCCATGATACGACGGGTCATCATGCGGCCTGCAACGGCCACTTCGATATTCAGCGCTTCCAGCTCTTCGTTCTCTTTCGCGTCGAAGTCAGCGTGCAGTTGGTCTGAGGTGTGGTCACGACGAAAATCGTTCGGGAACGGCACGCCCTGCTCGCGCAGCGCTGCCAGCTTCTCGCGGCGGGTTTTCAGTTCGTTGTTAAGATCGACTACCGCGTCAGCGCCCTGTGCTTGTTGTTCAGACATGTTGGTTCCTCATAACCCTGCTTTCAAACTTGCTTCGATAAATTGGTCCAGGCTGCCGTCCAGCACCGCCTGCGTGTTGCGGGTTTCAACCCCGGTACGCAGGTCTTTGATGCGGGAGTCATCAAGGACGTAAGAACGGATCTGGCTGCCCCAGCCGATGTCGGACTTGTTGTCTTCCATCGCCTGTTTCTCAGCATTTTTCTTCTGCATCTCCAGCTCATAAAGCTTCGCTTTCATCTGCTTCATGGCCTGGTCTTTGTTCTTATGCTGGGAACGGTCGTTCTGGCATTGCGTGACCAGCCCGGTTGGAATGTGGGTAATACGCACCGCCGATTCCGTACGGTTAACGTGCTGGCCGCCCGCGCCGGATGCGCGATAAACGTCGATACGCAGGTCCGCCGGGTTAATTTCGATATCGATATCTTCGTCAACTTCCGGGTAAACGAACGCGGAGCTGAAGGAGGTATGACGACGGCCGCCGGAGTCGAACGGGCTCTTACGCACCAGGCGGTGAACGCCGGTTTCAGTACGCAGCCAGCCGTAGGCGTAGTCACCGATGATCTTGATGGTGACGGATTTAATACCGGCCACTTCACCTTCAGACTCTTCGATAATTTCAGTTTTGAAGCCGCGCGCTTCTGCCCAACGCAGGTACATGCGCGTCAGCATGCTGGCCCAGTCCTGCGCTTCAGTACCGCCAGAACCTGCCTGAATATCAAGATAGCAGTCAGCGCTGTCGTATTCGCCGGAGAACATGCGACGGAATTCAAGCTGCGCCAGCTTCTCTTCCAGCACGTCGAGTTCTGCCACGGCTTCGTTAAAGGTTTCTTCGTCGTCGGCTTCGACGGCCAGCTCCAGCAAACCGGAAACATCTTCCAGCCCCTGGGCCATTTGATCCAGCGTATCTACGATAGCTTCGAGAGAGGAACGCTCTTTACCCAGCGCCTGTGCGCGTTCAGGTTCGTTCCAGACGTCCGGCTGTTCCAGCTCGGCGTTTACTTCTTCAAGACGCTCTTTCTTGGCATCGTAGTCAAAGATACCCCCTAAGAACGTCAGAGCGCTCCGTGAGGTCCTGAATACGGTTTTTTACCGGATTAATTTCAAACATGGTCTGTTTTCTTTTATGGACTTGTCAAAATGCGGTGATAAGAGCGGGATTGTACCGAATCCACGCCCTTTTTTATAGAGATTACTGCCGCTAAATTGGCCAGATATTGTCGATGATGATCTGAAGGGTGCGGTTACCGCGAAACTCGTTGATGTCCAGTTTGTACGCCAGCTCGACCTCGCGTACGCCGTTGTCCGGCCATACCGCCGTATCAACGTTAAAGGCAATGCCGTCCAGCAGCGGGCCGCCGCCCACGGGCTCGACCATCACTTTTAGATGACGTTCGCCGACGATACGCTGTTGCAGCAGGCGGAAACGGCCGTCGAACAGCGGCTCCGGGAACATCTGCCCCCATGGACCGGCATCGCGGAGCATTTGCGCCACGTCCATCGTCATCTCAAGCGGTGAAAGCTCACCATCGGACACCACTTCCCCCTGCAACAGGGCCGGGTCGATCCAGTCGGTGACCAGTTCACCAAACAGCCGCTGGAACTCGTCGAATTTCGCCTCTTCCAGCGACAGGCCCGCCGCCATTGCATGGCCGCCAAACTTGAGCATCAGGCCCGGGTACAGCGTATCGAGGCGCTCCAGGGCATCACGCATGTGCAGACCCTGGATTGAGCGGCCAGAGCCTTTGAGCGTGCCGTCGCCCGCGGGGGCGAACGCGATCACCGGACGGTGGAAACGCTCTTTAATGCGCGACGCCAGAATACCGACCACGCCCTGATGCCACTCTGGATGGTACATCGCCAGGCCGCCCGGCAGCGTATCGCCGCTGCGCTCAAGTTTTTCGCACAGGGTCAGCGCCTCGGCCTGCATCCCCTGCTCAATCTCTTTGCGGGTCTGGTTCAGGGCGTCCAGCTCGTTGGCCAGCACGCGCGCTTCACCGATGTTGTCGCACAGCAGCAGCGCCACGCCGACGGACATATCGTCCAGCCTTCCGGCCGCGTTCAGACGCGGCCCGAGGGCAAAGCCCAAATCGCTTGCCGCCAGCTTGAGCGGATCGCGGTTGGCAATCTCCAGCAGCGCCTTGATCCCCGGACGGCACTTGCCTGCCCGGATGCGGCTTAAGCCCTGCCAGGTCAAAATGCGGTTATTGGTATCGAGCGGCACCACGTCCGCGACGGTACCCAGCGCCACCAGATCGAGATATTCGGCCAGGTTCGGTACGGCAATACCGCGGGAGTCGAACCAGCCCTTATCGCGTAACAGGGTACGTAACGCCAGCATCAGATAAAACGCCACGCCCACGCCTGCGAGGGATTTCGACGGGAAATCGCAGTCGCGCAGGTTGGGATTAATAATCGCTTCCGCATCCGGCAGCGTTTCGCCCGGCAGATGGTGATCGGTGACCAGCACCGGGATCCCCAAAGCGTGAGCATGATCGACGCCCGCATGGGAAGAGATCCCGTTATCGACGGTCATGATCATCTGTGCACCGCGGGCGTGGGCCTGATCGACCACTTCCGGGCTGAGGCCATAGCCGTCTTCAAAACGGTTCGGCACCAGATACGTGACGTTATCGCAGCCCAGCGCGCGCAGGCTGAGCACGCTCAGCGCGGTGCTGGTTGCGCCGTCGGCGTCGAAATCCCCTACCACCACAATCCGCGTTCCCTCACGAAGCGCGTTGTAGAGCATTTCAGTGGCTTTTTCGATACCGCTCAGCTGCTGCCAGGGCAGCATCCCTTTCACGCTGCGTTCAAGATCCTCAGCGCTACGCACGCCGCGGCTGGCGTAGAGGCGCTTAAGCAGCGCCGGGAGTTCGTCTGGCAAATCAACCGGTTCAACCGCCTCGCGGCGGCGCAATTTTATTGGGGCTTTCACGCGGATTATTTACCACCAAACTGTTTCTGGTGCGCGTCGAGGAACTCTTTCATCTCTTTCGGTCCCTGATAGCCTGGAACGACATAGCCGTTGCTCAGGACAATCGCTGGCGTACCGTTAACGCCAAACTGCACGCCAAGCGCGTAGTGGTTAGCAATATCAATGTCGCAGGAGGCCGGCTTAACGCCTTTGCCGTTCATCGCGTCGTCAAACGCTTTGTTGCGGTCTTTCGCACACCAGATGGCCTTCATGTCCTGCTCTGGCTGGCTCTGCACGCCCGCGCGCGGGAAGGCCAGGTAACGCACGGTAATACCCAGCGCGTTGTAATCTTTCATCTCTTCATGCAGCTTGTGGCAGTAGCCGCAGGTGATGTCGGTGAAGACGGTAATGACGTGTTTTTCCTGCGCCGCCTTATAGACGATCATCTCTTTTTCGAGCGCGTTCAGGTTTTTCATCAGCAGCTGGTTGGTGACGTTCACCGGCTGCGCGCCGCTCACGTCGTACATTGGCCCCTGAATAATGTGTTTGCCGTCTTCGGTGACGTACAGCACGCCGCTGCTCGTCAGCACCGTTTTCATGCCGGCAACCGGTGCAGGCTGAATATCGCTGCCGGTGACGCCAAGCTTAGCGAGCGACTGTTTGATGGCGGCGTCGTCCGCATGGGCGAAACCGGTAAAGGAGGCTGCCAGCAGGGTGAACAGCGCGAAAGACTTTTTCATATGTGATCCTGTTACAATTCGTCGGCACTCACGCACGAGGGTGGTGCTGTTGGTGTAGCTGCCGCAGGCGTTCCGTCGCGACATGGGTGTAAATTTGCGTCGTGGAAAGATCGCTGTGCCCCAGCAGCATCTGCACCACACGTAAATCAGCGCCGTGGTTTAACAGATGCGTCGCGAAGGCGTGACGCAATACGTGCGGCGAAAGCTTTTCACTGTCGATACCCGCCAGTGTGGCGTAATGCTTGATGCGATGCCAGAACGTTTGCCGCGTCATCTGCTGCGCGCGCTGGCTTGGAAACAGGACGTCGATAGACGTACCATTGAGCAGCCACGGACGACCATGCTCCAGGTACGTTTCCAGCCAGTAAACCGCCTCTTCACCCAGCGGAACCAGCCTTTCCTTGTTTCCTTTACCGATGACGCGCACCACGCCCTGACGCAGGCTGATGTCGCTCATCGTCAGACCAACCAGTTCCGAAACGCGCAGGCCGGTAGCATACAATAGCTCAAGCATGGCTTTATCGCGTAACTCCAGCGGCAGGTCAACTGCCGGTGACTGCAATAATCTCTCAACTTGTGCTTCGCTGAGATCTTTCGGCAGCCGCTGCGGGAGTTTAGGGGATGCCAGCAGCGCGCTGGGATCGTCCTCGCGGATCTTCTCACGATAGAGATGCTGGAACAGCCGACGCATGGCGCTGAGTAAACGTGCGGAACTGGTGGCTTTATAGCCCCCCGCGATACGTTCCCCCAGCAGCGCCTGCAAGTCGTCACGCTGTGCACTCGCAAGGGATAACCCCCGGTGCGCAAGCCACTCCACCAGCATGGTGAGATCGCGACGGTAGGCGCTAAGGGTATTCTCGGCCAGGTTTTTCTCCAGCCACAGCGCGTCGAGAAACTGTTCGATCAGTGCGAGATCCTTTTCCACATCAGCCCCTTTGATTCTGCAGTCAGGCCATTATGCCTGATTGCGACCGGTTTCTGGTACACTACGCGCAAAGTCAAAGCAAGAATTGAGATAGTTACGCGATGAATATTGGTCTGTTCTATGGTTCCAGCACCTGCTACACCGAAATGGCGGCAGAGAAAATTCGCGACATCATTGGTCCGGAACTGGTGACGTTGCATAACCTGAAAGATGACGCGGTCGCTCTGATGGAACAGTACGATGTGCTGATCCTCGGCATCCCAACCTGGGATTTTGGTGAGATACAGGAAGACTGGGAAGCCATCTGGGATCAACTCGATTCAGTCAATCTCGACGGCAAGATCATTGCCATGTACGGCATGGGGGATCAGCTGGGGTACGGGGAGTGGTTCCTGGACGCGCTCGGCATGCTGCACGATAAGCTGGCGCCGAAAGGGGTATCGTTCATCGGCTACTGGCCAACCGAAGGTTACGAGTTCACCAGTAAAAAGCCGATTATTGCCGACGGCGAGCTGTTTGTTGGGCTCGCGCTGGATGAAACCAACCAGTACGATCTCAGCGATGAGCGCCTGCAAAGCTGGTGCGAGCAGATCCTGGGCGAAATGGCAGAGAAGTTTAGCTAACGCGCGTTACCCCTGCGTCGTCTGTTGTAGCAACATCCGGCGCAGGTCTCGCCACTCGGCAGCATCCATACTGTCAGCCGCCAGCCAAAGATGCTGGCAACGCCCGCCGTCCACCTTGCGTAACCGTAACATCATGCCGCAGTTGAGCATCCAGGGCATACCGAGAATATCCCACTCTTTTCCCTGCCAGCGCAGGCGGGAATCCATCAGTAGCTTGATCTCTCCCTGACGGGCATTAATGCGACGCTGGCTGCGTACGCTGTCAAACACGACAAACGAGAGTAACAGCAGCCACAGCGGCGTATAGCTCAGCGGCCACGGCATCAGTAACACAAAGGCCGCAACCAGGCCGTGGAGCAACAAAGACATCCACTGCGAGCGCCACGAGACGCGAAGATCAGATTGCCACAGGACCACGTTCCCGATTCCGTGTTTGAATTAATTGCACCATCCGTTGCAACTCGGTGTCGGCGGGTTTGCCGTGGTTCATCAGCCAGTTGAATAAATCCGGATCGTCAGACTCAAGCAGTCGAACAAACAGACGCTTATCATCGTCGCTTAAGGTGTCATACTCATATTCGAAGAAAGGCATGATGGAAATATCAAGTTCACGCATGCCGCGGCGGCACGCCCAGTGAATACGGGCCTTGTTGTTAATATCCATGTTCAGTTTCCTGCATTACGTTTGGCACAGTCGGTACCCCCTTCAGTGTTCTTTATTTCTCTACGGGGACACCAGCTAGTGTAACGTGTTTTTGACCGTTTCATTACTGGAATATTGCGATCGCCGAGCAGGCTTCCAGAATAATCCCCACAAAGACAGCGGATTACATTATTTTGCGTAGCGCTACGCATAACCGGTTTAAGGCACAAATGGTCTGCTGAAAGCGCTTGCATTGCCTGCAGGCTCTTTTACCATTAGGCATTATCAAAGCGTTAAGCAATTCAGGATATCGTTATGGCCTTTACACCATTTTCTCCTCGCCAGCCCGCCGCCTCTGCGCGTCTGCCGCTGACGCTTATTTCTCTTGATGACTGGGCGCTGGCAACGCTCACCGGTGCCGACGCCGAAAAATACCTGCAGGGCCAGGTGACCGCCGACGTCAGCCAGATGACTGAACACCAGCACCTGCTGGCCGCGCATTGCGACCCAAAAGGCAAAATGTGGAGCAATCTGCGTATCTTCCGCCGCCAGGACGGCTTTGCCTTTATTGAGCGCCGCAGTCTGCAAGAGGCCCAGCTCAAGGAGCTGAAAAAGTACGCGGTCTTTTCCAAAGTTACTATCACCCCGGACGACGAACATGTCCTGCTGGGTGTGGCCGGTTTCCAGGCGCGTGCGGCGCTGAAAAATCTGTTCAGCGAACTGCCGGATGCGGAAAAGCAGGTGGTCAGCGAAGGCGCGACATCCATCCTGTGGTTTGAACACCCGGCGGAGCGTTTCCTGTTAGTTACGGATGCGGCAACTGCCGAACGCGTCACCGAGGCGCTGCGCGGCGAAGCACAGCTCAACAACAGTCAGCAGTGGCTGGCGCTGAACATCGAAGCGGGTCTGCCGATCATTGACGCCGCAAACAGCGCGCAGTTTATTCCTCAGGCAACCAACCTGCAGGCGCTGGGAGGAATCAGCTTTAAAAAGGGCTGTTACACCGGCCAGGAGATGGTCGCGCGTGCGAAATTCCGCGGGGCAAACAAACGTGCGCTGTGGACGCTGGCGGGCCATGCCAGCCGTGTACCTGAAGCGGGTGAAGACTTAGAGCTGAAGATGGGTGATAACTGGCGCCGCACCGGCACCGTATTAGCCGCTGTACAGCTGGATGATGGACGTCTTTTGGTTCAAGCCGTCATGAACAACGACATGGAGGCTGACAGCGTGTTCCGCGTGCGTGACGATGCGAACACACTGAGCATCGAGCCGCTGCCGTATTCTCTGGAAGAGTGATGCTGTATCGCCCGGTGGCGCTGCGCTTACCGGGCCTACGGTTTTGGTGTCCTCCCTCTCCCTGTAGGAGAGGGCCGGGGTGAGGCACGGTGTAAAAAACTACACCTGCCCCACATACAGATAAATAGCCAAAAAGTGGCACACGCTGCCGCCCAACACAAAGCCGTGCCAGATGGCATGGTTGTACGGGATGCGCTTGCAGACGTAGAAGATCACGCCGAGCGAGTACACCACACCGCCTAAGGCCAGAAGCGTCACGCCCCCTACCGACAGTTTGACCGCCAGTTGATACACCACAATCAGCGACAGCCAGCCCATCGTCAGATAGGTGACCAGTGACAGCACCTTAAACCGGTGTGCTATGGTCAGCTTAAACAGGATCCCCAGCAGTGCCAGGCTCCAGATAACAATCATCAGGCCACGCGACAGCGGCGAGTTAAGCCCCACCAGCAAAAACGGCGTGTAGGTGCCTGCAATAAGAAGATAGATAGCGCAGTGGTCAAATTTCTTGAGCCACGTCTTGGCCCGCTGATGCGGGATCGCGTGATACAGCGTCGACGCCAGGAACAGCAGGATCATGCTCCCGCCATACAGGCTGTAGCTGGTAATGGCCATCGCGCTGGCATTGGCGTCCACCGCCTGCACCAGCAATAACACTAAACCGACAATCCCAAACACCAGGCCAATGCCGTGGCTGATGCTGTTGGCTACTTCCTCAGCCAGCGAATATCCCTGTGCGATTAATGGTCTGCTCACCATACAAAACTCCGGGAAAACAAAAGATGATTATTCATCGCATAACTATGCTAACTGAGAATGATTCCAGTGAACACCTGTTAGCTAAAATAATTTCATTTCAAAATTTATACCTAAAAATCATAGATATAAAGAAATCTTTCACCTAACAATTGTTCACACAAAAATTTAATCATTATGAATCAAGAGCATAAAAATGGATCCTGCCGTCCGGGTGCATGTTATGATGTGACGATGAGGTCAGAATAAGAGTTATGCCATTGTGAGTATGTTCACCCACTCCGCCATTGCCAGTCTCAATAACCTGGAGATGATGGTCTACAACTATGTCATAAAAAATCGTGACAAAGTCATGTACATGACCATCCGCGAGCTGGCGGATGCGGCAGACGTCTCAACCACCACTATCCTGCGCTTTTGCCGCAAGCTTAACTGCGAAGGCTATTCTGAATTCCGCGTGCGCTTTAAGCTTTATCTTGAACAGAACGAGCCCCAGCAGGCGAACTTCGGTGCCAGCGAAATTATCAGCTTTTTTAAAAGCGTGAATAATGAAGAGTTCGACGCGTTATTAGATAGTGCGGTCGATATTATTTTATCGTCGGAACGTATTATATTTGTCGGCGCAGGGACATCGGGCTCGCTTGCAAAATATGGTGCACGTTTCTTTTCTAATATCGGGAAATTCAGCAACCATATTGATGACCCTTATTTCCCGGTCACCAATGATATGGCGAAAAATGCGCTGGCGATCGTGCTCTCCGTCTCGGGCGAGACCGAGGAGATCCTGCGCTTCGCCAGCCAGTTCAGCCTGCATCACTGCAAAGTGCTCTCCATTACCAGCCATGAGCACTCGCGCCTCGCAAAGCTGGCGGACTTTAACCTCTCCTGGCATGTTCCTCAGACGCGTATTGCAGGCGTCTACGACATCACCACGCAAATTCCCGTCATTTATATTCTGGAGTCTCTGGGACGTAAACTGGCGAAGAAACTCACAGAATAAAACACCCTGTTTTTTTGATGTGACAAATCACATTATGCACACCTTGTTATATCGTGACATTTAATTTCGCTCTGCTAGACTCGATGCCAATAAGCCATTTATTGAGAATAGCAGCGATGAAAAAATTGACCTTACCAAAAGATTTTTTATGGGGCGGCGCGGTTGCGGCTCACCAGGTAGAAGGCGGCTGGAACAAAGGCGGTAAAGGGCCAAGCATTTGCGATGTATTGACCGGCGGCGCACACGGCGTACCGCGCGAAATCACGCAGGACGTGGTGCCGGGGAAATATTATCCCAATCATGAGGCGATTGATTTCCACGGCCATTATAAAGAAGACATCAAGCTGTTTGCCGAGATGGGCTTCAAGTGTTTCCGCACCTCTATTGCCTGGACGCGTATCTTCCCGAACGGTGACGAAACGCAGCCAAACGAAGAAGGGCTGAAGTTTTACGACGACATGTTCGATGAGCTGCTGAAGTACAACATTGAACCGGTAATCACCCTCTCCCACTTCGAAATGCCGCTGCACCTGGTGAAGGAGTACGGTAGCTGGACCAACCGTAAAGTGGTCGATTTCTTTGTGCGCTTCGCGGAAGTGGTCTTCGAGCGCTACAAAAACAAGGTCAAATACTGGATGACCTTCAACGAAATCAACAACCAGCGCAACTGGCGCGCGCCGCTGTTCGGTTACTGCTGCTCGGGCGTGGTCTATACCGAACATGACAATCCGGAAGAGACCATGTACCAGGTCCTGCACCATCAGTTTGTGGCCAGCGCCCTGGCGGTGAAAGCCGCGCGCCGCATTAACCCAGAGATGAAAGTCGGCTGCATGCTGGCGATGGTGGCGCTCTATCCGTTCTCCTGCAAACCGGAAGACGTGATGTTCGCCCAGGAATCAATGCGCGAGCGCTACGTCTTTACCGATGTCCAACTGCGCGGCTACTACCCGTCCTACGTGCTGAACGAATGGGAGCGCCGTGGCTTCTCCATTAAAATGGAAGCGGATGACGAGCAGATCCTGCGTGAAGGCACCTGCGACTACCTGGGCTTCAGCTACTACATGACCAACGCGGTGAAGGCGGAAGGCGGTACCGGCGATGCCATTTCCGGTTTCGAAGGCAGCGTACCGAACCCGCACGTGAAGGCCTCCGACTGGGGCTGGCAGATTGACCCGGTAGGCCTGCGCTATTCCCTGTGCGAACTGTACGAGCGTTACCAGAAACCGCTGTTTATCGTGGAAAACGGCTTCGGCGCCTACGATAAAGTCGAAGAGGACGGCAGCATCAACGATGACTATCGTATCGACTACCTGCGTGCCCACGTGGAAGAGATGATCAAAGCCGTGACGCACGATGGCGTGGATCTGATGGGCTGTACGCCATGGGGCTGTATCGACTGCGTATCGTTCACCACCGGCCAGTACAGCAAGCGCTACGGCTTTATCTATGTGAACAAGCACGACGACGGCACGGGCGACATGTCGCGTTCCCGTAAGAAGAGCTTCGAGTGGTATAAAGGCGTGATTGCCAGCAACGGCGAGGCGCTGTGATTTTTTGCCCGGTGGCGCTGCGCTTACCGGGCCTACTACTCGTGTAGGCCGGGTAAGGCGAAGCTGCCACCCGGCTTTTATTTCCCGCCCGCCAGCTCTATAAAACTGCCCGTTACGTACGACGCCTTCTCGCTCAGCAGCCAGACAATCGCCTGGGCGACCTCTTCCGGCTGGCCGCCGCGCTGCATCGGCAGCAATGATTTCACGCGATCCACCCGCCCCGGCTCTCCGCCTGAGGCATGGATATCGGTATAGATCAGACCCGGACGGACGCAGTTAACGCGAATGCCCTGCGCCGCGACCTCAAGCGATAAACCCGTTGTCAGCGAATCCACCGCCCCCTTCGACGCGGCATAATCCACATATTCACCCGGCGCGCCCAGACGTGACGCCGCGGAAGAGACATTCACTATCGCCCCGCCCTTGCCGCCGTGTTTGAAGGACATGCGCTTTACCGCTTCCCGGCAGCAGAGGAAGTAGCCCGTGACGTTGGTCGCCAGGACGCGGTTAATGCGCTCAGCGGAGAGATTCTCGATAGTGGATTGCTCAAACAGAATCCCCGCATTATTCACCAGCGCGGTCAGCGGCTCACCTTCACGATCGAGGCTATTAAACATCGCCAGCACCTGAGCTTCATCGCTGATGTCTGCACGGACGGCAAAGGCTTTACCGCCTGCATCCACAATCTGCCTGATGACGTCCGTCGCGGCGTTAATGTTGTGATGATAGTTCACCGCCACGGTGTAGCCTTCGCGAGCCAGCTGCAGCGCGGTGGCTTTCCCGATGCCGCGGCTGGCGCCGGTGACCAGTGCAATTGCCATTATCTTCTCCCAATAAAAAAGCCGGGTGGCGGCTTCGCCTTACCCGGCCTACGTTACTACAGCAGCAATGTTACTGGTATTCGCTCATCGGCACGCAGGAGCAGAACAGGTTACGGTCGCCGTAGACGTCATCAAGACGCTTCACGGTCGGCCAGTATTTGTTCGCCACGCCTGCCGGGAAGACCGCCAGCTCGCGGGAATAGCCGTGGTTCCACTCTGCCACCATTTCGTGCTGGGTGTGCGGGGCGTTAACCAGCGGGTTATCTTCCAGCGTCCACTCGCCGTCCTGCACGCGGTCGATCTCCATGCGGATGGCCAGCATCGCGTCGATAAAGCGGTCCAGCTCGGCTTTGCTTTCAGATTCCGTTGGCTCCACCATCAGCGTGCCCGCAACCGGGAACGACATGGTTGGCGCGTGGAAGCCGTAGTCGATCAGACGCTTGGCGATATCCAGCTCGCTGATGCCGGTCTGCTCTTTCAGCGGACGAATATCCAGAATGCACTCGTGCGCCACGCGACCGTCGCGGCCGGTATAGAGCACCGGGAAGGCGGACTTCAGGCGAGTCGCAATATAGTTGGCGTTCAGGATCGCCACCTGGCTCGCCTGCTTCAGCCCTTCCGCGCCCATCATGCGGATATACATCCAGCTGATTGGCAGGATAGAGGCGCTACCGAACGGTGCCGCTGAGACCGCGCCCTGACGGGTCAGCATGCCTTCAATCTGCACCACGCTGTGGCCCGGCACAAACGGCGCCAGGTGCGCTTTCACGCCGATAGGCCCCATGCCCGGGCCGCCACCGCCGTGCGGAATGCAGAAGGTTTTGTGCAGGTTCAGGTGCGACACGTCCGCGCCGATAAAGCCCGGCGAGGTAATGCCCACCTGAGCGTTCATGTTTGCGCCGTCGAGGTATACCTGACCGCCGAACTGGTGCACGACTTCACACACTTCACGGATGGTCTCTTCGTACACGCCGTGAGTGGACGGATAGGTCACCATGATGCAGGAAAGCTTGTCGCCCGCCTGCTCGGCTTTCGCACGCAGGTCGGCCAGATCGATGTTGCCGTTCTTATCGCACGCCACCACCACGACTTCCATGCCCGCCATCTGGGCAGAGGCCGGGTTGGTACCGTGGGCGGAGCTTGGGATCAGGCAGATATCGCGGTGACCTTCGTTGCGGCTTTCGTGATAGTGACGAATCGCCAGCAGGCCCGCGTACTCGCCCTGCGCGCCGGAGTTCGGCTGCATGCAGAGCGCGTCATAACCGGTCAGCTTCACCAGCCAGTCAGAAAGCTGGTTGATCATCATGTGATAACCTTCCGCCTGCTCTGGCGGGCAGAACGGGTGCAGTTCGGAGAATTCAGGCCAGGTGATAGGGATCATCTCTGCCGCGGCGTTCAGCTTCATGGTGCAGGAGCCCAGCGGGATCATCGCCTGGTTCAGCGCCAGATCCTTGCGCTCCAGGGAGTGCATATAGCGCATCATCTCGGTTTCGCTGTGATAGCGATTAAAGACCGGATGCGTCAGGATGGCGTCGTTACGCAGCATGCTGTCCTGAATGGAGCGGCTGTCAAGCGCAACTTCTTTGTCGAGCGCATCAATGTCCAGACCGTGCGCGTCACCCAGCAGCACGCTGAACAGGTTCAGGATATCGTCACGGGTGGTGCTTTCATCCAGCGTAATGCCGACGGCGTTGTGGATGTCGCTGCGCAGGTTAATCTCTGCCGCATTCGCACGCGCCAGCACGGCGGCTTTGTCCGCCACGTCCACGCACAGGGTGTCGAAGTAGTGAGCGTGGCGCAGCTTAAGGCCTTTCTGCTGCAGACCGCAGGCCAGAATATCGGCCAGGCGGTGAATGCGGCTGGCAATGCGTTTCAGGCCAGCCGGGCCGTGGAACACGGCGTACAGGCTGGCGATGTTTGCCAGCAGCACCTGTGAGGTACAGATGTTGGAGTTCGCTTTCTCGCGGCGGATATGCTGCTCGCGGGTCTGCATCGCCATGCGCAGCGCGGTGTTACCGGCAGCATCTTTTGAGACGCCGATAATACGGCCAGGCATGGAGCGTTTGAATTCATCTTTCGCGCCGAAGAACGCCGCGTGCGGGCCGCCGTAGCCCATCGGTACGCCGAAGCGTTGTGCGGAGCCGAATACGATATCTGCGCCCTGTTTACCCGGCGCCGTCAGCAGCACCAGCGCCATAAAATCGGCGGCAACGCTGACAACCACTTTGCGGGATTTCAGCTCGGCAATCAGCGCGCCGTAGTCGTGTACTTCACCCGTCGTACCTACCTGCTGCAGCAGCACGCCGAAGACGTCCTGATGATCCAGCACTTTGTCAGCGTCGTCGACGATCACGTCAAAGCCGAAGGTCTCTGCGCGAGTACGCACCACGTCCAGCGTCTGCGGATGCACGTCCGCCGCGACGAAGAAGCGGTTGGCATTTTTCAGCTTGCTCACGCGTTTTGCCATCGCCATCGCTTCGGCGGCGGCGGTGGCTTCATCCAGCAGAGAAGCAGAGGCGATATCCATGCCGGTCAGGTCCAGCGTCACCTGCTGGAAGTTCAGCAGCGCTTCCAGACGGCCCTGGGAAACTTCTGGCTGATACGGGGTGTAAGCGGTGTACCAGCCCGGGTTTTCCAGCATGTTGCGCAGGATAACCGGCGGCAGCTGCACGTTGGTATAGCCCATGCCAATGTAAGACTTATAGCGCTTATTCAGGCCGGCAATAGCCTTCAGCTCCGCCAGCGCGGCGAATTCCGTAGTGGCTTCCCCCACCTGAGGCGGCGTGGCAAGCTGGATGTCTTTTGGCACAATCTGGCCGATCAGTGCGTTTAATGAATCCGCGCCAACCGTCTTCAGCATCTCCTGCTGTTGCTGAGCATCCGGCCCAATGTGACGTTCAATGAAGGCGCCACGGTTTTCAAGCTGGCTTAAAGTCTGTGTCATGAGCGATGGTTCCTGAAACGTGCAATGAATGTGTTTTCTCCCTCTCCCTTAGGGAGAGGGATAATGGCTTACTCGTCTTCTAACAGTGCTTCGTACGCGGTCGCATCCAGCAGCGCGGCAACCTGGGATTCGTCGCTGGCTTTGATCTTGAAGATCCAGCCGCCTTCATAAGGCTCGCTGTTCACCAGCTCTGGCGAATCGCTCAGCGCGTCGTTGACGGCAACGATTTCGCCGCTCACAGGGGCGTAGATGTCAGAGGCCGCTTTTACGGACTCCGCCACGGCGCAGTCGTCGCCCGCGCTAACGGTCGTGCCCACGTCAGGCAGGTCAACAAACACCATGTCGCCCAGCAGCTCTTGCGCGTGCTCGGTGATCCCTACGGTGTAAGTGCCGTCCGCCTCTTTGCGCAGCCACTCGTGTTCTTTGCTGTATTTCAGTTCTGCTGGCACATTGCTCATTGAAGTTCTCCTGATAAAAATGATTAGGCGACCGGCTTACCGGCGCGAACAAAAATCGGTTTGGTTACGTTGACCGGCATTTCACGGTTGCGGATTTGCACCACCGCCGTTTCGCCAATCCCCGCCGGCACGCGTGCCAGTGCAATACTGTAGCCCAGCGTCGGTGAGAAGGTTCCGCTGGTGATCACGCCTTCGCGAGGATTGCCGTCAGCATCGGTAAAGCGCACCGGCAGTTCGCCGCGCAGCACGCCCTTCTCGGTCATCACCAGGCCCACCAGCTGTTCGGTGCCCTTCTCGCGCTGCATCTCCAGCGCTTCACGACCAATAAAGTCACGGTCAGCCGGTTCCCACGCGATGGTCCAGCCCATGTTGGCGGCCAGCGGAGAGACGCCTTCATCCATCTCCTGACCGTAAAGGTTCATCCCCGCTTCCAGACGCAGCGTATCGCGCGCGCCCAGGCCCGCAGGCTTCACGCCCGCTTCCACCAGCGCACGCCAGAAATCAGCGGCCTTCTCGTTTGGCATGGCAATTTCGTAGCCCGCTTCACCGGTGTAGCCGGTGGTGGCGATAAACAGATCGCCCGCCTGCACGCCGAAGAACGGCTTCATGCCAGCGGTGGCTTTACGCTGCTCGTCGTTAAACAGAGAGGCGGCTTTCGCCTGCGCGTTCGGCCCCTGCACGGCGATCAGCGACAGATCGTCACGGACGGTGATGTCGATGGCATAAGGTTCGGCGTGTTGGGTGATCCAGGAGAGGTCTTTTTCGCGGGTGGCGGAGTTTACAACGAGGCGGAAGAAATCTTCAGTGAAGTAATAGACGATAAGGTCATCAATCACGCCGCCCGAGGCATTCAGCATGCCGGTATAGAGCGCTTTACCCGGCGTCTTCAGTTTGGCGACGTCGTTTGCCAGCAGATAACGCAAAAACTCCCGGGTGCGGCTACCGCGCAGATCGACAATCGTCATGTGGGACACGTCGAACATACCGGCATCGGTGCGCACCGCGTGGTGCTCATCAATCTGCGAGCCGTAGTGCAGCGGCATCATCCAGCCATGGAAGTCCACCATGCGGGCGCCGCATAACACGTGTTGTTCGTACAAAGGAGTCTGTTGAGCCATCTTGTCCTCGTTGAAAAATTCACCGTGAAACCCGGTATCGGCACCGCGTTCGGGCACCGACGCAAACGTTCTCTTTTACCTGAACTTACCACCGAAACCGGCGGTTAACCATAAGGCAAAATGGGTCATCACATTAGCTTATGACCAAAAAACGCTAAAAAGCCTACAGAGTTATTCACTGGAAAAATGCGATTAACCCCGCACAAAATCAACAATGATCTAACAGGGTTTAGCACATGGTGATATTTCATGCGGAAAATCGGGCCGAATTTCCGTAACGAGAAAAACGCGACATTAGATTATCTAATGCGAAAAATGACGTGAAATTAGAATATTTCAAACGAGGGAATTTCCCCGGCGCAGAGGCCGGGAAAAGAAAGTGTGACAGGGGTCTAAATTAACGTAGCCAGTCCGGCAGGTCGTTAAGACCCATCGCCTGACGGAGGAGTTGGGGTTTCACGCCCGGAAGGGTGTCAGCAAGCTTGAGTCCGATGTCGCGCAGCAGTTTTTTCGCCGGATTCGCCCCGGCAAACAGCTCGCGGAAGCCCTGCATGCCCGCCAGCATCATCGCCGCACTGTGCTTGCGGCTGCGCTCGTAGCGGCGCAGATAGAGATGCTGCCCGATGTCCTTCCCTTCGCGATGCAGGCGACGCAGCTCCTCGACCAGCTCCGCCGCGTCCATAAAGCCAAGGTTAACGCCCTGCCCGGCCAGCGGATGAATGGTATGCGCCGCATCCCCCACCAGCGCCAGACGGTGCGCGGCAAACTGACGCGCGTAGCGGCCGGTTAACGGGAACACCTGACGCTCGCTTTCAAGCGTGCACAGGCCAAGGCGGTTATCAAAGGCCACGCACAGCGCCTGGTTAAAGGCGTCCGGCGTTGCCTCCTGCATCTGCTGGGCTTTCTCCGGCACCAGGGACCAGACAATCGAGCACAGGTGCGGATCGGCAAGCGGCAGGAACGCCAGTATGCCGTCGTTGTGGAAAATCTGGCGCGCCACGCCGCCGTGCGGCTCTTCGGTGCGGATCGTTGCCACCAGCGCGTGATGACGATAGTCCCAGAAGGTCAGCGGGATATCGGCTTTATTACGCAGCCAGGAGTTGGCACCGTCAGCACCGACCACCAGACGCGCGGTCAGCATGTCGCCGCTCTGCAGGGTGATAAACGCCTCGTTTTCGCCCCACGCCACCTGCTGGATCTGCGCAGGCGCAATCAGGGTCACGTCGCTGCACTGCTGTGCTTTCTGCCACAGCGCGTGGTGGATCACCGCGTTTTCAACAATGTGACCCAGATGGCTATAGCCCATGCTTTCATCATCAAAAGCAATATGACCAAAGCTGTCTTTATCCCACACTTCCATGCCGTGATAGCAGCTGGCGCGCTGCGCCACAATATCTGACCAGACGCCAAGGTGCGTCAGCAATTTCTCGCTGGCGGCATTGATCGCCGAGACGCGGAGTTCCGGCGGGGCATCCGGGGCAACGGGCTGAGGCTGCTTTTGCTCCAGCACCGCCACGCGCAGGCCGCTGCCCTGTAAACCACAGGCCAATGCCAGCCCGACCATACCGCCGCCAACGATGGCAACATCAACATTTTGCACGGTGATAACTCCTTAACGCGCGACCCAACCCAGGGTCCGCTGCGCCAGCACGTCACGTGCCGGAATGAATAGTTCCATCGCCATCAGCCCGAGGTTGCGGCCCGCAACCAGCGGTGCCCAGCGATTGGCAAAAAGATGGACCAGACCATCGGTCACACCGATGGTGGCCTCTTTATCCGCCTGGCGGCGCTTCTGGTAATGGCTCAGCACCGAATACGCCCCGCAGTCTTTTTGCTCACCCCACGCCTGCGAAAGGGTTTCCGCCAGGCTCATGACGTCGCGTAAACCAAGGTTGAACCCTTGCCCCGCGATGGGGTGCAGCGTCTGAGCGGCGTTACCGACAAGCGCCAGACGATGGGAGATGGACTGAGAGGCCGTAGTCAACGAAAGCGGGTAGACCGCCCGCTGGCCGGCATGGGTGATACGCCCCAGCCGCCAGCCAAAGGCTTTTTGCAGCTCGGTACAAAAACGTTCGTCTGACCAGGCCTTCACCTCTTCAGCCTTATCCTGCGAATGACACCACACCAGGGAACAGCGCCCGTCCGACATCGGCAGCATCGCCAGCGGGCCATGCTGCGTAAAGCGCTCAAACGCCCTGCCGTCGTGGTCAGCTGCGGTAGCGACGTTCGCAATGACCGCCACCTGGCCGTAAGGCTGCTGGCGCCACTCCACGCCACACTGGGTGCCGAGCGATGAGCGCGAACCGTCCGCGGCGACCAGAAGCTGGCCTTCAAGGACGGTGCCGTTTTCCAGCGTCACGCTAACCGACGCCTCACTACGGCTCACGCTGGCCACGCGCGCCGGACAATGCAGCGTAACGCCCGGCGCGTCCTGAAGCAGGCGGAACAGACGCAATCCGACGTCATGCAGCTCAACAACCTGCCCAAGAGCATCAATACGATAATCCTGCGCGTCCAGGGTGACAAAGCCAGCATGGCCGCGATCGCTGACGTGAACGGTTTTAATTGCCGTGGCGCAGTCGGCAATGGCCTGCCAGATGCCAATGCGGGAAAGCTGCTGGCAGGTTCCCTGCGCGAGCGCAATGGCGCGGGCATCAAAACCGGGGTGGTTGGACGCCTCTGGCGCAACGGCTTCCACCAGGTGCACCGGAAGCTGGCCTTTCGTCAAATGTGAAATGGCCAGTGCCAGCGTAGCCCCGGTCATGCCGCCGCCAACGATAATCACGCTCATGCGCGTGCCGCTGCCATCAGCGCCTCAATATCGTCAGCGTTTTTCACGACGCTCGCGGTCAGGTTTTCGTTACCGGTTTCGGTAATCACGATGTCGTCTTCAATACGAATGCCAATCCCGCGGTACTCTTCAGGCACGTCGGCATCCGGCGCGATATACAGACCCGGCTCCACGGTTAACACCATGCCCGGCTCCAGCACGCGCGAACGGTCGGTGCCGTAAGCGCCAACGTCATGCACGTCCAGCCCCAGCCAGTGGCTCAGGCCGTGCATAAAGTACGGTCGATGCGCATTTTCAGCAATCAGGGTATCTACGTCCCCTTTCAGGATACCGAGCCTGACCAGACCGGTAATCATGATGCGCACCACTTCACCGGTCACTTCCTGGATGGAGGTACCCGGACGATACAGCCTGAGCGCCGTCTCAAGGGATTCGAGAACAATGTCGTAAATCGCGCGCTGTGCCGGCGAGAATTTACCATTCACCGGGAAGGTCCGGGTGATGTCCCCTGCATAGCCCTGATATTCGCAGCCGGCGTCAATCAGCACCAGATCGCCGTCGCGCAATGCGCTTTCGTTTTCGGTGTAGTGCAGAATGCAGCCGTTTTCCCCGCCGCCAACGATGGTGTTGTAGGAGGGATAGCGCGCGCCGTGGCGGTTAAATTCGTGGTGAATTTCGCCTTCCAGCTGGTATTCGAACATCCCGGGACGGCATTTCTCCATCGCGCGGGTGTGCGCCAGCGCGCTGATTTCGCCCGCACGGCGCATCAAATTCAGCTCTTCTTCAGACTTGAACAGGCGCATCTCATGCACCACCGGACGCCAGTCCGTCAGCGTGGCCGGTGCGGACAGGTTCTGGCGCGAGCCTTTGCGCAGCTTATCCAGCGCGGTGAAGACAATCTCATCGGCGTACGCATATTCGCCCTGCGCGTGATAGAGCACGTCGAGGCCGTTAAGCAGCTGATAGAGCTGCTGGTTGATTTCGCTAAACGCCAGCGCGCGGTCAACGCCCAGCTTTTCCGGTGCGGCCTCTTGCCCTAAGCGGCGGCCAAACCAGATTTCGGCCGTCAGATCGCGCACGCGGTTGAAAATCACGCTGTGGTTGTGGGTGTCATTGCTCTTAATCAGCACCAGTACCGCTTCCGGCTCGTTAAAGCCGGTGAAGTACCAGAAGTCGCTGCTCTGGCGATAGGGATATTCGCTGTCGGCGCTGCGCGTCACTTCGGGGGCAGCAAAAATCAGCGCGGCGCTGCCCGGCTGCATTGTTGCCAGCAGCGCCTGACGGCGGCGCGAATACTCTTGACTTGAGATAACCATGACACCCTCCTGTGCGTTATTTTTCTTAATGTAAGGTTGGCTTGCGGACTTCCGGCGCAGTCGGCTGTGAGCGCGTGAAGTTGTCGTGGCACAGCAGTGCCGCCACGCGCACGTACTCGATAATCTCTTCAAGCGACATTTCCAGCTCTTCCTGGTCTTCGTCTTCATCGTAGCCAAGCTGGGCGATGTTACGCAGGTCGTCGATCGCTTCACCCGCTTCGCCGGTGACTTTATCCAGTTTAGGCTGCGTCACGCCCAGCCCCAGCAGATAGTGGTTTACCCAGCCGGCCAGCGCATCGGCGCGATCGAACACGCTGACGTCGTCGCCTTCAGGCAGATAAAGCTGAAAAAGGAAGCCATCGTCTTCCAGCGAATCACTGATGGCGGCATGCATTTTACGCAGCGCTTCCGCCAGCTCGTGACCAAACGCCAGCCCTTCATTCGTGAGGTCGTGGATCAGCGGCTGCCATGAGCTGTCGCTGTTTCCGCCGCACAGCATGCCACTGATCAGACCGTGCATTTCGGCAGGGGTTAAACCGACTCCCTGCTGGTTCAGTAACTGGTTTAAATCCTTGTAACCAGGCATTTCGTTCTGTATAGACATGAGCATTCGTCGTCAAAGGGGGGAAGTTTCATGATATGCTACCACTTTGGACCCTGGTGATACCAGAAAAGGGCTTGTATCTTCACATCAGGGTAGCTATAGTGTCGCCCCTTCGCAGCCCCCGGGGCAGTAAGCGAAGGCAGCGCAGTCAATCAGCAGGAAGGTGGCATGTCTGCACAACCCGTCGATCTCCAGATTTTTGGCCGTTCACTGCGAGTGAATTGTCCGCCTGAACAAAGGGATGCTTTGAATCAGGCAGCGGACGATTTGAATCAGCGGTTGCAAGATCTAAAAGAACGCACTAGAGTCACAAATACTGAGCAGCTGGTTTTCATCGCCGCGTTGAACATCAGCTATGAACTGACTCAGGAAAAAGCGAAGACCCGCGACTACGCGGCAAGCATGGAGCAGCGCATTAAAATGCTCCAGCAGACCATAGAACAGGCATTGCTTGATCAAGGTCGCAATCCCGAAAGACCGGGACCAAAGTTTGAATAACACTTCTCAGTTGACTATGGTAGAGTAACTGTGAAGACAAAATTTCTCTGAGATGTTCGCAAGCGGGCCAGTCCCCTGAGCCGATATTTCATACCACAAGAATGTGGCGCTCCATGGTTGGTGAGCATGCTCGGTCCGTCCGAGAAGCCTTAAAACTATGACGACACATTCACCTTGAACCAAGGGTTCAAGGGTTACAGCCTGCGGCGGCATCTCGGAGATTCCCTCTCTTTTCTTCTACCGACTACCATGACTCAATTCCCTGAAGTTTCTGCTTCACGCCAGGATATCCGTCAGCTCATTCGTCAGCGCCGCCGTGCGTTAACCCCCGATCAGCAAGCGCATTTTGCCCAGCAGGCCGCCGCCCGTATGATGGCGTATCCCCCTGTCGTAATGGCGCACACCGTTGCGCTGTTTCTGTCATTTGATGGAGAGCTGGATACCCAACCGCTGATAGAGCAGCTCTGGCGCGCCGGGAAGAAAGTCTACCTGCCGGTGCTGCACCCGTTTAGCGACGGTAATCTGCTGTTTCTGCACTACCACCCGCACAGCGAGCTGGTGGTGAATCGCCTGAAAATCACCGAGCCGAAACTCGACGTGCGCGACGTGCTGCCGCTGTCACAGCTGGATGTGCTGATTACGCCGCTGGTGGCGTTTGATGAACAGGGCCAGCGTTTAGGGATGGGCGGCGGTTTTTATGACAGGACGCTGCAAAACTGGCAGCAGTACGGGGTGCAGCCGGTGGGTTACGCGCATGATTGTCAGGGCGTGGAGGCGTTGCCGGTAGAGAAGTGGGATGTGCCGTTGCCGGCGGTAGTGACGCCATCGAAGTTGTGGGAGTGGTGAAACAGGCAGCCTGATGCCCTCACCCCAGCCCTCTCCCACAGGGAGAGGGTGAAAACATAAAAAACGGTAACTATCGTTACCGTTTTGCATTTACCTCGCACCATCAGTACAGCAGACGCGCGCGAATCGTCCCCGCAATAGACTTCATGCTCAGCAATGCTTTCTCGGCAACATCGTCATCCGCTTCGATATCAATGACCACGTAACCCATCTGCGAGTTCGTTTGCAGATACTGCGCGGCGATGTTGACGCCCTGCTCGGCAAAGATCTGGTTGATGGCGGTCAGCACGCCCGGACGGTTTTCGTGGATGTGCAGCAGACGACGACCACCGTGCAGCGGCAGAGACACTTCCGGGAAGTTCACGGCAGAGAGCGTAGAACCATTGTCGGAGTATTTGCTCAGCTTACCCGCCACTTCCAGACCGATATTCTCCTGCGCTTCCTGGGTCGAACCGCCGATGTGTGGCGTCAGGATCACGTTGTCGAACTCGCACAGCGGAGAGGTAAACGGATCGCTGTTGGTGGCTGGCTCCGTCGGGAACACGTCGATGGCCGCGCCCGCCAGATGCTTACGCTTCAGCGCATCAGCCAGTGCCGGGATATCGACAACCGTGCCGCGCGCGGCGTTAATCAGCAGTGAGCCCGGCTTCATCAGCGCCAGCTCTTCCGCGCCCATCATGTTTTTGGTGGACGCATTTTCCGGCACGTGGAGGCTCACCACGTCGCTCATGTTCAGCAGATCAGAGAGGTGTTGAACCTGGGTGGCGTTACCCAGCGGCAGCTTGCTTTCGATATCGTAGAAAAACACGTGCATGCCCAGGGATTCAGCCAGAATACCGAGCTGCGTACCGATGTGGCCGTAGCCGATAATCCCCAGCTTTTTACCACGCGCTTCATAGGAGCCAGACGCCAGCTTGTTCCACACGCCGCGGTGCGCCTTGGCGTTCGCTTCAGGAATGCCGCGCAGCAGCAGCAGCAGTTCGCCAATCACCAGCTCCGCCACGGAACGGGTGTTGGAGAACGGGGCGTTGAAGACGGGAATACCGCGTCTGGCGGCAGCATTCAGGTCAACCTGGTTGGTACCGATGCAGAAGCAGCCGATAGCCACCAGCTTTTCCGCCGCAGCAATAACGTCTTCAGTCAGGTGAGTACGGGATCGCAGGCCAATGAAGTGGGCATCACGGATGGACGCTTTCAGCTCTTCGGTATCGAGCGCCCCTTTGTGAAATTCGATGTTGGTGTAACCTGCCGCACGAAGGCTATCGATTGCTTTTTGATGCACGCCCTCGACCAGCAGGAATTTAATCTTGTCTTTCTCCAGTGATACCTTTGCCATTTACCCGACCCTGTTTTTGTCTGAACTGATGTTGTGCTGGATATGAATCCGCTGTAGCCAACATATCAAAAAAAACTATTGCAGCAATATGAACGTTTGCGTCGGCACTCTGAAGAAAAGTCATACAGAGCAAAATGTCAGAGGAAAATGCTATGGAAATTTACAAACGCGGCAGGATCGGCAAAAGAGGCTCAAAAACGTGACACAAGTCACCGAATTTAGCTTTTCAAAAATTTTTTAGCGGGGGGAGGACTCCCCCCGTCAGATCATTTTACGATGGTTTTCACGCCGTCAGCGGTGCCGATCAGTGCCACATCCGCGCCACGATTGGCGAATAGCCCTACGGTCACTACGCCTGGGATAGCGTTGATGGCATTTTCCAGCGCAATCGCGTCGAGAATTTCCAGACCGTGAACGTCGAGGATCACGTTACCGTTGTCGGTGACTACGCCCTGACGATATTCCGGACGACCGCCCAGCTTCACCAGCTGACGGGCAACCGCGCTGCGGGCCATTGGGATCACTTCGACCGGCAGCGGGAAATTGCCCAGAATGTCGACCTGCTTGGAGGCGTCTGCGATGCAGATAAACTTGTCCGCAACGGAGGCGATGATTTTTTCGCGCGTCAGCGCCGCGCCGCCGCCTTTGATCATCTGCATGTGGCCGTTGATTTCATCCGCACCATCAACGTAAATCCCCAGACGATCCACTTCGTTGAGATCGAAAACGGTAATGCCGAGGCTTTTCAGCTTTTCCGTGGAAGCATCAGAGCTGGAAACCGCGCCCTCGATCTGCCCCTTCATCGTGCCCAGCGCATCGATAAAGTGTGCCGCGGTTGATCCCGTACCGACACCGACAATGGTACCCGGCTGTACGTACTGGAGAGCGGCCCATCCTACTGCTTTTTTCAGTTCATCCTGCGTCATGATCGTTTTGCCTGTGGTGTGAAAACTCAGGGCGCATTATAGAACACGTCGAATGGAATTCGTCTGCCACAAAGGGAAAATTGTGTCATAGTGCAGAATAAGCAAAATTAAGGAGCCAGCCAGAGCAATGAAACGTCCGGACTACAGAACACTACAGGCACTTGATGCAGTTATTCGTGAACGAGGTTTTGAGCGCGCGGCGCAAAAGCTTTGCATCACGCAGTCCGCCGTATCACAGCGTATCAAACAGCTTGAAAATATGTTCGGTCAGCCGCTGCTGGTGCGTACCGTGCCGCCACGGCCAACCGAGCAGGGACAAAAGCTCCTCGCCCTGCTGCGCCAGGTTGAACTGCTGGAAGACGAGTGGCTGGGTGACGAACAAACGGGCTCTACGCCGCTGCTGCTCTCTCTGGCGGTCAACGCCGACAGTCTGGCGACCTGGCTGCTGCCGGCCCTGGCGCCGGTATTAGCTGACTCCCCTATCCGCCTGAATTTACAGGTTGAAGATGAAACCCGTACCCAGGAGCGCCTGCGTCGCGGTGAGGTAGTTGGGGCAGTCAGTATCCAGCCTCAGGCGTTGCCGAGTTGCCTTGTCGATCAGTTAGGCGCACTGGATTACCTGTTTGTGGGTTCAAAAGCCTTTGCCGAGCGCTACTTCCCGAACGGCGTCACCCGCGCGGCGCTGCTGAAAGCCCCTGCCGTGGCGTTCGACCATTTGGACGATATGCATCAGGCGTTCCTGCAGCAAAACTTCGATCTGCCGCCGGGCAGCGTGCCGTGCCATATCGTTAACTCGTCTGAAGCCTTCGTGCAGCTTGCGCGTCAGGGCACCACCTGCTGCATGATCCCGCATCTGCAGATTGAGAAAGAATTGAAAAGCGGTGAGCTGATTGACTTAACGCCGGGGCTGTATCAGCGTCGGATGCTCTACTGGCACCGTTTTGCGCCGGAAAGCCGGATGATGCGCAACGTCACTGACGCGCTGCTGGCGTACGGGCACAAGGTGTTGAGACAGGATTAAAAAATAAGCCGGGTGGCGGCTTCGCCTTACCCGGCCTACAGATTACTGAGCCGGTTTCGGCTGTGCTGCAACGGGTTCCAGCTGGAAGACCACATCCACCTGATCGTCGAACTGAATAGTTGGCTGCTCGTAAGTTTCCTGAGCGGACACCGGGGCTGCATCAGCCTTCATCATCCGTACCATCGGGCTTGGCTGGTAGTTAGAGACGTGGTAACGCACGCTGTAAACCGGGCCGAGCTTGCTCTTAAAGCCAGAAGCCAACTGTTCCGCCTGGTGAATGGCATCATCAATCGCCGCTTTACGCGCTTCGTCTTTGTATTTCTCCGGTTGCGCAACGCCCAGCGACACGGAACGAATTTCGTTCAGACCCGCCTTCAACGCACCGTCCAGCAGCGAGTTAAGCTTATCCAGCTGACGCACGGTCACTTCAACGGTACGCACGGCGCGGTAGCCTTTCAGGATGCTTTTACCATTCTGATAGTCGTAATCGGGTTGAGTACGCAGGTTCGCGGAGTTGATATCTTTTTTGCCGACACCGTTCTGCTCGAGGAAAGAAAGGTATTGCGCAACACGATCGTCAGCCTGCTTCTTGGCAGATGCCGCATCTTTCGCAGCCACATTGACTTCAATTGCCAGGGTTGCAACATCGGGTACCGCGTCCACGCTTGCGGTGCCAGAAGTGACGATGTGCGGGCCATCCGGCAGTTCACTTGCCTGCGCCGACACCGCACCAAAACTTACTAATGCCGCCAGGGCCATCACCTTAAACTTCACTGTTATTCCTCCATGTTGCGAAGAGTGCCCATTAACAGGGCGCATGCCAGCAAGCTTAGCGGGTCTTGTTCAGTTGTCCATAAGACAAGGATTAGTTGAACAATTCCTGAACGTGGTGAATCCCCTCTTTTGCCAGCTGAAAGGCAATAAACCACATCACCAGCCCCACCAGGGTATTAATGATGCGCTGGGCTTTGGCCGTACGCAGACGGGGTGCCAGCCATGCCGCCAGAATGGCGAGACCGAAGAACCAGAGGAACGAGGCGCTGACTGTACCGAGCGCAAACCAGCGTTTCGGCTCTACGTCCAGTTGACCGCCCAGGCTGCCCAGCACCACAAAGGTGTCCAGATAAACATGCGGATTAAGCCAGGTGACCGCCAGCATGGTGACGATAATCTTCCAGCGGCCCTGCTTCATGACCTCCGCGCTCGCCAGTTCGAGGTTGCTGCTCATCGCCGTTTTCAGGGCACCAAAACCATACCAGAGCAGAAACGCCACGCCGCCCCAGGTGACCAGCGCCAGCAGCCAGGGAGACTGCATCAGCAATGCACTGCCGCCAAAAATCCCGGCACAGATCAGCAGTAAATCGCTTACCGCGCACAGCAGGGCAATCATCAGATGATACTGGCGGCGGATGCCCTGGTTCATCACGAATGCATTTTGCGGGCCGAGCGGAAGGATCATGGCCGCGCCTAATGCAAGCCCTTGAAAATAATAAGATAGCATGACGATTTTCTCGCAGTGTTGTTCTGGAAGCCGACTATACTGCGCGAATCACATTAGAGGAAATGGATAATTTTAATTGGGGATTAGCGGGGCTTATAAAAATAAAGCCCGGTGGCGCTAGCGCTTACCGGGCCTACGGGTGACGTTATTCTGCTTCCTTAACTTTTTTGACGTTTACGTCCATCTGCGGGTACGGGAAGCTGATGCCGTTGGCGTCGAAGTCGCGCTTAATGCGTTCCAGCACGTCCCAGTACACGTTTTGCAGATCGCTGCTCTTGCTCCAGATACGCACCACGAAGTTAATGGAGGACGCGCCCAGTTCATTCAGGCGAACCGTCTGCTCTTTGTCTTTCAGAATGCGATCGTCTGAAGCAATGATGTTGCTAATCAGCGACTTCACCTGATCGATATCGGAGTCGTACGCCACGCTGATAATCAGCTCATTACGACGCACCGGCTCACGGGAGAAGTTAATGATGTTGCCCGCGATGATTTTCCCGTTCGGCACGACCACGATGCGGCCATCGACGGTACGCATGGTCGTTGAGAAAATCTGCACCTGCAGCACGGTCCCGGCAATGCCGCCAAGGTCAACGTATTCGCCGGAGCGGAACGGACGGAAGGTGACCAGCAAAACGCCTGCCGCCAGGTTTGAAAGCGAGCCCTGCAGCGCCAGACCAATGGCCAGACCGGCGGCACCGAGAACGGCAATGACGGAGGCGGTCTGCACGCCCACGCGGCCCAGCGCCGCAATCAGCGTAAAGGCGATAATGCCGTAGCGCACCAGTGCGGAGAGGAAGTCAGCCACCGTGGCGTCAATGTGACGGGCCAGCATGACGCGGTTAACCGCGTTCGATACGATACGCGCCACGATCATCCCGACGATGATGATGGCAATCGCCGCGACGATGTTCACGGCATAGCTCAGCAGCAGCGCCTGGTTACGCACCAGCCAGTTACCGGCGTTATTGATGCTGTCTACAACATCGAGTTGTTCCATTTATTCTTCCTTTTGTTAAACCAAAACACAAAATCCATCCCCCATGGAGACAGGCAGGTCCGTAAAGGGTAAACAAAAAGCGCAAGTATTGCCAAACAGATCACAAAAACCGGTCCGGCAGGGTATTGAAAAAGCATAAAAAAAGGCCCGCATTTGCGGGCCTTCTGATGCTGTTAGCAGCTCAAATTACAGAACGTCGATCGCGTTCAGTTCTTTGAAAGCCTGCTCCAGACGGGTCACCATGGACGTCTGGGCAGCGCGCAGCCATACGCGTGGATCGTAGTATTTCTTGTTCGGCTGGTCTTCGCCTTTCGGGTTGCCCAGCTGGCCCTGCAGGTAAGCTTCGTTCGCTTTGTAGTACTGCAGGATACCGTCCCATGTTGCCCACTGGGTGTCGGTATCGATGTTCATTTTCACTACGCCGTAGCTTACGGAGTCTTTGATTTCCTGAGCAGAAGAACCGGAACCGCCGTGGAAGACGAAGTTCAGGCTGTTGTGCGGCAGGTTGTGTTTCTTGGAAACGTATTCCTGAGAATCACGCAGGATGGTTGGGGTCAGAACCACGTTGCCTGGTTTGTAAACGCCGTGTACGTTACCGAAGGACGCTGCAATGGTGAAGCGTGGGCTGATTTTGCTCAGCTCGGTGTAAGCGTAATCAACGTCTTCTGGCTGGGTGTACAGTGCAGAAGCGTCCATGTGGCTGTTGTCCACGCCGTCTTCTTCACCACCGGTGCAACCCAGTTCGATTTCCAGGGTCATGTCCATTTTGGCCATGCGCGCCAGGTACTTAGAGCAGATTTCGATGTTTTCGTGCAGTGACTCTTCAGACAGGTCGATCATGTGAGAAGAGAACAGTGGCTTACCGGTTGCCGCGAAGTGTTTTTCACCCGCGTCCAGCAGACCGTCGATCCACGGCAGCAGTTTCTTCGCGCAGTGGTCAGTGTGCAGGATAACTGGAACACCGTAGTGCTCAGCCATCTGGTGAACGTGGTGCGCACCAGAGATAGCGCCCAGGATTGCAGCACCCTGAGGAATGTCAGTTTTCACGCCTTTACCTGCGATGAACGCAGCGCCGCCGTTAGAGAACTGAACGATAACTGGAGCTTTAACTTTAGCAGCAGTTTCCAGTACGGCGTTGATGGAGTCGGTACCCACGCAGTTAACTGCTGGCAGAGCGAAGTTGTTTTCTTTAGCTACCTGGAACACTTTCTGTACGTCATCACCAGTGATAACGCCAGGTTTTACGAAATCAAAAATTTTAGACATGTTGCTTAGTCCTGTATCTTCGGCCGTTAGAAAAGGTGCGAGCTCTTAAAAGCGCGCTGAAAATTGGGCAGGTTTCCCTGCCCTTGAATGGCTTACTTCTTAGCGCGCTCTTCGAGCATTGCTACTGCTGGCAGTACTTTGCCTTCCACGAATTCGAGGAATGCGCCGCCACCAGTGGAGATGTAGGAGATCTTGTCAGCGATACCGAACAGGTCGATTGCTGCCAGGGTGTCACCACCGCCTGCGATAGAGAACGCTTCGCTGTCTGCGATAGCGTTAGCAACGATTTCAGTCCCTTTGCGGAAGTTCGGGAATTCGAACACGCCTACCGGACCGTTCCACAGGATAGTTTTTGCGTTTTTGAGGATTTCAGCCAGTTTCTGTGCAGAAACGTCGCCCAGGTCCAGAATCTGCTCTTCATCTTTGATGTCGTTTACAGACTTCAGAGTCGCGGTTGCGGTTTCGGAGAACTCGGTCGCGACGCGAACGTCAGTTGGAACCGGGATATCGCAGGTGCTCAGCAGGCGTTTGGCTTCGTCAACCAGGTCTGCTTCGTACAGGGATTTACCCACGTTGTGGCCCTGAGCGGCAACGAAGGTGTTCGCGATACCACCGCCAACGATCAGCTGGTCAGCGATTTTAGACAGGGAATCCAGAACGGTCAGTTTGGTAGAAACTTTAGAACCACCAACGATAGCCACCATTGGACGAGCAGGTTCTTTCAGTGCTTTACCCAGCGCTTCCAGTTCGTCAGCCAGCAGAGGACCGGCACACGCTACGTCTGCGAATTTACCGATACCGTGGGTTGACGCCTGCGCGCGGTGAGCCGTACCGAAGGCATCCATCACGAATACGTCGCACAGTGCAGCATATTTTTTGGACAGGGTCTCGTCGTCTTTCTTTTCGCCTTTGTTGAAGCGAACGTTTTCCAGAACAACCAGTTCACCGGCTGCAACGTCAACGCCGTCCAGGTAATCTTTCACCAGGCGAACCGGGTTGGACAGTTTGTCTTTCAGGTAATTAACCACTGGCAGCAGAGAGAACTCTTCGTTGTACTCGCCTTCAGTTGGACGACCCAGGTGGGAGGTGACCATCACTTTCGCGCCCTGCTTCAGAGCCAGTTCGATGGTTGGCAGAGATGCACGGATACGCGCGTCGCTGGTCACTTTGCCATCTTTAACCGGTACGTTCAGATCGGCACGGATGAAAACGCGTTTACCAGCCAGATCCAGATCGGTCATCTTAATTACAGACATGGTGAATCCTCTCGTTGATTCTTAAAGTTTTGCAGACGCACGATGCGTCTTACCTGAAACCTTGAGCGGCCATTGCTAACGTGGTGTCGAGCATTCGGTTAGCAAAGCCCCATTCGTTATCACACCAGACCAGCGTCTTGATAAGGTGTGCACCACTAACCCTCGTTTGCGTGCCATCAACGATGGCGCTGTGCGGGTCGTGGTTAAAATCTACTGAGACCAACGGTAATTCCGTATAGTCAACTATACCATGAAATGCCCCCTGTGCCGCTTTTTGCAGCAACAGGTTGACTTCACAGGCTTTTACCGGTTTTTTCACCGTCACGCTAAGGTCGATTGCAGTGACGTTAATCGTTGGAACACGCACGGCAATCGCTTCAAAGCGGTCATTAAACTGCGGAAAAATTCGGGTGATCCCTGCCGCCAGTTTCGTATCCACCGGAATGATTGACTGGCTCGCCGCGCGAGTGCGTCGTAAATCCGGATGGTAGGCGTCGATAACCTGCTGATCGTGCATGGCGGAGTGAATCGTGGTCACGGTGCCGGATTCAATGCCATACGCATCGTCTAACAGTTTGATGACCGGAATAATGCAGTTGGTGGTACAGGAGGCGTTGGAAACAATGCGGTGTTCGGCCTGCAGCTCATGCTGGTTGACGCCAAACACGACGGTCGCGTCGAGGTCGTTACTGCCGGGATGAGAAAACAGGACTTTTTTCGCGCCGGCAGCCAGATGCGCTTCGCCATGTTCGCGGTTGCCGTAGACACCGGTACAGTCAAGCACCACATCCACACCCAGTTCACGCCAGGGTAGCCCGGAGATGCTGTTCTCATGCAGCACACGAATAGCGTCGTCACCCACAAAGAGCTGATCTCTTTCCTGGCGCACATCCCAGGCAAATCGTCCGTGGCTGGTGTCGTATTTCAACAAATGCGCCATGCCCGTAGCATCCGCCAGTTCATTGATTGCCACCACGGTTATTTCCGCCCGACGTCCGGATTCATACAAAGCACGAACCACATTACGTCCGATGCGACCGAAGCCATTAATCGCTACGCGTACGGTCATAGATCTCCTGCAAAGCAATCCCTGAGTTTGAGGTGGCTGAAAGAGTAATCCAGCTACGCCCGAAGGGGAATCCTTGCTGTCACAAACTGCGATTGATTGGTCAATTGTCGAACATTTAATCGACTGAAACGCTTCAGCAAGAATAAGCGAATCGGGGAATAAAAGGAATGTCTGTCCAGATGAATAAGCGAGCTATATGACTTGCGTCACATTTTAGGTGGAATAATTTACGGCGAGGTAAAAGCAAAACGGTAACCGAGAGGTTACCGTTTTTAGTGTTTGCACCCTCTCCCGGTGGGAGAGGGCTGGGGTGAGGGCATCAGCCCGCACCGTACAAACGATTACAGCAGTTCTTTCGCTTTCGCGACAACGTTCTCAACGGTGAAGCCGAATTCTTCGAACAGCTGCTCTGCCGGAGCAGACTCACCGAAGGTGGTCATACCGACGATAGCGCCGTTCAGGCCCACGTATTTGAACCAGTAGTCAGCGATACCCGCTTCCACTGCCACGCGAGCGGAGACCGCTTTAGGCAGCACGGATTCACGGTAAGCGGCATCCTGCTTGTCGAACGCGTCGGTAGACGGCATGGAAACCACGCGCGCCTTCACGCCTTCGGCAGTCAGTTTTTCCCACGCTGCCACAGCCAGTTCAACTTCAGAACCGGTGGCGATGAAGATCAGCTCTGGCTGGCCCGCGCTATCTTTCAGCACGTAACCACCGCGAGCGATGTTCGCCAGCTGCTCAGGGGTACGCTCCTGCTGCGCCAGGTTCTGACGGGAGAGGATCAGCGCGGTTGGGCCGTCCTGACGCTCAACGCCGTATTTCCACGCCACCGCGGATTCAACCTGGTCACACGGACGCCATGTGCTCATGTTCGGGGTCACGCGCAGGGAAGCCACCTGCTCTACCGGCTGGTGAGTTGGACCATCTTCGCCCAGACCGATGGAGTCGTGGGTGTAGGCCATCACCTGACGCTGTTTCATCAGCGCGGCCATACGCACGGCGTTACGAGCATATTCAACGAACATCAGGAAGGTAGAGGTGTACGGCAGGAAACCACCGTGCAGAGAGATACCGTTGGCAATCGCAGTCATACCGAATTCACGTACACCGTAATGGATGTAGTTACCGGCAGTGTCTTCGTTGATTGGCTTAGAACCGGACCACAGGGTCAGGTTAGATGGCGCCAGGTCAGCGGAGCCGCCGAGGAATTCAGGCAGCAGAGGACCAAACGCTTCAATCGCATTCTGAGACGCTTTACGGCTCGCGATTTTAGACGGGTTCGCCTGCAGCTTAGCGATGAACTCGTTCGCTTTCGCGTCGAAGTCAGACGGCATGCCGCCTTTCATACGACGGGTGAATTCAGCCGCTTCCTGCGGGAACGCTTTCGCGTAAGCAGCGAACTTCTCGTTCCAGGCCGCTTCTTTCGCCTGGCCCACTTCTTTTGCATCCCACTGAGCGTAGATCTCAGATGGGATTTCGAATGCAGGGTGTTTCCAGCCCAGCGCTTCGCGGGTCAGTGCGATTTCCGCGTCGCCCAGCGGCGCGCCGTGGGAGTCGTGCGTACCCGCTTTGTTCGGCGAACCGAAGCCGATGATGGTTTTGCACATCAGCAGGGACGGCTTGTCCGTCACCGCGCGCGCTTCTTCTACTGCACGTTTAATCGAGTCAGCATCGTGGCCATCAACGCCACGCACAACGTGCCAGCCGTAGGCTTCGAAACGTTTAGCGGTGTCGTCGGTGAACCAGCCTTCAACGTGACCGTCGATGGAGATACCGTTGTCGTCATAGAACGCAACCAGTTTGCCCAGCTTCAGGGTACCTGCCAGGGAGCACACTTCGTGAGAAATGCCTTCCATCATGCAGCCGTCGCCCATGAACGCGTAGGTGAAGTGGTCAACGATGTCGTGACCAGGACGGTTGAACTGCGCCGCCAGCGTCTTCTCAGCAATCGCCATACCCACAGCGTTAGCAATACCCTGACCCAGCGGGCCGGTGGTGGTTTCTACGCCAGCGGTGTAGCCCACTTCCGGGTGACCTGGAGTTTTAGAGTGCAGCTGACGGAAGTTTTTCAGCTCTTCAATTGGCAGATCGTAGCCGGTGAGGTGCAGCAGGCTATAGATCAGCATAGAGCCGTGGCCGTTAGACAGTACGAAACGGTCGCGGTCAGCCCATGACGGGTTCTGTGGGTTGTGGTTCAGGAAATCGCGCCACAGGACTTCGGCGATATCAGCCATACCCATAGGGGCCCCTGGGTGGCCGGATTTGGCTTTCTGTACTGCGTCCATGCTCAGCGCACGAATAGCATTAGCAAGCTCTTTACGTGAGGACATTTTAACTCCAGATCGGACTGTTAAAGGCCATGCCCTTGACGACAGCGCGTTTTGGGCTACGCCGGAAAAAAGTGCCAACAATGTAACCCAAGCCGCAAGTCATGTACATGGAGCATTCTTTTGCTTGTTAAGAAATCTCTGGATCATGCTCGCATGTTGCGCAATCTGCTCGCCCGGCTCTGTCGATATTCCTTATACTTAGCCCGACACCGGCTTCGCTGACGGTGCACTTTTCGGATTTTATTCAGATTAACGAGTACGGAAGCAACCTCATGAAAATGCGTGCAATAGTGCTGGCCTTGGGTACAACGCTCCTGCTGAGCGGCTGTCAGAATATGGATTCTAACGGTCTGATGACGTCAGGCGCAGAGGCCTTTCAGGCCTATTCCCTGAGCGATGCGCAGGTGAAAGCGCTGAGCGACCAGGCCTGTAAAGATATGGACGGAAAAGCCACGCTTGCGCCGGCTAACAGTACCTACACGCAGCGTCTGAATAAGATTGCTTCTGCGCTGGGCGACAACATCAACGGCCAGCCGGTGAACTACAAGGTGTACATGGCGAAAGACGTGAACGCCTTCGCGATGGCGAACGGCTGCATCCGCGTCTATAGCGGGCTGATGGACATGATGACCGACAACGAAGTGGAAGCGGTCATCGGCCATGAAATGGGCCACGTTGCCCTGGGCCACGTGAAGAAAGGGATGCAGGTTGCTTTAGGCACTAACGCCATCCGCGCTGCGGCGGCCTCAGCGGGCGGTATCGTTGGCAGCCTGTCGCAGTCGCAGCTTGGCGACGTGGGTGAAAAGCTGGTTAACTCCCAGTTCTCCCAGCGTCAGGAGTCCGAAGCGGATGATTACTCCTACGATCTGTTGCGCAAACGCGGCATTAATCCATCAGGTTTAGCCACCAGCTTTGAAAAACTGGCCAAACTGGAAGCGGGACGTCAAAGCTCCATGTTTGACGATCACCCAGCCTCAGAAGAGCGCGCACAGCATATTCGCGACCGTATGGCCGCAGACGGAATTAAATAATTTTACCGGGAGGCATATTTGCCTCCCTTTTATTTCGCATGAATTGTTAACTTAACAGCACGTATCGATAACACCCCTGCAAGCCCCGCCAAATCTACCCTGCCACATTGAAACACCTGGTCACATAATTATTGCAAAGGTCACTTTTTCCGGTAATTATCACTTCCGCAGTTATTCAAATTAATATATCCAGACAGAGACGTTCCCTCCGTGAAAAAAGAATTATCATTAATTGCTTTAAGTTTATTTGCCGCATTACCTGCCGCTGCAAGCCAGCAATCCGACAGTCAGGGTTTTATTGACGACAGCCATCTGGATCTGTTTTTACGCAATGCCTATATCAGCCGCGACTACCATCAGGGCCAGCAGGACAAAGCCGAATGGGGTCAGGGGATCATCGCCACGTTTGCATCCGGCTATACCGAAGGGCTGGTGGGCTTTGGTGTGGACGGAATTGCTCAATACGGCGTGCGCCTGGACGGCGGCCGGGGCAAAAGCGGCGCAGGCGGCATCGACTTCTTTAAACAGGAAGATGATGGCCGGGCAAAATCCGATCTGGCAAAGTTTGGCGCTACCGCCAAAATGCGCATATCGAACACCGTGCTGAGCTACGGGAATCAGCGTCCTGAGCTGCCCATCGTCAATGCCGACAGCTCCCGCCTGCTGTTTGAAAGCTACACCGGCACCATGCTCACCTCGAAAGAGATCGACGGTCTGGAAATCAACGCCGGTTACTTCACCGACGAGCAGCGTAAAAGCGATGACCGCCACGACAGCGGGCTGAAGAGCCTCTCCTTCGGCGGCGCAAGCTACCAGTTCAACGACCAGTTCAGCGGCGCGCTTTACGCCTCTCATAATGAAGAGGTGATGAACAAGCAGTATCTGGGTCTGAACTTCAAACAGCCGTTTAGCACCGGGCAGCAGCTGGTGCTCGACTTCAACGGCTATAACTCCCGTCTGGACCAGGGTTACGCTGACAGCATCGACACGGGCCGCAGCAACGCTATCTGGAGCCTGGCGGCGAGCTACATCTGGGATATTCACACGTTCAAAGTGGCCTACCAGCAGAGCAGCGGCAGCACCGGCTACAACTATGGCGGCTATCGCGACCAGGGCGGCGTGGGTGACGGCGGTAACACCATCTGGCTGGCGAACTCCTACTGGTCTGATTTTAACGGCGAAGATGAACGTTCCTGGCAGGCATCCTACGGTCTGGACTTTGGCGGCCTTGGTTTACCGGGCCTGAGCTGGACCACCGCCTACGTGCGCGGCGATAACATCAAAACCGCTGAAACCAGCAACGGTAAAGAGCACGAGTGGTTTAACCAGATCCAGTACCAGGTGCAGGATGGCCCGGCGAAGGATCTGAAACTGAAACTGCGCTACTCCGTGCTGCGCGTCTCAAGCAACGCCAGCGACTATAACGTGGGCGGGGACGAAATCCGCGCTTACGTGGAATACCCGTTTAACGTGTTCTAAAGGCAATAAAAAACCTCTCCATGGAGAGGTTTTTTTCACGCCAGGAGAGGCTTATTCGCCTTTTTTAGCAGCCTGGATGTAGAGCATTTCCAGTGCCAGGGTCGCTGCGGCCAGCGCAGTGATTTCGGACTGGTCATACGCAGGCGCCACTTCCACCACGTCCATCCCGACAATGTTCAGATCCTTCAGGCCGCGTACCAGCTTGATGGCGCGGTCTGAGGTCAGGCCGCCGATCACCGGCGTACCGGTACCCGGTGCAAATGCCGGATCCAGGCAGTCGATGTCGAAGGTCAGATACACAGGCATATCACCCACGATCTGCTTCACCTGCGCGAGGATGTCATCTACGCCGCGATCGTTAACCTGACCCGCATCCAGCACGGTGAAACCGTTGTCCTTGTCGAACTCGGTGCGAATACCGATCTGCACGGAGTGGTTCGGGTCGATCAGACCTTCGTTCGGCGCGGTGAAGAACATGGTACCGTGGTCAAACTCACAGCCGTTCGCGTAGGTGTCGGTATGCGCATCAAAGTGTACCAGCGCCATTTTACCGAAGTGCTTCGCGTGGGCGCGCAGCAGCGGCAGGGTCACGAAATGGTCGCCGCCGAAGGAGAGCATGCGCTTACCGGCAGCCAGCAGCTTCTCGGCGTGCGCCTGCAGCTTTTCGCTCATCTCACGCGCGTCACCAAAGGCATACACCAGGTCACCGCAGTCCACCACGTTCAGGCGCTCGCGCATGTCGAAGTTCCACGGGAAGCGGTTATGCTCCCAGGCCAGGTTAGTGGAAACCTGACGAATCGCCGCCGGGCCGTGGCGACCACCCGCACGGCCAGATGTTGCCATATCGAACGGCACGCCGGTGATCACCCAGTCCGCGTCGCTGTCGTACGGCTGGAAGTTCATTGGAAGGCGTAAAAAACCAAACGCGTTAGATACCAGAGAGTTATCGTACTGATGACCTAAAGTGCTCATGTCCTGACCTCTTTTAAAGTCGATACATTAAAAACAGATGAAAAAAAATCCCCTCCGCGTCGTTAAACCCGACGAGGAAGGGATTGATTCGTAAATCGCTTATTGGGGCGAATTATCGCCGGTAATGCATACGGGTTCAAGTGAGTATAGGGCATTGTGCGGGCTGATGCCCTCACCCGACCCTCTCCCACAGGGAGAGGGAGGTTTTCCTACTCGTCTTCCAGGTAGGTGTACCCGTACAGACCCGCTTCAAACTCTTCCAGGAATTGCTGCTGCAGCGCATCGTCCAGCCCGGTGTTTTTCACCTGGTCGCGGAACTGCGTCAGCAGGGTTTTCGGATCCAGCTGAACGTATTCCAGCATGTCCGCCACGGTATCCCCTTCGTCAGACAGCTCAACTTCCACGCTGCCGTCAGGGAAGACAAACACGTCAACCGCCTCGGTATCACCGAACAGGTTGTGCATGTTGCCGAGGATCTCCTGATACGCGCCGACCATAAAGAAGCCCAGCATCGGCGGGTTCTCCGGGTCGTACTCCGGCATTGGCATCGTCGTTGCGATACCGTCGCCGTCAACGTAGTGGTCGATAGCACCGTCGGAGTCACAGGTGATGTCCAGCAGCACCGCACGACGTTCCGGGGCGTGGTTCAGCCCTTCCAGCGGCAGAACCGGGAACAGCTGATCGATACCCCAGGCATCCGGCATTGACTGGAACAGCGAGAAGTTGACGTAAATCTTATCCGCCATACGCTCCTGCAGCTCGTCGATAATCGGACGGTGCGCACGGTTGCTCGGGTCGAGCTGTTTCTGCACTTCATGGCACATGTTCAGATAGAGCTGCTCCGCCCACGCGCGCTCCTGCAGGCTGAAGGTGCCTGAGGAATACCCCACGTGGATGTCATGCAGGTCCATCTGGCTGTCGTGCAGCCATTCGCGCAGGGAACGACGCGTGCCCGGCTCGTGCATTTCCTGCCAGGTTTCCCACATGCTTTGCAGGGAGCGCGGGGCATCGTCTGCCGGAGGCGTCGCTTCGGTGATTTCGCTACGCTCAACGCCGATGATGTTAGAGACCAGCACCGTATGGTGCGCGGTGACCGCGCGGCCGGATTCGGTGATTACCGTCGGGTGCGGCAGGCCGTTCTCTTCACAGGCATCGCCGATCGCCCAGATGATATTGTTCGCGTATTCGTTCAGGCCGTAGTTCACGGAGCAGTCCGACTGCGAGCGGGTCCCTTCGTAGTCCACGCCCAGGCCGCCGCCCACGTCGAAGCACTGAATGTTCACGCCAAGCTTGTGCAGCTCAACGTAGAACCGCGCGGATTCACGCACGCCGGTGGCGATGTCGCGAATGTTGGCCATCTGCGAGCCGAGGTGGAAGTGCAGCAGCTGAATGCTGTCGAGACGACCGCGCTCGCGCAGGATTTCCACCAGCTGCAGCACCTGGTTCGCCGCCAGGCCGAACTTGGATTTTTCGCCGCCGGAGGACTGCCATTTACCGGAACCCTGTGACGCCAGACGCGCACGCACGCCAAGGCGTGGCACCACGTTCAGACGCTCGGCCTCTTCCAGCACGATGGCGATTTCGGTCATCTTTTCGATAACCAGATAGACCTTGTGGCCCATCTTCTCGCCAATCAGTGCCAGACGAATGTATTCACGGTCTTTATAGCCGTTACAGACGATCACCGAACGGGTCATGCCCGCATGCGCCAGAACCGCCATCAGCTCCGCTTTGGAGCCAGCCTCCAGCCCCAGCGGCTCGCCGGAGTGGATCAGGGATTCAATCACGCGGCGGTGCTGGTTTACCTTGATTGGGTAAACCAGGAAGTAGTCGCCTTTATAGCCGTAGGACTCACGCGCGCGCTTGAAGGCGGCGTTAATAGAACGCAGGCGATGTTGCAGGATCTGCGGGAAGCAGAACAGTGCAGGCAAACGCTGGCCCTGAGCTTCACGGGCTTTCACCAGTTTAGCAAGGTCCACGCGCGCTTCAGGGACGTCGGGATCCGGGCAGACGCTGATGTGGCCCAGTTCGTTGACGTCGTAGTAGTTATTGCCCCACCAGGCAATATTGTAAGTGCGCAGCATCTTGCTGGCTTCCTCGGAGCTCATCGCAACCTCCTGCATAGAACGTAGTACACCCTGTTCGCCCGCTGACGAAGGCGAAAAAGAAGACATGTCGTCAGACATAGCGAACCTCAACTCTTTGTATTAAGTGTAAAACAGTTGACTACTATCGCAGCGTTATACGGCGATAACAACCCATAAACGGCTCCGTTTCCCAGCAGAGTATGCTGAAATCCAGACCGTGCGACCGGTTTCTTATTCATATCATTGTAAAACACGTATCCGAACTCTGTATGACAAGGTTCGGCGAAACCACGAGAAAACTCTTGTATTAACAAGAGCGCCCTTGTTCAGTTTTCACAAAGCGTGACCGGCCCTGGAATCCTGAGAAGCGCCGAGATGGGTATAACATCGGCAGGTTTGCAGACTAGAAATGCGGGTTGCGGGAATCAAATACGCGCCAGAACGGCTGCGCTGAATTAGCGGAAAACGATGGTTCATTATCTCGTATCACCTCCACGGCCGCCTCTGCTGAAACGGACCCCAAGCCAAAGCTAAAAGTTCACTGCTTAACCCGGCTGGAAGTGGCGACACGATGAGTTCATCGAGCGCTTATTTTATATGAGCCGCGCGCCGCGTTTTATACCGAGAAGGGGGCTAAAAAGCAAAACAAAAATGCGCGTGTTGCCGGGGCCGTCAGGAATTATTGCCAGCAGCAATTTCAACTGAGTGAGAGGTTAGTCAAAAAAAACTGGAAATCGGGCGAAGAAGTGACCTAAAATAGCCATCCAGATGTTAATCCATCTATACTGATTAACACTCATACTGCCAGTGTCAAAAACCTGCAGGCCTTGGTAGAATTATCTCCTTTGGCTATTCCACACAGCAGCTTGAGCTAACCAAATTCCTCTTAGGTGAAATAAAACATGGCAAAACACCTGTTTACGTCCGAGTCCGTATCAGAAGGACATCCTGATAAAATTGCTGACCAAATCTCCGATGCGGTGCTGGATGCGATCCTGGCGCAGGATCCAAAAGCGCGCGTAGCGTGTGAAACCTATGTCAAAACCGGCATGGTTCTGGTTGGCGGTGAGATTACCACCAGCGCATGGGTTGATATCGAAGAGATCACCCGTAACACGGTGCGTGAGATCGGCTATGTGCATTCTGATATGGGTTTTGATGCCAACTCCTGCGCGGTACTGAGTGCGATTGGCAAACAGTCTCCAGACATCAACCAGGGCGTTGACCGTGCCGATCCGCTGGAACAGGGCGCGGGCGACCAGGGTCTGATGTTCGGCTATGCAACCAACGAAACCGACGTGCTGATGCCAGCACCGGTCACCTACGCACACCGTCTGGTGCAGCGTCAGGCTGAAGTGCGTAAAAACGGCACCCTGCCGTGGCTGCGCCCGGATGCGAAAAGCCAGGTCACTTTCCAGTACGACGACGGTAAGATCGTCGGTATTGACGCGGTGGTTCTGTCTACCCAGCACTCCGAAGATATCGATCAGAAATCCCTGCAGGAAGCGGTGATGGAAGAGATCATCAAGCCGGTTCTGCCGACCGAATGGCTGAGCTCTGCGACCAAATTCTTCATCAACCCAACCGGACGCTTCGTTATCGGCGGCCCAATGGGTGACTGCGGTCTGACCGGTCGTAAAATCATCGTTGATACCTACGGCGGCATGGCGCGTCACGGTGGCGGTGCGTTCTCCGGTAAAGATCCGTCTAAAGTTGACCGTTCTGCGGCGTACGCGGCACGTTATGTGGCAAAAAACATCGTTGCCGCCGGCCTGGCTGACCGCTGTGAGATCCAGGTTTCCTACGCTATCGGCGTGGCTGAACCAACCTCCATCATGGTTGAAACCTTCGGTACTGAAAAAGTGCCTTCAGAACAGCTGACGCTGCTGGTGCGCGAGTTCTTCGACCTGCGTCCATACGGCCTGATTCAGATGCTGGATCTGCTGCACCCAATCTACAAAGAAACCGCGGCATACGGTCACTTTGGTCGTGAACATTTCCCATGGGAAAAAACCGACAAAGCCGCCCTGCTGCGTGAAGCTGCCGGTCTGAAGTAATCGACTGACATCGCTTTTAAAAGGCCAGCCTTCGGGCTGGCCTTTTTTTATGTTTGAAACCGATTACACCATGCCGAATATATCCCGCTTTCAGAATAATCTCTTTGCCTGATCGCCTTTCTTCTGCTGTTACATTTCATTTCAGTTAAGTCCGAAATTCTAACAAACGCGATGCGCATCACCTCGTTTACCTCTATATTTTCAAAGCTTTAATTATTTTTACGGTTCCACGTTAGTGTAACCGATTACACCTATGTGATTAACCTCACATATTTTTACGAGTTGCTCACCTACCCTTTACATCAATAAAACTGATAACCCAACTGGAGGGCATAATGCCTGACAATAAAAAACAGGGGCGTACGTCCAACAAGGCGATGACATTCTTCGTCTGTTTCCTCGCCGCCCTGGCAGGATTACTTTTTGGCCTGGATATCGGCGTGATTGCCGGTGCATTACCTTTCATCACTGACGAGTTCCAGATTAGCGCTCACACCCAGGAATGGGTGGTCAGCTCCATGATGTTTGGCGCTGCCGTTGGGGCCGTCGGCAGCGGCTGGCTCTCCTTCAAGCTCGGGCGTAAAAAGAGCCTGATGATCGGCGCGATCCTGTTCGTTGCCGGTTCACTCTTCTCTGCCGCAGCGCCTAACGTTGAGGTTCTGCTGGTTTCACGCGTGCTGCTCGGCCTTGCCGTGGGCGTGGCGTCCTATACCGCCCCGCTCTACCTGTCTGAAATCGCGCCGGAGAAAATCCGCGGCAGTATGATTTCGATGTACCAGCTCATGATCACCATCGGTATCCTGGGCGCGTACCTTTCCGATACCGCGTTTAGCTACAGCGGCTCATGGCGCTGGATGCTCGGCGTGATCATCATCCCGGCCATCCTGCTGCTGATTGGCGTCTTCTTCCTGCCGGACAGCCCGCGCTGGTTCGCTGCAAAACGTCGATTCCACGATGCTGAACGCGTGCTGCTTCGCCTGCGCGATACCAGCGCGGAGGCAAAAAACGAGCTGGAAGAGATCCGCGAAAGCCTGAAGGTCAAACAGTCCGGCTGGGCGCTGTTTAAAGAGAACAGCAACTTCCGCCGCGCGGTGTTCCTTGGCGTGCTGCTGCAGGTCATGCAGCAGTTCACGGGGATGAACGTCATCATGTACTACGCGCCAAAAATCTTTGAGCTGGCGGGTTATACCAACACCACCGAGCAGATGTGGGGGACCGTCATCGTGGGTCTGACCAACGTGCTGGCGACCTTTATCGCCATCGGTCTGGTGGACCGCTGGGGACGTAAGCCAACCCTGACGCTGGGCTTCCTGGTGATGGCGGCCGGTATGGGCGTCCTCGGTACCATGATGCATGTGGGCATTCACTCCCCAACCGCCCAGTACTTTGCGGTAGGCATGCTGCTGATGTTTATCGTCGGGTTTGCGATGAGCGCCGGTCCGCTGATTTGGGTGCTGTGCTCGGAGATCCAGCCGCTGAAAGGGCGTGATTTTGGTATCACCTGCTCTACCGCAACAAACTGGGTTGCCAACATGATCGTCGGCGCAACGTTCCTGACCATGCTCAATACCCTGGGCAACGCGAACACCTTCTGGGTCTACGCCGGTCTGAACATCTTCTTTATTGTGCTGACCATCTGGCTGGTTCCAGAAACCAAACACGTTTCGCTGGAACATATTGAACGTAACCTGATGAAAGGTCGTCCTCTGCGCGAAATCGGCGCTCACGACTAATTATCTTGCGGGAGGCGCCTCTTGCGCCTCCCCGCTTCGCGCTTTATGCTCTGCCCCTATGAAAGCACCCCGTCTCCCCATCGCCATTCAGCAGGCCGTTATGCGCAGCCTGCGGGAAAAACTCGCCCAGGCGAACCTGAAGCTCGGTCGCAATTATCCTGAACCCAAACTCGTCTACCAGCAGCGTGGAACCTCGGCCGGTACCGCCTGGCTCGAGTCGTATGAGATCCGCCTTAACCCGGTGCTGATGATGGAAAACCAGCAGGCGTTTATCGAGGAAGTGGTACCGCACGAGCTGGCACATCTGCTGGTGTGGAAACACTTTGGCCGCGTCGCGCCGCATGGAAAAGAGTGGAAGTGGATGATGGAGGCGGTGCTCGGCGTTCCGGCACGCCGTACCCATCAGTTCGAGCTGGAATCGGTGCGCCGCAATACCTTCCCCTACCGCTGCCAGTGTCAGCAGCACCAGCTTACCGTCCGTCGCCATAATCGCGTGGTGCGTGGCGAGGCGACCTACCGCTGCGTCAAATGCGGCGAGCCGCTGGTTGCGGAATAATCATCTGAACTTTCAGGAACTTTCCTGATCTGACTGATTGCATACAGGAACAACATTCGTTACGTTGCGGGCTCGTTTTGACACGGAGTGTAAGATGTCCCGTAATTTTTCTCTCGCGGTCGCTTTTCTGACGACGGCGCTCTCAGGCCATGCTCTGGCCGACGGTATCAACAGTTTTTCCCAGGCCAAGGCCGCAGGCGTAAAGGTCAACGCCGACGTGCCGGGCGATTTCTACTGCGGCTGTAAAATTAACTGGCAGGGTAAAAAAGGGGTCGTTGACCTTGAGTCCTGCGGCTATAAGGTGCGTAAAAACGAAAACCGCGCCAGCCGTATTGAATGGGAGCATGTCGTTCCGGCCTGGCAGTTTGGCCACCAGCGCCAGTGCTGGCAGGATGGCGGACGTAAAAACTGCGCCAAAGATCCGGTGTATCGCCAGATGGAAAGCGATATGCATAACCTGCAGCCTGCCGTGGGTGAAGTGAACGGCGACCGGGGTAACTTCATGTACAGCCAGTGGAACGGTGGCGAAGGCCAGTACGGCCAGTGCGGTATGAAGGTTGATTTTAAAGAAAAAGTCGCCGAGCCCCCTGCCCGCGCGCGCGGCAGCATTGCCCGCACCTACTTCTATATGCGCGACCGTTACGATCTCAACCTTTCCCGCCAGCAGACGCAACTGTTCAACGCCTGGGACAAGCAGTACCCGGTGACGGAGTGGGAATGCCAGCGCGACGAACGTATCGCCAGAGTCCAGGGGAATCACAACCCTTACGTCCAGCGGGCTTGCCAGGCGCAAAAGAGCTAACCTACACTACGGCAATTCGCTTATATCGCATGACACATGGAATTTCTGACTATGCGCATTCCCCGCATTTACCATCCTGAACTGATTACCGCAGGCCGCGAAATCGCCCTGTCTGATGACGCCGCCAACCACGTTGGCCGCGTGCTGCGCATGGGCGCAGGTCAGGCAATACAGCTGTTCGACGGCTCGAACCAGGTTTTCGACGCGGAAATCACGCGGTCTGATAAAAAAAGCGTACACGTTAACGTCCTGCGTGGCGAAGTGGACGACCGGGAATCACCGCTGCACATCCATCTGGGCCAGGTGATGTCGCGCGGCGAGAAAATGGAGTTCACCATTCAGAAATCCATTGAACTGGGTGTAAGCCTCATTACGCCACTTTTTTCTGAACGCTGTGGCGTTAAACTGGATGCGGAACGTCTGAACAAAAAGATCCAGCAGTGGCAGAAAATTGCCATTGCGGCTTGCGAACAGAGTGGCCGCAACCGTATTCCGGAGATCCGCCCGGCGATGGATCTGGAGGAGTGGTGTGCAGAAGAGGACAGTGGGCTGAAGCTCAATCTTCATCCGCGCGCCAGCGCCAGCATCAATACGCTGCCCCTGCCCGTTGAGCGCGTACGCCTGCTGATTGGCCCCGAAGGCGGCCTGTCGGCGGACGAAATTGCGATGACGGCACGTTACCAGTTTACTGATATTCTGTTGGGACCTCGCGTTCTGCGCACTGAGACAACGGCACTCACGGCCATTACCGCGCTACAGGTACGGTTTGGCGATCTGGGTTGAAGCATTAACGGAGAAGAACATGATCAAGCTCGGCATCGTGATGGACCCCATCGCAAACATTAACATCAAGAAAGATTCCAGCTTCGCTATGCTGCTGGAAGCGCAGCGTCGCGGCTATGAACTCCACTATATGGAGATGAACGATCTTTACCTGATCAACGGTGAAGCCCGCGCCCGCACCCGCATCGTTAACGTCGAGCAGAACTACGACAAATGGTACGAATTCGGCACCGAGCAGGACATTGCCCTGGCCGATCTCAACGTCATCCTGATGCGTAAAGATCCGCCGTTCGACACCGAATACATCTACTGCACCTATATTCTCGAACGCGCTGAAGAGAAAGGCACGCTGATCGTCAACAAGCCGCAGAGCCTGCGCGACTGCAACGAGAAGCTCTACACCGCCTGGTTCTCTGACCTGACGCCGGAAACCCTGGTGACCCGCAGCAAAGCGCAGCTGAAGGAATTCTGGCAGAAGCACGGCGATATCATCATGAAGCCGCTGGACGGCATGGGCGGCGCATCGATTTTCCGCGTGAAAGAGAGCGATCCGAACATTGGCGTGATTGCCGAAACGCTGACCGAACTGGGCACGCGTTACTGCATGGCGCAGAACTATATTCCAGCGATCAAAGACGGTGACAAACGCGTTCTGGTGGTAGATGGCGAACCGGTTCCTTACTGCCTGGCACGAATCCCGCAGGGTGGCGAAACCCGCGGTAATCTGGCCGCCGGTGGCCGCGGCGAGCCGCGTCCGCTGACCGAAAGCGACTGGGAAATTGCCCGCCGCGTTGGCCCGACGCTGAAAGCCAAAGGTCTGATCTTCGTCGGACTGGATATCATCGGCGATCGTCTTACCGAAGTGAACGTCACCAGCCCGACCTGCATTCGTGAAATTGAGGCGGAATTCCCTGTCTCAATCACCGGCATGCTGATGGACGCTATCGAAAAGCGTTTACAAAAATAACCTAACAATACTATTAGTGACAGCGCCTGAGTTTGTCCCCATACTGGGCGCTGTCGCTTTTTAAACCAGGAAACAGTACCTCTGACAATGAATTTACAGCATCACTTTCTTATTGCCATGCCTGCTCTCCAGGACCCGATTTTTCGCCGCGCCGTGGTTTATATTTGTGAATACAATGAAGACGGTGCGATGGGCATTATCATTAATAAACCGCTGGAAAATCTTCAGGTTGAAGGAATTCTGGACAAGCTGAAAATCCCGGCTGAAGCGCGACTGCCGGAAATCCGGCTTGATAAACCCGTGATGCTGGGTGGACCTCTTGCAGAAGATCGCGGTTTTATCCTGCATACGCCGCCGGTATTCTCTTCCAGCATTCGCATCTCCGACAAGACCGTTATCACCACCTCGCGTGACGTGCTCGAAACGCTGGGCACCGCAGAGCAGCCTTCTGAAGTGCTGGTGGCGCTGGGCTATTCGTCGTGGGAGAAAGGCCAGCTTGAGCAGGAGATCCTCGATAACGCCTGGCTCACCGCCCCTGCGGACATGAATATCCTGTTTAAAACCCCTATCGCCGATCGCTGGCGTGACGCGGCAAAGCTGATTGGCATTGATATCCTGACCATGCCTGGCGTAGCGGGGCACGCCTGATGAGCGGAACGCTTCTTGCCTTCGATTTTGGTACCAAAAGCATTGGCGTCGCCGTGGGGCAGCGCATCACCGGTACCGCGCGTCCGCTTACGGCCCTGAAGGCCAACGACGGTACGCCGGACTGGAACCTCATCGAGCGCCTGCTCAAGGAGTGGCAGCCCGATGACGTGATTGTTGGGCTACCGCTGAACATGGACGGTACCGAGCAGCCGCTGACCGCCCGGGCGCGTAAGTTCGCCAACAAAATCCATGGCCGCTTTGGCGTCTCCGTGAAGCTGCACGACGAGCGTCTGAGCACCGTCGAAGCGCGTGCGGGTCTGTTTGAGCACGGCGGCTTCCGGGCGCTCAACAAAGGCAGCGTGGACTCCGCTTCTGCCGTTATCATCCTCGAAAGCTATTTCGAGCAGGGCTTTTAAGCACAGGGGCCTACAGCCGCCCCTGCGCCCGTCTCTCCGCCAGGCTCTGGTCAAAGTTCTGCATTCCTGCCTGCTGACCGGTTTGAATGATGCCGGGCAGTTGCCACGTTTTCCCTTCACGAATAAGATTCGCCGCCGCGGCAGTGTTCACCAGCAGTTCATACAGCGCGACGCGCCCGCCCTGGAGATCGGGAAGCAGCTTTTGCGCCAGCACCGCCCGCAGGCTGCCGGCCAGCTGGTTACGCACCGGATCTTTCTCCTGCGCCGGGAACGTATCGACCAGCCGTTCAATCGCCTGCGATGCCCCGCGCGTATGTAGCGTCGCCAGCACCAGATGTCCGGTCTCCGCCGCCGTCAGCGCCAGGCGGATCGTTTCGCTGTCGCGTAACTCCCCAAGCAGAATCACGTCAGGATCCTGGCGTAAGGCACTGCGCAGCGCGTCGGCAAATGACGGGCTGTGCTGACCGATCTCCCGCTGCTGGATCAGGCAACGCTCGCTTTGGTAGATAAATTCCACCGGATCTTCGAGCGTGAGGATATGGCCGTCAGTGTGGTGGTTGAGAAAATTAACCATCGCCGCCAGCGTCGTGGATTTGCCGCTGCCGGTCGCCCCCGTCACCAGAACCAACCCGGACTCATTGGTTAACAGTTCCGGGATGGCCCTCGGCGCACCCAGTGAAGCGAGCTGCGGACAGGTACGCGGCAACAGCCGCAGCGTCACAGAGACACCGCGCATCTGCTTAAAGGCACTGCCGCGCAGGCGCTGGCCTCCCGCCACCGTCGCGGCAAAATCCACCTGCCCGCTGGCCCACCATATCCCCTGCTGCTCATCGTTGAGCCACGCTTTTAACAACGCCCCGACGTCAGGAGGAGGAAACGGTGCCGGCTCAAGGCGGCCCGTTCTGCGCCAGCGGGGTGGCGAATCACTGCACAGGTGTAGATCGGAGACGTTATGCTTTACACTAAGGGCCACAATTTCTTCCACATCCATAGACTACTCCTCGGAAAATGAACGACATTGCGCATAACCTGGCACAGGTCCGGGACAAAATCTCAGCCGCCGCAGCGCGTTGCGGCCGGGCTTCAGAAGAAATTACGCTGCTTGCAGTCAGCAAAACCAAGCCTGCGAGCGCCATCGCAGAAGCCATTGACGCAGGCCAGCGGGCGTTTGGTGAAAACTACGTGCAGGAAGGCGTGGATAAAATTCGCTACTTCCAGGAACAGGGGAAGACGGATCTGCAGTGGCACTTTATTGGCCCGCTGCAGTCGAACAAAAGCCGTCTGGTGGCAGAGCACTTCGACTGGTGTCACACCATCGACCGTCTGCGTATTGCGACACGTCTGAACGACCAGCGTCCGGCAGAGATACCAGCGCTTAACGTGCTGATTCAGGTCAACATCAGCGACGAAAACAGCAAGTCCGGCATTGCGCTGAGCGAGCTGGACGCGCTGGCCGCAGAGGTGGCCGAACTGCCGCGCTTAACCCTGCGCGGGCTGATGGCCATTCCGGCGCCTGAGTCAAGTTATGAAAGGCAGTTTGCCGTGGCACAGCAAATGGCTGTAGCATTTGAGGCGCTTAAAGCGCGCTATAACACGGTAGACACGCTTTCTCTGGGCATGTCGGATGATATGGAAGCCGCCATCGCGGCAGGCAGCACTATGGTGCGCATCGGCACGGCAATTTTCGGTGCGCGCGACTACTCAAAATAATAAGGAAACCTGAGGAACGCCATGAAGACGTTGACTTTCCTGCTCTCAACTGTGCTTGAGCTGTATACGATGGCGCTTTTGCTGCGCGTCTGGATGCAGTGGGCCCGCTGTGATTTTTACAATCCGTTCTCGCAGTTTGTCGTGAAAATCACGCAGCCTGTTGTCGGACCATTGCGCCGTATTATCCCGGCTATGGGCCCCATCGACAGTTCGTCTCTGCTGGTGGCGTTTATTCTGAGCGTTATCAAAGCGATCGTGCTGTTTATGGTCATTACCTTCCAGCCGATTATCTGGATTGCTGCGGTCCTTATTCTGGTCAAAACCATCGGTCTGCTTATTTTCTGGGTGCTGCTGGTGATGGCCATCATGAGCTGGGTCAGCCAGGGGCGTAGCCCGGTGGAGTATGCTTTGATTCAGCTGGCAGAGCCGCTGCTGCGTCCAATCCGTAACCTGCTTCCGTCTATGGGCGGCATCGATTTTTCCCCGATGATCCTGGTTCTGCTGCTCTATGTGGTCAACATGGGGATCGCTGAGCTGTTACAGTCCACAGGCAATATGCTGCTGCCGGGGCTGTGGATGGCGCTATGAGTGCAGTAAGCACCTGCGCTAACGGGCTGGTTTTACGGCTGTATATTCAGCCGAAAGCCAGCCGTGACGGTATTGTTGGGCTGCATGGCGACGAGTTAAAAGTCGCCATCACTGCCCCGCCGGTTGACGGCCAGGCGAACGCGCATCTGACCAAATATCTGGCAAAACAGTTTCGCGTCGCCAAAAGCCAGGTCATCATTGAAAAAGGTGAACTTGGGCGACATAAACAGGTAAAAATCCTTAATCCGCAATCTATCCCGACGGAAGTCGCGGCTCTGACAGAACAGGACTAAACCATGCAGAAAGTTGTTCTCGCGACCGGCAACGCCGGTAAAGTGCGCGAGCTGGCCTCGCTATTAAATGATTTTGGGCTGGACGTGGTCGCCCAGACCGATCTTGGCGTGGAGTCCGCCGAAGAGACGGGGCTGACGTTTATCGAAAACGCGATCCTGAAAGCGCGCCACGCCGCGCAGATTACGGGCCTGCCCGCGATTGCCGACGACTCCGGCCTGGCCGTGGATTTTCTCGGCGGCGCGCCGGGGATTTACTCCGCGCGCTACTCCGGCGTTGACGCCACCGACCAGCAGAATCTCGAAAAGCTGCTTGTCGCCCTGAAAGACGTACCGGACGAGCAGCGCACCGCGCAGTTCCACTGCGTACTGGTCTATCTGCGTCACGCGGAAGACCCTACGCCTATCGTCTGCCACGGCAGCTGGCCGGGCGTGATTACCCGTGAAGCGGCTGGCAACGGCGGCTTTGGCTACGACCCGATTTTCTTTGTCCCGACCGAGGGCAAAACCGCTGCGGAACTGACCCGCGAAGAGAAAAGCGCGATTTCCCACCGTGGACGCGCGCTGAAACTGTTACTGGAAGCACTGCGTAATGGCTAATTTGCCGCCTCTGAGTCTTTATATTCACATCCCGTGGTGCGTGCAGAAATGCCCGTACTGCGATTTTAACTCGCACGCGCTGAAGGGCGAAGTGCCGCACGATGACTACGTTGCACATCTGCTGGCCGACCTGGACGCCGATGTACCTTACGCACAGGGACGTGAAGTTAAGACCATTTTCATTGGTGGCGGTACGCCGAGCCTGCTGTCCGGTCCGGCTATGCAGACCCTGCTGGACGGCGTGCGTGCGCGCCTGAACCTGGCGGCGGATGCTGAAATTACGATGGAAGCCAACCCCGGCACCGTTGAAGCCGACCGTTTTGTCGACTATCAGCGCGCGGGCGTGAACCGCATCTCCATCGGCGTGCAGAGCTTTAGCGAACCGAAGCTAAAACGTCTGGGGCGTATTCACGGCCCGGAAGAGGCGAAGCGCGCGGCAAACCTGGCGACCGGGCTTAATCTTCGCAGCTTCAACCTCGATTTGATGCACGGCCTGCCGGATCAGTCGCTGGACGAGGCGCTGGACGACCTGCGCCAGGCCATTGCGCTGAACCCGCCGCATCTGTCGTGGTACCAGCTCACCATCGAGCCAAACACGCTGTTCGGTTCCCGCCCGCCGGTGCTGCCGGACGACGACGCGCTGTGGGATATCTTCGAGCAGGGTCACCAGTTGTTAACCGCTGCGGGCTATCAGCAGTATGAAACGTCCGCGTACGCGAAGCCGGGCTATCAGTGTCAGCACAACCTGAACTATTGGCGCTTTGGCGACTATCTCGGGATTGGCTGCGGCGCGCACGGCAAGGTGACCTTCCCGGACGGGCGCATTCTGCGTACCGCCAAAACGCGCCACCCGCGCGGGTATATGGAAGGCCGCTACCTGGAGCGTCAGCACGATGTAGAGGCGGCAGATAAACCGTTTGAGTTCTTTATGAACCGCTTCCGCCTGCTGGAAGCCGCGCCGCGCGCGGAGTTTGCGCTGTACACCGGGCTGCCGGAATCGGTGATTCGCCCGCAGATCGACGAGGCGCTGGCCCAGGGGTATCTCACCGAGTGTGATGAATACTGGCAGATCACCGAGCACGGCAAACTGTTCTTAAACTCCCTTCTTGAGCTGTTCCTCGCCGAAGAATCCTGAAGGCTGATTCAGGATTTTGCATCCCGTTCTGCCGGCTGAGGGAAAGGCTGGCAGAGTGCGGGGATGGAAATTACTCGTTCATATGCAAAACAGCTCAGACGCGAGCTGACAACGGAAGAAAGGCGACTTTGGTATCTACTGCGCAGCCGCCGTTTCGAAAATTATAAATTTCGCCGACAGCATCCGGCAGGAAATTACATACTCGATTTCGCCTGCTGCGAAGCACGTCTGGCAGTTGAGCTGGATGGCGGACAGCATGATGAAAATCAGGAATACGATCGTCAAAGGACGTTGTGGTTAAACCAAAAGGGCTGGCACGTTATTCGATTCTGGAACAACGAACTCTGGAATAATGAAGAGGCTGTGTTGGAAAAGATCCTTGAGACACTGCAAATGCTGCAACCCTCACCCCGGCCCTCTCCCTGAAAGGGAGAGGGAGCAAACCATCCCCTCGCCCCTTTGGGGAGAGGGTTAGGGTGAGGGGAACTTACTTCAGCGTCCCCACCAGCGCCTTCCTACTATCTTCCAGCGACACCACGCGTTTACACACGTCTTTGCCGAACTGCTGGAAATCATCTTCCTGGTTCTTCCACTCGTTCTGAATAGAGGTTTGCAGGCCGCCCAGACTGCCCAGCACGCCCTGCAGCGGGTTACCGCCGCCTTTCAGCACCGCTTTGGCGCCCATCTCGTTGATGCTGTCCTGCAGGATGCCGCCCATCGCCTGGTTCACCAGCTGCTGCCCGTCGGCACGGACCTGATCAATCGCCTTGTAGTGGAAAGTCAGGCCGTCGGAACGCGTCTCGATAATCCGGTTCATCTGTTCTTTAAGCTGCTTATCAAGCTTCGTCAGGCGGGTGCGCATATTGCTGCTCTCCCCCACCTCTTTAGTGATGATCTTATCCAGCGCCACGCGGCTCTTTTCGACGCGCGTCAGGGCACCTTCATTAATCCACGGCAGCGCGGTACGCAAATCGGCCTGATAGTCTTTCGCCTGCTCACGCTGTGCGGCAGTCAGGTTGTACTGCTTGCCGTTAAAGGTGACGTTCCCCTGCGGCGTAATCACCAGATTGCCGTTCTCGCCTTTGACCTGCACGGTTTGCGGGCTTAACACCACGTCATCACGCGGGGTGACGCTACACTGATAATCCGCATGGGCGGTGAATCCAGTTGCCATCAAAGCAACAGCCAGCAACGTTTTGCGCATCTTAAACACTCCCTCAGACAAAATGGGCCAGCTAATGCTGGCCCCTGACTTCTTTATTAGTCCCACCAAACGTCGAAAAGTTCGCTGACGCGGACATCTTCCAGCTTGTGGTCCTCAAGCCATTTACGCACCAGCGCCTGATGTTCTTCGGTGCATTTACCCACTTCCTGGGTGCAGATCAGACCTTCCCATGCCAGGTAGCCGCTACCGTCGAAGGCCAGCTTGTTTGGCTCAATCACGTCGTTGATGAACGCATCCACGTCCTGATCGATCTGTTCTACACTGGTGCCTTCCGGGAAACGCCACGCAACGGAGAAGCCCACTTCCTGGAATTCTTCGATGTGCATCTTTTTACGCAGACGACGGCTACGATTCTTTGCCATTATTTCACCCTCTCGAACATTAAGTCCCATACACCGTGACCAAGACGATGGCCACGCTGTTCAAATTTCGTTACCGGACGCGATTCCGGACGCGGTACATAGTCGTTGCTCGCAGACTGGTTTTTGTAACCGTCCAGCGACGACATCACTTCCAGCATATGTTCCGCATACGGTTCCCAGTCGGTCGCCATATGGAAGACACCGCCCAGCTTCAGCTTGCTTTTCACCAGCTCGGCAAACGGTGCCTGAACGATACGGCGTTTATTATGACGTGCTTTGTGCCACGGGTCAGGGAAAAAGAGCTGAACCATGGTTAAAGAATTGTCAGGAATCATTTTGTGCAGCACTTCCACCGCGTCGTGACACATCACGCGCAGGTTCTCAACGCCCTCTTCATGGGCCGTTGCCAGGCATGCACCCACGCCCGGGGAGTGGACTTCAATACCGAGGAAGTTCTGCTCCGGGCGGGCTTTCGCCATGGTCACCAGCGAGGTGCCCATACCAAAACCGATCTCCAGCGTGACGGGTGCTTCGCGGCCGAACAGTTCAGTAAAGTCCAGAGGCTGCTCGCTGAACTCAACGCCCATCACCGGCCAGTAGTTGTCCAGCGCGTGTTGCTGACCTTTTGTCAGGCGGCCCTGACGACGGACAAAGCTGCGAATACGGCGCAGCGGGCGACCGTTTTCATCAAATTCCGGTGAAATGACGTCGTTTTTCATAAAAGAGTTGTCTGCTTGTGAGAATGTTCGGGAAACGGGCATTATCCAAAGTTAAGGCTTCTATGCAAGCATGGGAAAGATCCGGTTTACAGCAGATTGACGCTGTGCTGCAATCTGCGTCCCTGATTATGCGAATCGATGACCATGCAAGCCTCTCAATTTTCAGCCCAGGTGCTGGACTGGTACGACAAATACGGGCGTAAAACCCTGCCCTGGCAAATTGAAAAAACGCCTTACAAAGTATGGCTCTCCGAGGTGATGTTGCAACAAACGCAGGTCGCCACGGTGATCCCTTACTTCGAGCGTTTTATGGCGCGCTTCCCGACGGTGACCGATCTGGCCAACGCCCCGCTGGACGAGGTCCTGCACCTGTGGACCGGTCTTGGCTATTACGCCCGCGCGCGTAACCTTCACAAGGCCGCACAGCAGGTCGCGACGCGCCACAACGGGAAATTCCCGGAAACCTTCGACGAGGTGGCCGATCTCCCCGGCGTCGGACGCTCAACCGCAGGTGCGATTCTTTCCCTGTCGTTAGGCAAGCATTTCCCGATCCTCGACGGCAACGTAAAGCGCGTGCTGGCACGCTGCTATGCCGTCGACGGCTGGCCGGGGAAGAAGGACGTTGAAAAACGTCTTTGGGAAATTAGTGAAGCGGTCACCCCGGCCAACGGCGTCGAGCGTTTCAACCAGGCGATGATGGATCTCGGCGCCATGGTCTGCACGCGCTCAAAACCAAAATGCGAACTCTGCCCGGTGAATACTCTCTGCGTGGCGTATGCCAACCATTCCTGGGCGCAGTATCCGGGTAAGAAACCCAAACAGACGCTGCCGGAGCGCACAGGCTATATGCTGCTGATGCAGCACGGCGACGAGGTCTTCCTGGCCCAGCGTCCGCCGAGCGGCCTGTGGGGTGGTCTATACTGCTTCCCACAGTTTGAAGATGAAGACTTGCTGCGTGAATGGCTTAAAAAGCGCGGGATTGCTGCCGATAACCTGACGCAGTTGACCGCGTTTCGCCATACCTTCAGCCATTTCCACCTGGATATTGTACCCATGTGGCTTCCCGTGTCGTCATTTGCCTCGTGCATGGATGAAGGCACCGCTCTCTGGTATAACTTAGCGCAACCGCCATCAGTCGGACTGGCGGCTCCCGTGGAGCGCCTGTTACAGCAATTACGTGCCGGTGCAATGGTTTAGCATCGACAAGAAAAAGAGGAATGTGTATGGCCAGAACGATTTTTTGTACTTTCCTGCAGCGTGACGCTGAGGGCCAGGATTTCCAGCTTTATCCGGGCGACCTGGGTAAACGCATCTACAATGAAATCTCCAAAGAAGCCTGGGGACAGTGGCAGAAAAAGCAGACCATGCTGATCAACGAGAAGAAACTCAGCATGATGAACCCGGAACACCGCAAGCTGCTGGAGCAGGAGATGGTAAGCTTCCTGTTCGAAGGTAAAGACGTGCACATCGAAGGCTATACGCCACCGGAAAAATAACAGCGTGCGGGGGAAACCCCGCCGTTAAAGCAAACACAACACGCACTCCCGGAATGATGAAAAAACTTTTAGCGCTAGCCCTTGTTGCGCCGTTGCTTGTCTCGTGTTCGTCAAAAAAAGGCGAAGATTACAACGAAGCCTGGATCAAGGACACCAACGGTTTTGACATTTTGATGGGGCAGTTTGCCCACAACATCGAGAACATATGGGGATTTAACGAAGTTCTTATTGCCGGACCCAAGGACTACGTTAAGTACACCGACGCCTATTTGACCCGTAGCCACATCAACTTTGATGAGGGTACGATCACGATTGAGACCATTGCAGGCACTGACCCTGCAGCGCGCTTACGTCAGGCCATTATCAAAACCCTGCTGATGGGTGACGATCCGGGATCTATCGATCTCTACTCCGATGCCGACGATATTACGATCTCGAAAGAGCCGTTCCTGTACGGTCAGGTTGTCGATCAGACCGGCCAGCCGATCCGCTGGGAAGGTCGCGCCACGAAATTTGCCGACTACCTACTGCAGACGCGCCTGAAAAGCCGCTCTAACGGTCTGAAGATCATCTACAGCGTCACCATAAACCTCGTCCCGAACCACCTCGACAAGCGTGCGCATAAGTACATTGGGATGGTGCGTCAGGCCTCACGTAAGTACGGCGTGGATGAGTCGCTGATCCTGGCGATTATGCAGACCGAATCCTCGTTTAACCCGTATGCGGTAAGCCGTTCCGACGCCCTGGGGCTGATGCAGGTGGTGCAGCACAGCGCCGGGAAAGACGTCTTCCGCGCGCAGGGGAAATCCGGCACGCCGAGCCGCAGCTATCTGTTCGACCCGCAGAGCAACATTGATACCGGTACCGCCTATCTGGCGATGCTGAACAATGTGTATCTGGGCGGAATTGATAACCCAACGTCGCGCCGCTATGCGGTGATCACCGCCTATAACGGCGGCGCGGGCAGCGTGCTGCGCGTCTTCTCGAATGACAAAGTGCAGGCCGCGAACATCATCAACAGCATGGCGCCGGGGGATGTTTACTCCACCCTCACCACCCGCCACCCTTCTGCGGAATCCCGCCGGTACCTGTATAAGGTGAATACGGCGCAGAAAAACTATCGTCGTCGGTGATCGGCACACCTTCTCCTGCAAGGAGAAGGTGTTCTCCTTCCCCCCACCCATACGAAAATGTTATTTGCATCACAATCCAAACTGCAAATTAATGTGGATTGCATTTTTTTGCGGGAGGTAACAAAACATATCGTTGCCAACTGATAGAATTGCATCAAATAACAACCCTGAATGTTCCTATAACAACATATCTCCCGCTCACTTGTGAGGAAAGTAACATGAACCTTAAGCTGCAGCTTAAAATATTGTCGTTTCTGCAGTTCTGCCTGTGGGGTAGCTGGCTGACTACACTCGGCTCCTATATGTTTGTGACGCTCAAGTTCGATGGTGCGTCAATCGGTGCCGTATACAGCTCGCTCGGTATTGCGGCGGTCTTCATGCCAACGCTGCTGGGGATCGTGGCGGATAAATGGCTAAGCGCCAAATGGCTGTACATGCTTTGCCATCTGGTGGGCGCGGGGACGCTGTTTATGGCAGCCCAGGTGACCACGCCGGGGGCAATGTTCATGGTGATCCTGCTTAACTCGCTGGCCTATATGCCAACGCTTGGGCTGATCAACACCATCTCCTACTACCGCCTGAAATCCGCGGATATGGATATCGTGACCGATTTCCCGCCAATCCGTATCTGGGGCACCATCGGCTTTATCATGGCGATGTGGGGCGTGAGCTTCGCGGGCTTCGAACTGAGCCATATGCAGCTCTATATCGGTGCAGCGCTCTCCGTGCTGCTGGCGATCTTCACCCTGACGCTGCCAACCATCCCGGTGTCTAACCAGCAGAAAAACCAGAGCTGGAGCACCATGCTCGGCCTGGACGCCTTCGCGCTGTTTAAAAACAAACGCATGGCGATCTTCTTCATCTTCTCCATGCTGCTGGGCGCGGAGCTGCAGATCACCAACATGTTCGGCAACACCTTCCTGCACAGCTTCGATAACAATCCGCTGTTCTCCGGCAGCTTTATCGTTGAACATGCGTCGGTGATGATGTCCATCTCTCAGATCTCTGAGACGCTGTTTATCCTGACCATCCCGTTCTTCCTGAGCCGCTATGGCATCAAGAACGTCATGCTGATCAGTATCGCGGCATGGATGTTGCGCTTCGGTCTGTTCGCCTACGGCGACCCAAGCCCGTTCGGCACCGTGCTGCTGGTGCTGTCGATGATCGTTTACGGCTGCGCCTTCGACTTCTTCAACATCTCCGGTTCGGTGTTTGTGGAAAAAGAGGTGAAGCCTGAAATCCGCGCCAGCGCGCAGGGTATGTTCCTGATGATGACCAACGGCTTCGGCTGTATTCTTGGCGGCGTGGTGAGCGGTAAAGTGGTGGAGATGTACACCACCAACGGTATCACCAACTGGCAGCCTGTATGGCTGATCTTCGCGGCGTACTCGCTGGTGCTGTTCTTCGCGTTCATCGCGCTGTTCAAGTACAAGCACGTACGTGAACCACACGGTGCGCAGCCGATCGCGCATTGATTGTTGTGCCCGGTGGCGCTAGCGCTTACCGGGCCTACAAAACCAGACCATAGGCCGGGTAAGGCGAAGCCGCCACCCGGCTATTTTATTGCAGACAGCACCCATCCCACCGACAGCAAATCCGCACTGCCGCCCGGACTCAGATTGCGTTCAATCAATGCGTTATCCATCCTAAGCAACGCCTCGCGGTCCCAGCCGTTAGCCAGCAGTTCCCGCGCGTAGCCCTGAACGTAGCGCAGCCCTTCCATGCCGCCGCGAGATACCAGATTACTGTCCTGATTGACGGCCATCAGGCGTAACAGCAGGCCGTGAAGTGAATGTCCGTTCCACTGCGCCAGCGCCTTACGCACCGTCGCAAAGCCGCTCTCCGCCTCACCGCGCGCACCGGTTAAGCCGTACTGCTGGAACTGTCGCTCGCCAGCCGTCGTCTGTCCGCTGCGTGCGGCCAGCTCCCGCGACACCAGCCCGCGGCAGATGTTACTCACCTCACAGCAGAGGCTCTCTGCGGAGATATTTTTCACACGACCGGCGGCGAAGCACAGTAAACCCAGGGCAAAAACCCCGCCTTTGTGGGTGTTCACCCCGTTCGTCGCGGCATACATCGCCTGCTCGCAGGCCAGCCCCATCGGGCGGAGAACGCGTAGCTGTTCGCCAGCGGGTTTATCCGCATGCGCGCTGCCCAGCTCGGCAAAGCGCGAAAACCACGGCGTAATCGCCGCGATGCTGCGGACAAACAGCGCGTGGTCCATATCGCGATGGGAACCGTTGTTGAGCGTGTCCACCAGTCCCGGCTTGGGCGTCAGCTCCAGCTCCTGCCACAGCGCCGCCTCGGCAAGCGCGGGCACGTCAGCCGGGCGCGGTTTAGTCGCGAGCAAACCAGTCATCGATCGTCTTCTCCACGCGGGAAACCACCTGCTCAACGGGGTGATTGCGCGAACGGGAACAGGCATGAGCGGGCGCGTCGCAGATCAGGCAGCGCCTGAGATTCGCCCCCAGCGACTGACGCCCGACGTGGCCATGCTGAGGGCAGATCACGTCCAGATCCCACAGCCTGCCGAGCGGGTGCGTCTGCTCCAGATCCGTACAGTGCGCTTTGATTTCCACCGCCGGATGGGCCACGCACCAGAGGGCTTCTGGCCCGGTCGGGAGCCACAGCACCTGACGGTCCAGCACCTGCCAGCGGTTCTCCCACAGCAGCTGGTCGCACATCTGCAGCGCCACGCCCATGGTATTGCGATAGCGCAGGCTGTCCTTGATTTCCCCGGGCGTGACCAGCGTGAGGGAAATCACCGGTTGTTGATAGTGCTCGAGCATGTCAGCCTGGCGCGCTGCGCGGCGCTCTTTCGCCGCCAGCAGTTCGTCAAGGCTGACACCCGCCCGCACGGGTGTCGCTAAAGTCATACTTCCTCCTTCACCTGTCGCACGGTGTCGATCACGCTGCCGTCGCGGTAGCGGATCACCCCGACGATTTTGTCGGTAAATTCAATCGGTTTCGGGACGCCGGTCAGGGAGATCGCCCGCTCATACAGCGCGTTGATATCCACAACCTTCAGCCCGGCCTCCAGCAGCCGCTCGCGGATTTCCGGGCGCGCCGGGTTGACCGCGATGCCGTGATCGGTAACCAGCACGTCGATGCTTTCGCCCGGCGTGAGGCGCGTGGTAACCCGCTTCACCACCGTCGGAATGCGGCTGCGCAGCAGAGGGGCAACGACGATGGTCAGGTTCGCCGCGGCGGCCACGTCGCAGTGCCCGCCGGACGCGCCGCGCATCACTCCGTCGGAGCCGGTGATGACGTTGACGTTGAACTCGACGTCGATTTCCAGCGCGCTGAGGATCACCACGTCGAGCTGGTCGCAGCTTGCCGCCTTGCTGCCTGGGTTAGCGTAAACGTTGGTGGAGATCTCCACGTGGTTCGGGTTACGCGCCAGCGAGGCCGCCGCCTGGCCGTCAAAGCACTGGGTATCGAGCAGCTTTTCGATGAGCCCCTTCTCGTGCAGATCCACCAGGCTGCCGGTGATGCCGCCGAGTGCAAAGCGCGCCTTCACGCCGCTGCGCTCCATCTTCTCTTCCATAAAGCGCGTGCAGGCCGTGGCCGCCGCGCCGGAGCCGGTCTGCATCGAGAAGCCCGGTTTGAAGTAGCCGGAGTGTTCAATGACGTCCGCCGCATAGCGGGCGATCATCAGCTCGCGCGGGTTGCTGGTGACACGGGCCGCGCCGACGCTGATTTTCGCCGGGTCGCCCACGCTTTCAACCTGCACGATGTAGTCCACCTGGTCCTGCACCAGGCTGGCGGGCATATTGGGGAACGGCACCAGCTCTTCAGTCAGCAGCACCACCTTGCGGGCAAAGTGCGCGTCCACCATCGCGTAGCCGAGCGAACCGCAGCACGATTTTCCGTGCGTCCCGTTGGCGTTGCCAAACTCATCGCTGCACGGCACGCCGAGAAACGCCACGTCGATATTCAGCTCGCCGTCCTGGAGCAGCTTCACGCGCCCGCCGTGGGAGTGAATTTGCACCGGTTTGTCCATCAGCCCGTGGGAAATGGCATCCGCCAGCCTGCCGCGCATCCCAGAGGTGTAAATCCGGGTGATGACGCCGCTTTCGATATGCTCGATCAGCGCGTCGTTGCAGGTCATCAGCGAGCTGGAGGCCAGCGTCAGGTTTTTAAAACCCATCCGCGCCAGCAGCGCCACGACGGTGTTGATCACCCGGTCGCCTTCGCGAAACGCATGGTGGAAGGAGATGGTCATCCCGTCCTGCAGGCCGCAGCGCTTAACCGCCTCTTCAACAGAGGCGCAGAGCTTACGGCTGTGCTTCGCGTCGCTGTCCGCCAGCCACGGCGTGGCGCTGTGGGCGGTATCGAAGGGTTTTAAGTCCCGCAGATGGGGGAAATTCACGTGAAGAAGTTCTGTCTGATTCATTGTCTTATCCTTACCGACGCACGCCGGAGGCTGCCGCGCGCTCCAGCACCACCTGCGCGTGGTTAATAATCGGTGCATCCACCATTTTGCCGTTGAGCGACACCACGCCCAGGCCGTTACGCTCTCCCTCTTCCGCCGCCTCAATCACCCTTCTGGCGTGATCCACCTCTTCCTGCGTCGGGGCGTAGGCGTTGTGCAGCAGATCAATCTGGCGCGGGTTGATCAGCGATTTGCCGTTGAAGCCCATCTTGCGGATCAGATCGACCTCACGCAGGAACCCGGCCTCGTCGTTAACGTCTGACCACACCACGTCGAAGGCGTCGATACCCGCCGCGCGGGCGGCGTGCAGCACGGCGCAGCGGGCGTAGAACAGCTCGGTGCCGTCGCCGCGCTCGGTCTGCATGTCCATCACGTAGTCAAAGGCGGCCAGCGCGATGCCGATGAGGCGCGGAGAGCTGCGGGCAATCGCCACGGCGTTGATGACGCCAATGGCCGACTCAATCGCCGCCATCACGCGGGTGGAGCCGACCTCGCGGCCGCACTCGCGCTCGATACGCTCAAGGTGGCCCTCCAGCTCGTAGATGTCGTCCGGCGTGTCGGTTTTCGGCAGGCGGATCACGTCCACGCCGGCCCGCACGGCGGCCTCCAGATCCAACAGGCCAAACGGCGTGCTGAGCGGGTTAATGCGCACCACGGTTTCGATATCCTGATACATCGGGTGCTGCAGCGCGTGAAACACCAGCATGCGCGCGGTATCCTTCTCGCGCAGGGCAACGGCGTCCTCAAGGTCAAACATGATGGAGTCGGGACGGTAGATAAAGGCGGTGGAGAGCATGGCGGCGTTGGCGCCCGGCAGGAACAGCATACTGCGGCGGAGTTTGCTCATTTCAGCGCCCCCCAGTTGATGGTCTGTTCGTCGGCGGCACGCATCAGCGCGCTTTGCAGGCGGGCGCGGATCACACAGTCCAGCGCCCCTTTGTCTTCAATAATGATTAATCCCTGGTGCACGTTCATGGCGCGCAACGTGTCGTTGACCACCTGGCGAATCTGCTCGCCAAACTGCTTAATCACTTCGCTGTGGATGACGATCTCCAGCTCGCCGTGAGCGGGAGCGATTTTCACCATCAGGTCGCTGGACTCCTGCGTTCCGGCCAGCGCCTCCCTTACAATTTTCATGATAAATTCCTGGTAGTTAAGCGACTTCCGCACTCGCACGGTAATGCGTTTCGAGATGCGCGAAGGTGGAGTCCGGGACAATCTCCCGGATCCGGGAAAACTGCTGTGTCTTCAGTAATCGGCGCACTTCGGACGCCGATATGGCGTTGCCGGTGGCCTTGATGCGCGGCATCTCCACCACCTCGATATGCGAGGCCAGCAGGTCGTGCAGCGTCTGGTTGTACTGGCGGGTGATATCGCAGAACGGCTCCGAGCCGATGAAGCGGTGCGTGATGCCGAGCGCCGGGGCGATAAAGTCCCGGAAGATCAGCACGTCGATCTCGCTCCACGCCTGCTGCACTTTGCCGGTCTCCTTCAGGAAGTAGGCCGGAAACGTGGCACGAGATATGATGTACTGTGAGCCTTCATGCACCACGACGCTGGGCAGATGCGCCACGCCCGCGCGCACCATCTCGAGGCGCGCGCTGAACGGGAAGAACGACGCGTCTTCGCGCACCACGAACAGGTGCAGGGCGTCGCACTGCGCCGCCGCCTGCTCCACCAGATGGCGGTGGCCGAGGGTGAACGGATTGGCGTTCATCACGATGGCGCCAATCTTCTCCCCGCACCTGCGGTTCGCGCGCAGAGAGCGGCAGTAGCGCTCGATCCCCTGCGGGGTGTTCTCCATCAGCACGGCGTTGTTCCCGCTCTGGGCAATCGGCCAGAAGCCGCTGCGGGCAAAGCGCTCCCGGTTGCACGGACGGGTGCAGAGGAAGAGGTGAAAATGGCCGCGCTCCAGCGCCGCATGTTCCACCTCTGCCAGCAGCCGCGCGCTGAGGTTCTCGCCGCGAAGCTGCTCGTTGACCGCCACGCACTTGATGACGTTGGCGGCAAGCCCTGCGCAACCCACCAGCTGCGGGCCTGACCAGGCTTCGACAAACAGCGTGATGTCGTTGTCCAGGCCAAGGCCGCTGTCTGCCAGCAGGTAACGGATCTGGCTTAAGCGTTCCGGATGCTTCGCCACGAGGGTGTGGCGAAAATCGATGGGTTGACTGTTCATGCCGCCTTACTCAGTGTGCCGCCGCAAGCCCGACGGCTGGCGCTTCCACGATCACGTTGCTCAGATGACCGATATGCTCGATCTCCACCTCAATGCGGTCGCCCTCTTTCATAAACAGCGGCGGGTTACGCTTTTTACCCACGCCGCCCGGGGATCCGGTGATGATCACATCGCCCGGGCTTAAGCGGGTAAAGGTGCTGATGTACTCAATCAGCTCCGCAACCTTGTGGATCATGCTGCTGGTGTTGTCTTCCTGCACCATGCGGCCGTTCAGCCAGGTGCGGATTGCAAGCCTGTGCGGATCCGGGATCTCATCGGCCGTTGCCATCCACGGGCCGAACGCGCCGGTCTGACGCCAGTTTTTACCGGCTGTAAACCAGGTGTGCTGCCAGTCGCGGGCGGAGCCGTCCATGTAGCAGCTGTAGCCCGCCACGTGGCGCAGGGCGTCATCACGGCTGATGTTCTCCCCGCCTTTACCGATGATCACCGCCAGCTCGCCTTCGTAGTCGAATTCGCTGGAGTGGCGCGGCTTCAGCACCGGCTCGTTGTGGCCGGTCTGTGAATCAGGGAAGCGGACAAACAGCGTTGGGGCCGGGTTGTGCTGGTCAAACTCTTTGCGCTTGTCGGCGTAGTTCATGCCCACGCAGAGGATTTTTTCCGGCTGCTCAATCACCGGTAAGAAGGTGATGGCGCTCATCGGCACGTCCACGGCATCGTTCAGGTAGCGGGTGGCCTGCGCCAGCCCGTTGCCCTGCAGCAGCGCCTTGAGGTCGCTGTAGCGGTCGCCCAGACGGCGGCCTAAATCAATCACGCCGTCGGCCTGGACGATGCCGTAGCTGCGTTTTCCCTGGTATAAAAAGCTTGCGAGTTTCATTGTTCTTTCCTGAAAACTTAAACGAGGAAGTTGCCCAGAATCAGCAGTGAGACAGAGACGTTAATCGCCCCGCCGATACGGGTAGCAATCTGGGCGAACGGCATCAGGCTCATGCGGTTGCCTGCGGTCAGGATCGCCACGTCGCCGGTACCGCCCTGGCCGCTCTGGCAGCAGGAGACGATGGCGACATCAATCGGGTGCATACCAATCTTTTTGCCGACGAAGAAGCCGGTGGCGACCAGTGCAGAAACGGTGCTGACAATCACCAGCAGGTTGCTGACGGTGAACGCCGCCACCAGTTCATGCCATGGGGTGATGGCCACGCCAACGGCGAAGAGGATCGGGTAGGTCACAGAAGTCTGGAAGAATTTGTACACCACCTGAGAACCTTCCAGCAGGCGTGGAGAGGCGCCGTTGCAGAGCTTCACCAGCACCGCCATAAACAGCATGCCGACCGGAGCAGGCAGACCAATCAGCTTGTGGCCGAGCATGCCCAGCATATAGAGCAGCACCGCCAGCAGCGCGCCGGAGGCGATAGTGGTCACATCCGCTTTGCCGGAGAACGCAGGCTGAGAGACGGTGGTATCGGCATTGGCGCGGTTAGGCATCAGCTGGCCTTCACCGGTCAGGTGCGGGAAGCGTTTACCGAGCTGGTTCAGGCAGCCGGAGATGATGATCGCTGTCAGACCGCCGAGCATCACCATCGGCAACACGCGGCCGAGCGCCACGCCCTGGTCCATGTGCAGTAAGGTGGCATAGCCGATGGAAAGCGGGATCGCCCCTTCCCCGACGCCGCCCGCCATAATAGGCAGAATGATAAAGAAGAAGATCTGGAACGGCTCAAGACCCAGCGCCAGGCCGACGCCCATCCCCACCAGCATGCCGACGATTTCGCCGCACAGCATCGGGAAGAAGATGCGCAGGAAGCCCTGAATCAGCACCGTGCGGTTCATGCTCATGATGCTGCCGACAATAATGCAGCAGATATAGAGATAGAGAATGTTGGTGGATTTGTAGAACTTGGTGGTGGACTCGACCACCACGTCCGGCAGCAGGCCGTAATAGACCAGCGCGGAAGGAATAAAGGTGGCGCAAATCGCCGCCGCGCCGAGCTTGCCGACAATCGGCAGGCGTTTGCCAAACTCGCCGCAGGCAAAGCCGAAGAAGGCCAGCGTTGCCACCATCACCACGATATCGCTCGGCAGTTTTCCGCCCAGGCAATCAATCGCGATCAGCGCGCCCGCCAGAACGAACAGCGGCAGAGGAATAATCCCAATTTTCCAGGTATCCATAATATGCCACCAACGCTCTTTGAGCGAAGGTCGCTGAATTTCAATCGGGTCGTGGGTAACAGAGAAAGAATCGTCAGTTGTGCTCATAATAAGCCCCTTGGTTATTTTGTGCGTTCAGCTTAGAGTCACAAAGGCTTACTTTATGTGAGGAATGGCATATTAAAAGCGAAGTTTTAATGGCAGCTATGGTTTTAATGGTTTCTTTTATTTAATGTGATTTACACCTTATTTATTAGCGTGGTTTTTATGGTTTCTTTTCCGAATCGAACAAACAAATAACATTTGTTCATGCAGCCAGAGGCACGGCAGACTTTAGGATAACGCTTTTACAGCGCCCGCTGTGCAAGGGATCACAAGTTTTCGGCAAAGCGGGCGTCCGCGTGAAAAAAGATGATATATTGGCGATCTTTGCTGCTACCTTGCGTGATAGTTATGAAAGTCTCTTTCCAGATCAAGTTGTTTATTTCGCTGGTTGCCTTTTTCTCAGTACTTTTTGCGTTACTGGGCGGATATTATTATGCCGACGTCGGGAAACAGCTATATCAGGAAATGAGTACGCGAGCCAAAATACAGGCTGAAGAAATTGCGCTTATTCCGACATTGCGTAATGAAGTTGAACAAAAAAATATCAGCGCCATCCATGATTTTATGCAGAAGATTTCTGCGCACAGTGACGCCAGCTTTATTGTGATTGGTGATAATAAGGGTCAGCATCTTTTTCACTCCGTCTTTGCCGACAGAGTGGGCACAACCCTGGTTGGCGGAGACAACGAAGCCGTATTGCAGGGTAAAAGCACCACCACCATTCGCAAAGGCGGGTTGGGTATTTCGCTGCGCAGTAAGGCCCCCATCTTCAACGCTGCCGGACAGGTGGTCGGCATTGTTTCGGTCGGCTATCTCACCAGCTACCTGGACACCATTACCGTCAGTAAGGTGGTCAATATCCTGATTGCCGCCGTGCTGCTGCTGATCGCTCTCTTTATCTTCTCCTGGTTCTTTACTCGCAGCATCAAGAAGCAGATCTTCTCTCTTGAGCCGCGAGAAATCGGGCTGCTGGTGCGCCAGCAGAAGGCGTTAATGGAGTCTATTTATGAAGGGGTGATTGCCATTGACGATCGGCGGCGGATTGAAGTGATCAACCAGGCGGCGCGCAAGCTGCTGGGTCTGAGCCAGCCGGCCCGTGAGCTGCGCGGGCAGCTGATAAGCCAGGTTATCGATCCGGTCCCGTTCTTCGACACGCAGACGATGCTGGCGAAAGATACCCATGACGAGATTTGCCGTTTTAACGATCTCACGGTAATTGCCAGCCGGGTGCACATCATGCTTGAGGGGTCGCTGCAGGGGTGGGTGATCACCTTCCGCGATCGCAACGAAATCGACTCGCTGAGCGCCCAGCTCAGCCAGGTAAAACGCTATGTCGATAACCTGCGTATTATGCGCCATGAGCAGTTAAACCGAATGACCACGCTCTCCGGCCTGCTGCATATGGGCCGCTATGAGGAAGCCATTGGCTACATTCAGGCGCAGTCGGAGCATGCCCAGGAGCTGCTGGACTTTATCTCTTCGCGCTTCAGCTCCCCGACCCTGTGCGGCCTGCTGCTGGGGAAAGCCGCCCGCGCGCGGGAGAAAGGCGTCGAACTGAGTTTCGACCCGGCATGTCGGCTGGACAGGCCGTTCCTGCCGTTAGGGGAGCAAGAGCTGATTTCAATTATTGGCAACCTGCTGGATAACGCCATCGAAGCGACGCAGCGATCGCCGCTTCCCCATGCGCCGGTAGAAGTGCTGATAAAACTCAGCGACCAGGAGCTGATTATTGAAGTCGCCGACCAGGGCGTTGGCATTACACCGGAGATCCGTGACCGGATCTTTGAACGCGGCATCACCACCAAAACACGCGGCGATCATGGGATTGGCCTGTATCTGATCGAAAGCTATGTCACACAGGCTGGCGGCGCGATAGAAGTTGCCGATAATACCCCGCGCGGCGCCATTTTCTCCTTGTTTATCCCGGCCACGGGAACCGCCCGGCAACTGGAAGACACCGACTATGCAACATGAACTTATCGACGTACTGATTGTTGAAGACGAGAACGAGCTGGCGCAACTGCACGCGGAGCTGATAAGCAAACATCCGCGACTGAGGCTGGTGGGCATTGCCTCGTCGCTGGCTGCGGCTCAGGCAGAACTTGCAAACAAACAGCCGCAGCTGGTGCTGCTGGATAACTATCTGCCGGACGGCAAAGGGATCTCGCTGATCAATAACCCCATGCTGGCCCGCGCCAACTGCTCGGTGATTTTTATAACCGCCGCCAGCGATATGGATACCTGCAGCCAGGCGATCCGCAACGGCGCGTTCGACTACATCCTCAAACCCGTCTCCTGGAAACGGCTCAGCCAGTCGCTGGAGCGGTTTGTGCAGTTTGCCGAACAGCAGCGGGTCTGGAAGATTGTCGACCAGCAGAACGTCGATTCGCTGTATCAGCTACAGGCGAAAAACTACCGCCAGGACAACGGCAGCAAGGGTATTGAGGAAAATACGCTGGCGCGGGTGCAGTCGCTGTTTAACGACAAGGCAACGCACTGCTTTACCGTGGATGAAGTGGTGAGCGAAACGGGATTAAGCAAAACCACCACCCGGCGCTATCTGGAACACTGCGTGGAGGCGGGTTTTCTGACGGTGGAGATGCTGTACGGCAAGATTGGGCATCCGAGGAGGATGTACAAGCGTAGCGCGATTTGATGAAAGGTTCCCTCTCCCTGTGGGAGAGGGTTAGGGTGAGGGCTGCAGCCCGCACTATCTCAACACATACCCATACAGCCGCTTGATCCCGTCAGCATCCTTCTCGCTGTAAACCCCCTGCAGCTCCGGCGAGAAGCCCGGCAGCAGGTTGATCCCCTCCTCCAGCGCCAGGAAGTAACGCTGTACCGCCCCGCCCCAGACTTCACCCGGCACCACGCACAGCACGCCCGGCGGATAGGGCAGCGCTCCTTCGGCCGCAATTCGCCCTTCGGCATCCCGTATGCGAACCAGCTCCACCTCTCCGCGAATATACACCTGATTGGCATCCTGCGGGTTCATCACCACCTCCGGCAGGCTCTCCTTGCGGAACATCGCCTTCTGCAGATCCTTGACGTCAAAGCTGACGTAGAGATCGTGCATCTCCTGGCACAGCTGGCGAAGGGTGTAATCCCGGTAGCGCACCGGGTATTTCTGGAAGATCGTCGGCAGCACGTCCGCCAGCGGCGTGTCGTCTTCAATATGCTGTTCAAACTGGCCCAGCATCGCCACCAGCTGCGCCAGCTTCTCGCTGCTTTCGGCAGGCGTCAGCAGGAACAGGATCGAGTTGAGGTCGCATTTCTCCGGCACGATGCCGTTTTCGCGCAGGTAGTGCGCCAGAATCGTCGCCGGGATCCCGAAATCGGTGTACTCCCCGGTTTCGGCATCGATACCCGGCGTGGTCAGCAGCAGCTTGCACGGGTCGACAAAGTACTGCTCGTGAGCATAGCCCTCAAACCCGTGCCATTTGGCCCCCGGCTCAAAGCTGAAGAAGCGCAGCTCGCTGGCAATGGCGTGCGTCGGATGATCCTGCCACGGTCGCCCCGCCACCACCGGTGGGATAAACGGTTTGATCATATGACAGTTGGCAATGATTGCCTTACGCGCCTCAATCCCCAGCTCAACGCACTCGGCCCACAGCCTGCGCCCGCTTTCCCCTTCGTGGATCTTGGCATTCACATCCAGCGCGGCGAACAGCGGGTAAAACGGGCTGGTGGAGGCATGCAGCATAAAGGCGTTGTTCAGCCGCTTGTGCGGGCAGAAACGCGCCTGACCGCGGATGTGGTTATCCTTTTTATGGATCTGCGACGTTTGTGAAAACCCGGCCTGCTGTTTGTGCACCGACTGGGTCACAAAAATGCCCGGATCGTTCTCGTTCAACTCCAGCAACAGCGGGGACGTTGCCGCCATCATCGGAATAAACTGCTCGTAGCCCACCCAGGCGGAGTCAAAGAGGATGTAGTCGCACAGATGGCCGATCTTGTCGATCACCTGACGGGCGTTGTAGATCGTCCCATCGTAGGTGCCGAGCTGAATGATCGCCAGGCGGAACGGACGCGCCTCGTCGGCTTTCTCCGGCGCCGCCTCGCGGATCAGGTCCCGCAGATACGCGTCGTCAAAGCAGTGCTCGTCAATCCCGCCAATAAAGCCAAACGGGTTACGTGCAGCCTCCAGATAAACCGGCGTGGCACCCGCCTGGATCAGCGCCCCGTGGTGGTTAGATTTATGGTTGTTGCGGTCGAACAGCACCAGGTCGCCGCGGGTGAGCAGCGCGTTGGTCACTACCTTGTTGGCCGCCGACGTTCCGTTCAGCACGAAGTAGGTTTTATCCGCGTTGAACACTTTCGCCGCGAACTTTTGCGCGTGCTTGGCGGACCCTTCGTGGATCAGCAGATCGCCCAACTTCACGTCGGCATTGCACATGTCGGCGCGAAACACGTTCTCACCGAAGAAATCATAGAACTGCCGCCCTGCCGGGTGTTTTTTGAAAAAGGCGCCGTGCTGGTGGCCTGGACAGGCAAAAGTGCTGTTGCCCATCTCCACATACTGGCTCAGGGTGTCGAAAAACGGCGGCAGCAGGTTCTCTTCGTAATGGCTGGCAGCAGTCTCCAGTTCCAGAAACTCCTGAGCTTTACCCGAGATGACCGCGGTGGCACCGTCAGGTACGTCCGTTGGCTCCTGAGAGAAAATAAACACCGGTAGCTTAAAGCCCGTACGTTTCAGCAGTGCAAGAATGCCGCTGCGACTTTCAGCTGTTGTGATGACGACGGCCGCCACATCGGTAAAATCCGTGCTGTCCAGCGTCACCTTTTCGCGGTGCGTAGACACGGTGGAGACCAGCTCGCGGCTGACGGCAATTTTCATGGTTTTCATAGGCGCAGTTACCCTCACCGAGCGGTGAGACAGGGAGGAGAAAATTCGCGCAATAATGTCACCTTTTATTTTGAGGTGCAAGAAGGAATCAGTATGCACGAAACCACCCAAAGCTAAGGCTCGCGCAGGCCTGACGTGCCATAATAATGCAATATCAATGATTAAATAACAGGAGTTAACTTTGGTTATCGGGCCATTTATCAACGCAGGAGCCGTATTGCTGGGCGGCGTACTCGGCGCCGTGCTGAGCCAGCGGTTGCCGGAGCGGATTCGCACCTCCATGCCCTCGATATTCGGCCTGGCATCGTTAGGGATCGGTATTCTGTTGGTGGTCAAATGCGCCAACCTGCCGGTGATGGTGCTGGCCACCCTGCTCGGCGCGCTGATTGGCGAGTTCTGCTATCTGGAAAAAGGCATTAACGGCGCGGTGAGTAAAGCCAAAAACCTGATTGCCCGACCCGGCGGCAAGGCGAAACACGGCACGCACGAGACGTTTATTCAGAACTATGTCGCCATCATCATTCTGTTTTGCGCCAGCGGCACCGGGATTTTCGGTTCGATGCAGGAAGGAATGACTGGCGACCCGAGCATATTGATTGCGAAGGCGTTTCTTGATTTCTTCACCGCCACCATTTTCGCCACTACTCTTGGCGTCGCCGTGGCGGCGATTTGCGTCCCGATGCTGCTGATCCAGCTGGCACTGGCTACCTGCGCCACGTTGATTCTTCCGCTCACCACGCCAGCGATGATGGCAGACTTTACCGCCGTCGGCGGCCTGCTGCTGCTGGCTACCGGGCTGCGTATCTGTGGGATTAAGATGTTTGCCGTGGTGAACATGCTGCCCGCACTGCTGCTCGCCATGCCGCTCTCCGCACTCTGGACGCACTTTTTCGCTTAAGGATGCGGCGAAATGGTGAGAGATTGCGCAGTCTGTAACGAAAACAACATTTTTCGTTGACGCCACCGGGCAGATCGGGTTTAATGCGCCCCGTTGCCCGGATAGCTCAGTCGGTAGAGCAGGGGATTGAAAATCCCCGTGTCCTTGGTTCGATTCCGAGTCCGGGCACCACTATTTAAAGAACCCGCCCTCGTGGCGGGTTTTTGCTTTTGCGCTAGTCCAGCAGCTCATACAGCCAATCACTGACATAGTATTACGCTTCCAGCGTCAGACTTCCTTTTAATTTTTGATTAAAAAATAACAAGTCATTGTCTTAAAAAAACAAAGACAGGCCGTAAACATGATCTGTTTTGAACTTCTATACCAGCTACGCGTATACGCTTGCCCGAATGGTCTGCGAAAGCAGGATGGAGATCCACACGCAAAAAGGAAGGAATATTCGAATGGCTATACCGGCTTATCTATGGCTGAAGGACGATGGTGGCGCGTTGATTAAAGGCGGAGTTGATGTTCAACACAGAGAATGCAGCATTGAAGTGAAAGGTTTTCATCATAACCTTGTTATCCCAACAGATAACGCAACCGGTAAAATAACCGGTACGCGAATGCACTCACCTATGTTGATCATTAAGGAATTCGATTGTTCAAGCCCATACCTCTACAAAGCCGTTGCGACAGGTCAAAACCTGTCATCAGCTGAGATAAAGTAGTATCGGATAAATTACTCTGGCCTTGGAGAAGAGTATTTCAACATGTTGTCTGAAGACGTCAGGATAGTATCGATTTCCCTGCGATGACTACAGGCGATAACCCTAACGAAAACCCTATGGAAACCTTCGAACTCAAGTATGAGAAATCACCTGGAAGCATAACGATGGGAACATCATCTTTAGTGATGCATGGAACGAGCGTCAATCGGCGTAAACATCATAAGGGGCTTTCAGCCCCTTAGTCATATAGCCAGCGCCCCGCTTTTGCCGACTCAATAATCATTTCGAGATTTAGCGGCTTGTACTGCCGATCGCGGAATTTTTTTCTGAGCCGAAACTGAAACCAATACAGCTCCGGTTCAAAATAATGGTCCATCACAAAGTTGCTATATTCAATTCCATACCGGGTGAAAAGGTCAAGCAGCATGTCCTCAAGATCTTCTGGTACGAGATTGAAATGCTCCTGGAAGGTCCATTCTTTCCTTGCCGGAGTTTTACGGTCACTATAATTCTCAGTGATGTAATCTAGTAATTCTTGCTCATCAGGAAGCAACATCAGAAGTATGTCCAGGCAATACGATCTTTAGGTCGCGCGATGAGGTTGTACTTGCTTCTCGTTTCTCTGGCAACCGTAATAAAAATAATCACCGCCTGAGTATAGCCAACATACGGAACCGCCCGCCCTACTGCTGCCCCGACCTTGTTTGTTAGACGTGTCTTACCCATACCAATGGTGGTTTCGACCCTTATGCCATCGGGGAAACGTGCTCCCTTTAAAATACGCCGCGCCACTTTCGAGGCAATACTTGTCCGTGATCCGGATGCACCCAGGACCTTTCGCTTAGGCAGAAGGGGTTGCCCAGCCAAAATGGTTGCAGCAGTCTCAACCGTCACCCCTATATGATTTGCAAGACCTTCAGCAAATATGAGCAAAAATAGCTCCTGCGCTGTTACGTTAGCATTACCGTGATAGAAATATGTTCCACCAGACTCTTCAACCGTGTCCATTACAGCGTCCTTTCTCTCGTTTTGAGCCAGAGTAAATCCATATCTGAAACAAGGATGCTGTCACCGTCCATTTTTCTTAAAACTCAGAATAGCGCCCGCAAGACAGTTTTATGCTTTTGGTCTCTCCCCAACCCAGGGATCGTTCCTACCTGCGCCCAGCAGTTTGTTTTTGAAGATAAACAAACACGCCTCATTAAAATTCTCCGCCCCCAGCCGTTCCGAGAGCGCCGTCCGTTTACGATAGAGACTTTTCACCGACGTATTCAGCTCGCCTGCAACCTCCTCCATTAACATCCCTGCCCTCAACATGGACTGACCCCGCCAACCACTCAGCGAAATGAGTAAATTACTCAACAGGATAGGGGCTCTCCCCGTCATCCGGCTTTATCGAAAGTGCAAAGATTGCTTTCAGATATGTAGGACAGCTATTCACTGGAGCAGGAGTGGCACAACATATGTGAGCACCAGCAACAAATCAGGCCGAGGAGCGAAGCTGTAAAAAGCGACTTCTGCTTCAGACCCCGTAACTACATTGCTACTATATTGTCCATGCGTTGGCACGCATGGCTGTCAGAGGGAGCCGTTTATCAGTCTAAACAAATGCCGGTAAAGCAATTGAGAGGAATTACAATGGATGCAGCATTGCTTAACATGATGCAATCAGGTGGAAGAAATAAAGCCTGGGCGGAAACGATGGTGAATATGGAAGCCAGAAAACTGGTAAATACAGCCAACACTCTGTCGGCTTTTCATCTCAGCGATGGTCTGACTCGAATGAAGTTTATTCAGGAAATTCGGGACCTCATAGAACAACAGTTTACGTTAGCTCGTCGGGCTAAATCAGATGAAGAATGCATGGAATGCGTTAAAAAACTTAGAGAAGAAAACTATAACCTTCTGGAACAAGCTCGTTTATTACGAACTAAGGCAGCGAAGCTTTACGCTAAAGTCGAGTTCATCCGAGAGAATAACAAAATTGTTGGGTATGTTATCTCGGCAGTTAGTGTTGTCCTGGCCGGTGCTGAAATAGCCGCAGGATTTACCCTTATTGGCACTATGACCCCTCTCGGGGTCCTTGCTGGTGCGGTTCTGGTTACTGACGGGGCAAACAGCATCAGTAAAGAAGTGGCTCGCTACGCAACGAACAACACTACCAGTGAAGGGCTGGTCGCGGATGCCGCGATGTCTACAGCTGAGTTTATGGGCTTTAGTCGTGAGAACGGGTTAGGTGTCTACAAATCAATTTCACTGGCCGCTAACGCTTATACCATTTTTGGCTTGTTGCGGCGACCAGGTACCTGGCGACTGTTTCGTTATATGCCCACAGACTATTACCGAAAGGTGAGCACACTGAGCCGCCCGCAGCTTACAATGAAAATTGCTGGTTATGGGGTCAAAGCTAAGATTATTTTTGATCTGTTGTCCGTCAGCGATCCGTCCCAGAATTAGTCAGCATTTTACGATAACGCCAGGATTTGTAGCCAAGTTTTGCTGGCGTTATATACCAGATAAAAGGGAGTACAATCAATAACGTGAGCGCAAGTGTCAGACTTGTATCCCTGGATGCAAGTAAAAGAGTTAAAGCCAGTATGATAAAGGCAATAATAGTTATCCACTTCATTGCCTTAAAACGATTGGCCAGATCATGAGTTACGCTATCAAACGAACCACCGTAATTCTCGATATTGTTTTTTAGCTTTTGAAGATCTCGTTTACTAAAACCTGATTTTAAAAGTGCTTCTTCGCTCGTCATTCTGCCATCCGTCCCATAACTCACTGAAACCTGTGACGAAGTTTAACTTAATTTGACGGATAAATCGCTCCTTGACGATATTTGTAAAATTTTTATTTAAATCAAATATTTGAAGATATGCTACACAGTAGCGGTGACCAGACTCTTCAATCGTGTCCATGACAACGTCCTTGTGTCGTTTTGAGCCAGAGTAAATCCAAACCCAAGGCCAGGAAGTTGTCCTCATCCAGCATTCTCAAAGCTCAGAATACCGCCCGCAATTTTGCTTTTGATCTCTCCCCAACCTAGGGATCGTTCCCACCTGCGTCCAGCAGTTTGTTTTTAAAAATAAACAAACACGCCTCATTAAAGTTCTCCGCCCCCAGGCGTTCCGAGAGCGCCGTTCGTTTGCGGTAGAGGCTTTTCACCGACGTATTCAGCTCATCGGCAATGGCTTCCATCGACATCCCTGCCCTCAGCAAGCGCAGCATGATCGCTTCGTGCGTGCTCAGCCGTAAATTCAGCAGCCACTTCGTGGTCAGGCGCCTGCCCTTCATATTGAGCACCAGGTTAAACAGCGAGGCCATATCCGGCGCAGTAAGCGACGTGTTCATAAACAGCTTCATACTGAGCAGATTCTCCTCGCGGTGACGCATATCAAGCATAACGCAGCAGATTGTTTTTTTCGTTCTGGCCGGATGGCGTATCAGGTAATCATATAAACGGAGCGGACAACGACTATCAATCAATACAGAATATTCATCTGCACCGTTATCAAATATGTTTCTGTCAATCGAATCGAGCAGGATAATATCCGGAAAAAATATCCGCATTCCTCTGACAAGGTAGCGATCCTGAGTCACTAACACTATTGAAGTTGCCACTAACCATCCCTTTTAGATTAAAGCAAGAACGATCCTTCAGAAAGAAGGCCGCCTTCGTTTTATAGCGCTGTTATATTAACGATAAATGTATTCTGGCTTTGGACATCCCTCAATACAGACATTGATGAGTAAGACTTCCTGTAGACTATCATTCAATGTCTGCCATTAATTATAAATAAAAAACAATCGCAGAAAAGTCACTTCTCTAAACATTAAGAATTTTTGTCATGAAACTTCCCAAACATGCACCAGAAAGTACTTTAATTGAGGCGGATAAACGTCACTAAAAATATATACAAAACTGTCACAATAAAAATAAAATCATTTTATTTCAGATAGTTACGATTAAGCTCTCAATTCACAATAATCATTAAAACCTGCTCATTCCAGAATTATCTCAAAACTACTCAGCCGCTTTTCAGCATATTTATCCGGCAACATATCAGGTGTACATTACCTCCCATCCAGTCTACTGAGATGAGGATCCATAATTACCTTTAAGTAAGTACCCCGTAACATCACTGCATTCAGATTTAATGTTCTCATTTATGGCCTTTTACGCTGAGCTTAAAGGCGGCCGTGTTATGCAATGGATTCATGATAAACAAATGGCAAATAGATATGGAAAGATCACTTAGCTTCAGTACATTATTCTTTTATCGCACCCCAACATTATTGTTTCTGTTATTACTCTTTCCTGTTCTGGTTCAGGCTACGGAATCCGTTTATGAGCAACAGATTCAACAGGCGCGTAACGGTAATTACACGTCGTTTCTCGATTATCTTCAGCGTTATCAGCAGCAGCATGCCCTGACGCCTGAACACGTCGCGGACTGGTTACAGGTGGCGGCCTGGGCAGGTCATGATGACGAGGTTATTCAGGTCTGGCAGCGCTACAGCATTTATATGCCGCTACCCGCCCGTGGCGTTGCGGCTGTCGCGCAATCCAGGCGAAATCAAAAGGCGTGGCAGCCCGCCCTGGCGCTCTGGGAAAAGGCGCGCAGCCTTGCGCCGGATAACGACGATTATCGTATCGGCTATATCAAAACCCTGGCCGATGCCCGCAAAGATACGCTTGCCCTGCAGGAAGCCCGGCGGCTGGTGGCGGAAAATCCCTCTCAGGCGCATCTTCAGACGCTGGCGTATGTCTGGTTACGCCAGGGAAAAAGCTGGGATCGGCTCTTAGCAGACACGCGCGCGCTGAATATCGCACCTGAGAATAAAACGCTCCTCAGGGAGCTGATTGATGCGCTAACGGATAACCGGGTCAATACCCCCGCGCTCCTTCTTTCACAAAAGGTGGCGCTGTCCCCCGCAGAGCGTCGTCGCCTTGAGCTGAATGCCGCAGCCGAAAGCGTTCGCCTTGCCGATGTGCCTGGCCGAACAGAAAAGGAGCGCCTGCAGCTTGCGCAATCTGCGCTGAATCGTTACGGCGCGCTGCTTGCTCGCTGGCAACGCGAGCCGCAGGCGGCGGAAGACATCATCCTTGCGCGTATCGACCGGCTCGGCGCGCTGTACGCCCATGGTGATTACCCGCGGGTCATCAGCGAATATCAGGATCTGACGGCAGCCCAGCATCCGGTGCCGGGCTGGGCAATCGGCTGGGTGATCTCCGCGTACCTGCAGGAGAAAAACGCGGCTGCCACCTTCTCGCTTCTGCAACGCTATCCGCAATACGCTTCCGACCCGCAGGACGAGGAGCACGCGCTTTTCTACGCCTGGCTGGATACGGGAGAGTATCCGTCCGCCCGCCGGTATGCAGAGCGCCAGACCCGCAACGTCCCCTGGACCCGTTACGATTTCGGCTCACCTACCCCTCAGCCTAACGATCTGTGGCTTACCGGGCAGTCGCTCCGTTTTAACTATTTGCTGGCGACGAATGCCCTGCCGGAAGCCGAAAAGCTGGCGCACCATCTGGCGACAACGGCACCGGGCAATCAGGGATTACAGATTGACTACGCCACGCTGCTTCAGGCGCGGGGTCTGCCGCGCGCGGCCGAGCAAACGCTGAAAATGGCGGAGGCACTGGAGCCCTCGAATCTGGAACTTGAGCAGCAGCAGGCTTACGTCGCCATGGATCTACAGGAGTGGCGGCAGATGGATTTACTGGCCGATGACGTCATCACCCGCACGCCCGTCGATCGCAGCGCAAGGCGTCTGGACAGGCTACGCATCGTCCACCACATGTCCGAACTGCGCCTCAACGCGAGCAAGGGCTTGCACTCCGATAACCCCGTCAGCGGGACGCACGACCTCAACTGGGACGCCACGCTCTATGGCCCGCCCGTAGCGGATAACTGGCGGCTGTTTGCCGGCACCCGCTATGCGCAGAGTAATTTCGAAGAAGGCAAAGGCACCAGCCGTCACCTGTTGGGCGGCGTCGAATGGCGGCCACGCGACCTCCAGCTCGAAGCCGAGCTCTCCAGCAACCGCTATCACGGGGCAAACAAGCCGGGCGCTCGCCTCTCAACCTCGTACGTTCTGACGGATAACTGGCAGGTCAGCGGCAACCTTGAACGCCTGTCGCGCACCACCCCCCTGCGGGCGTTACGCAACGGAATTAGCGCCAACCGGGGTGAAGGCGGGGTGCGCTGGTATCAAAACGAGCGCCGTGAGTACCAGTTCAGCGCCGCCCTCAGCCGCTTCTCAGACCATAACCGCCGTCAGGAATACACCCTCACGGGTAAGGAGCGTCTCTGGCAGACCCCGTCCCTGACGCTGGATCTCGAACCAGGGATCGCCGCCAGTAAAAACAGCCTGCACGACACGCTCTATTACAACCCGGCACGGGACCTGTCCGTGACGGCCGCCCTGTCCATCGACCATGAAATGTATCGCCATTACGACACCCTCTGGAGCCAGCAGTTCGTGGCGGGTGGCGGCGGCTACTGGCAGAAAAATCAGTCCGCTGGCGCCATCACCCTGCTGGGTTACGGACAACGCGTTCAGTGGAACAACGTCATGGACACCGGCGTGATGCTGAACTGGGACAAGCGCCCTTACGACGGCAAACGCGAGAGCAACCTCTCCGTCACGTTTGATGCGAATTTACGCTTTTAAGGATGATGATGATGAACACACGTTTTTCCGTGAGCCTGATACTCATCGGCTGGCTCTGCCTCAGCGCGAGCGTTTGCGCGCAGGCATTTTCGTTTATTGCGCCCAACGCGCGGCCACAGCTGGAGGCGAGCAAACCCTGGCCGCAGAACCAGTTTCTGGTACTGGCCTACCACGACGTCGAAGACGATGCCGCCGATCAGCGCTACCTCTCCGTACGTACCAGCGCGTTAAACGAGCAGATAAGCTGGCTGCTGCACAACGGCTATCACGTCATCAGCGTGCAGGACATCCTGGATGCCCATGACGGGAAAAAAACGCTGCCGCCCAAAGCCGTTCTGCTCAGCTTTGACGACGGCTACAGCAGCTTTTACACCCGCGTCTGGCCGCTGCTTCAGGCGTGGAACGTTCCTGCGCTGTGGGCGCCGGTGGGCAGCTGGGTGGATACGCCGGAAAATCAAAAAGTTAACTTCGGCGGCCTGATGACGCCCCGCGATCGCTTCGCGACGTGGGACATGGTGCGCGAGCTCAGCCAGTCCCCGCTGATTGAGATTGGATCGCATACCTGGGCCTCGCATTACGGCATTCCGGCCAACCCGCAGGGCAGCCGCGAACCGGCGATCGCCAATCGCTTTTATGATAAAGCCACGGGCCGCTATGAAACCGACCAACAGTTCAACCAGCGGATCGGCGATGACGTTCGTAAAGTGACCGAAAAAATCACGCAGGTGACGGGCAAGGCGCCGCGCGCCTGGGTCTGGCCCTACGGTGCTGCTAACGGTACGTCGCTTGCGATCGCCAGACAGCAGGGTTATCAGCTGGCCTTTACCCTTGAAGACGGGCTGGGGAACGTGCAGGAGCTGGGGAACATCCCTCGTCTGCTGATCGCCGGTAATCCCTCCCTCAAGGCGTTTGCCAGTACGGTAAGCCAGGTTCAGGAGCGCGAGCCCGTGCGCGTCATGCACGTCGATCTCGACTACGTTTACGATCCCGATCCGGCCCAGCAGACCCAAAATATCAACAGGCTGATCCAGCGGGTCTACGACATGAAAATCAGCCATGTTTTCCTGCAGGCGTTTGCCGACCCGCAGGGCGACGGCAGGATCAAGGCACTCTATTTTCCCAACCGCCAGCTGCCGGTCCGGGCCGATCTCTTTAATTTTGTCTCCTGGCAGCTGCAAACCCGCGCGGGCGTGAAAGTCTTCGCGTGGATGCCGGTGCTCTCGTTCGATCTCGATCCTGCTCTGCCGCGCGTGCAGCGCCGGGATCGCCAGACAGGCCAACTGAGCGAGGCCACCGAGCCCTATATCCGGCTCTCCCCGTGGGACCCGCAGGTGCGCCAGCAGGTGACGGACATCTATGAAGATCTGTCCCGCTATGCCAGCTTCAATGGGATTTTGTTTCATGACGATGCGGTGCTGACGGACGTGGACGATGCCGGGCAGGACACGACTCGCCAGAAGAGCCAACTGCTTATCGGGTTTACCCACGCCCTGAGCCTGGCGGTGAAGCATATCCGTGGCCCGCAGATAAAAACCGCGCGCAATATGTTCGCCTTACCCATTCTGCAGCCCGAAAGCGAGGCGTGGTTCGCGCAGAATCTTGACGATTTTCTGGCGGAGTATGACTGGACGGTGCCGATGGCCATGCCGTTGATGGAGTCCGTCCCGGTAGACGAAAGCGATGCCTGGCTGACGCGTCTGGTTAAAGCGGTCGCCACGCGTCCCGGCGCGCTCGATAAAACCATTTTCGAGCTGCAGGCCAGAGACTGGGATAAGCAACCGCCGCGCGCCGTTTCCGACAGCCAGCTGGCACAGTGGATGCGCGTGCTCCAGCTGAACGGCGTCAAAAACTACGGCTACTACCCCGATGATTTCATCAACAACCAACCTGATATCTCACGTATCAGGCCTGTATTTTCTTCGTACTGGTACCCTGACAATGACTGATCGCATTATCGCCTTTTCTATTCTATGTCTGGTATTCGGGTTGCCGTTAGGCGTGGCCGCCCTCTTTACCGGCGAGCTGATTCTGGATTTTGTGTTCTTCTGGCCGCTGTTCATGTCCGTGCTCTGGATAACCGGCGGGCTCTATTTCTGGTTTCAGCTTGAACGCCACTGGTCGTGGGATAAAGACACGCCCGCCCCGACGCTCGCCGGTAAGCCGCTCATCTCCATTCTGATCCCCTGCTTTAACGAGGGACGAAATGCCCGGGAGACCATCAGCGCCGCGCTGGATCAGCGGTATGAAAATATAGAAGTTATCGCCATCAACGACGGCTCCTCTGACAACACGGCGGAGGTATTGCAGGCTCTGGCGCAGGAACATCCGCGCCTGCGGGTGATTAACCTCGCGGAGAACCAGGGGAAGGCGCTGGCGCTCAAAGCCGGGGCAGCGGCGGCCCGGGGCGATCTGCTGGTCTGCATTGACGGTGACGCCCTGCTCGATCGCGATACGGCAGCGTATCTGGTGGCACCGCTGATTCAGTATCCCCACGTCGGGGCGGTCACCGGCAATCCGCGTATTCGCACGCGCTCCACGCTGATTGGTCGCATCCAGGTGGGCGAGTTCTCATCGATTATTGGGCTCATCAAGCGGACGCAGCGGATCTATGGCCGGGTCTTTACCGTCTCGGGCGTTATCGCCGCCTTTCGCCGACAGGCGCTGGCGGACGTCGGGTACTGGAGCCCGGACATGATCACCGAAGACATCGACATCAGCTGGAAGCTCCAGCTGCGCCACTGGGATATTTTTTTCGAGCCGCGGGCGCTGTGCTGGATCCTGATGCCGGAGACGCTCAAGGGCCTGTGGAAACAGCGTCTGCGCTGGGCCCAGGGCGGCGCGGAGGTGTTTCTGGTCAACCTGCGCAGGATTGTGCGCTGGGAGCATCACCGCATGTGGCCCCTGTTTCTTGAGTATGCCCTGTCAACGCTGTGGGCCTTCGCGTACGCGATGACGGTGCTGTTATTTATCCTCAGCCATATCGCCCCTGTTCCTGCCAGGCTGACCGTGGAGAGCCTCTTTCCACCGGAGTTTACCGGGCTGCTGCTGGGGGTGATGTGCCTGTTGCAGTTCCTGGTCAGTTTGTACATCGAGAGGCGCTATGAACGGAAGGTAGCCAGCTCGCTTTTCTGGGTGATCTGGTTCCCGATGGTGTACTGGATGATTGGCCTGTTCACCACCCTCGTCGCATTTCCAAAAGTCATGCTTAAACGCCAGCGTGCCCGCGCGCGCTGGATCAGTCCGGACCGGGGAAAAGGAAGCATTCAATGAACGAAAATACCTTAATTTTGACCGAACATCGGCTATTGCCACGTGTTTTCGATGCCGCGTTAACGCTGGTGGCGTGGGGAGGCTTTCTGTTTTTCCTGTATGCCCGGCTCTGGATGCAGCTCACCGATGAGAGCGACCACCGCTGGGGCGTCATTATTGCGTCCTTTAATACGGTGTTGATCTATTTACTGTTCGCCGCGCTCAACGGCTGGCTGCTGATTTTGTGGTATCAGTACAACCGCCGCCGCGCCCACGTGAGGCGGCGTCAGCCGGGCTATTTTCACCAGGAGGAGCTGGCCCGCAGCTTTAATGTCTCACCGCAGATCATCTCCGAGATGAGCCAGTACAACCTGCTGACGGTCTATCATGACCAGATTGGCCGCATCATCGATCTGAAGATCAACGGACAGGAAGAGGAAGAACAGTAACGAAAAGCCCCCGCAGGATACCCAGCGGGGGCTTTTTTCTCGCGGGAGTCAACTACTTATCTTTCACCACAATCAGCGGCTCGATATCGCTCTCTTTCTTCACCACCAGCGAGTCATCGCCGCGCAGGCAGGTACCCCCGTAGTTCCCGCCCACGGTGAAGGTGCAGACCTGAATGTACTTGCCGTCGACCTTCGGCAGGCACCACAGCTGCTGGTAGATGTTTTTACGGTCGACAAACTTGCCGCTGGATTTATCCAGCAGTTCGTCCTGGGCGCTAATCAGGTCGATATTGCTGCCGCAGCGTCCGGCAATCGGCTTGACGGCATAGCCGGTCTGCTTCAGCAGATCGTTAACCTCAAAATCGGTGTCGAGCAGGTAACGGTGGTTCGGGAACAGCTGCCACAGTACCGGGAGAATCGCCTTGTTGCCGGGAATGACGGTCCACAGCGGTTCAAAGACCAGCACCTCCGGGCGCAGCAGGACGTCAATCAGGCGCACCTCGCCTTCAGGATGTCCGGTCCGGATCGGCACGGCGGCGTATTCGGTTTCGCTGACCTCGCGGATCTGCTCTATCGCCGTCTCCCACGCCCAGGTTTTCCACACGCAGTTGACGTGGCGACCTTCGTCGTCAATCAGCTGTCCGGCGGCATCCCAGCTCAGCGCCCCCAGCCCGTGCAGGATTTTGGTTTCAAACCCGGCCTGCATCAGCGAACGCTGGATAAAGAGCGCGTGATAGTCCTCTTCGACATCGTTGTCCTGCATGATGTGGACAAACGGCCGCGCGTGGCTGTGCTTCCAGGCGCCGGTCAGCTCTTCCAGCAGCCCTTCCGCCGGGTTATGCCCGTTGCCGCGATAGCCGTTTTTCACCCACTCTTCGAGAATCAGCCCGCCCTCGGTATGGCAGGAGGCGGAATCCGCGTTGTACTCGTAGACCTTGATCCCGCGCTCATCCATGCAGAAATCCATACGACCGGTGATCATATGGTGACGACGCCACTGCCAGGAGAGGCGCAGGCGCGGCCAGAGGATTTTCGGGATGTCGAAAAGCGCCAGCAGACTGTCGTCTTTCAGCACCTTGTCCGTCGCGTGCAGGTACATCAGGTGCAGTTCGTTGGTGGCCTTGATCAGCTCCTGCTCGGCGCTTTTGGTAATGGTGAAGTACTGGCAGGGATCTTTGTTGATCACATGGCCGTTGGCGCGGATATACGCCTGCTGCAATGCGTCATTTTCGTTAAGCCATTTTCCGTCGAACTGACGCCTGTTTTTCAGCCGCGCGCCGCTGATTTTCAGCAGTTCGCCGTCGATTTCCGGCTGGGGAATGCTGTGTTCCGTGTCGTCGGTCTGGATCATCCAGCCGAGGATCTCCGTGTCGTTGAAAGTGTCATGGATCGTATAACACCCGTTCTCCACGCTCAGACGCAGCTCGCGCGTCCATTGCTGCCCGAGCGGCAGCGGAGAGTGAATCACGTTCTGCTCGGCGATACGCACCTTATCGTCCAGAAGCTGGGTGATCACCGCCACGTGGCCGGTCTCGTGAAACTCGCCGCCCTTTTGCCAGATCAGCAGCGCCCCGGCGCGCGGCGCGCGTTTTGAGCCATTAGCAAAAGCCTGAAGGGGCAGGATGTTATCGTTCACCACCTGACGCAAAAAGCGCAGGGAGAAGATCTCCCACGCCATGCCGACGTCGGTAAACACGAAGCCATAGTTGAGAAACAGGAAACGGCGGGCAAACTCAACGCACTGCCACTTGTGGCCCATGTATTCGTTGCCAATATAGCTGCGAAAATCCGCGTCTTGCGGGTAGTTGCGCGGGTCCAGACTGCCGTAATTTGAAGAGTAAATCGCCACGCCACCGGGCGCATAGCCTAACAATGTCCCGAATGGCGCATCACTGCTTAACTTTCCTTTACGCATGTATCCAACCTAAAACAGGCAGGCGGCAATTTTTTTAAGGGTTGTCGTCGTCTGCACGTTGTAATTAACCTGACAGAGGGGCATTTATCATACACCTGCGTGGGGCATTAATTACACGTTAAACAACCAGCACGCCGCGAAATGCCCTGGCGCAATCTCCCGCATGGCAGGCTCCTGCGTCTGGCAAACCGGCATGGCGTGCGGGCAGCGGCTGCAGAACTTACAGCCCGGCAGCGCGGACGTGGGGCCTGGAATGTCGCCGCGCAGGGTGGCGTCTTCGAGATTGCGGATGCGCGGATCGGGCCGGGGAACCGCCGCCAGCAGCGCGCGGGTGTAGGGGTGCGCCGGACGCTGATACAGTTCATTCGCCGGGGCCACCTCCACCAGCTTACCGAGATACATCACCCCAATGCGGCTGGAGATATGGCGCACCATGGAGAGATCGTGGGCGATGAACAGATAGGTCAGCCCCAGCTCCTGCTGCAGATCCTGCAAAATATTCACCACCTGCGCCTGCACCGAGACGTCCAGCGCCGAAAGCGGTTCATCGCACAGCACAAATTCAGGACGCACGGACAACGCGCGGGCAATACTGATGCGCTGACGCTGCCCCCCGCTGAACTCATGCGGGAATCGTTCAAGGTGTTCGTGCTTCAGCCCCACTTTGTAGAGCAGCGTTTCCGTACGTTCCCGCTGTTCTTCGCGGCTGTAGCCGTGGATCTGCATCGGCTCGGCCACCAGCTGTCGTACCGTCATGCCGGGGTTGAGCGAGGAGTAAGGATCCTGAAAAATCGCCTGCATCCGCTTACGCAGCGGCTTGAGCTCTTTTTCGCGGGCGTGAGCGATCGCCTGCCCGGCAAAGTGGATCTCGCCAGAGGTAATATCGAAAAGGCGCAGGATGGCGCGCCCGAGGGTGGATTTCCCACAGCCGGACTCTCCCACCAGGCCAAACGTCTCGCCGGGCTGAATATCAAAGCTCACGCCATCAACCGCCTTCACGGCCACGCCTTTATGCAGCAGACCGCCGTTGAGCGGATAGTGTTTGCGCAGATCGCGAACGCTCACTAATGGCGCCTGTTGTTCACTCATGCCTGAATCTCCTTATCGGCCCATAGCCAGCAGGCGGCGCGATGGCCCTCTCCGGCGGTGTAAAATGCGGGCTGCCGTTCACACTGGGGCATGCGTTTCGGGCAGCGTTCGGCGAACGGACAGCCCGGCGGCGGGTTAAGCAGGCCAGGCGGCGCGCCTTCGATGGGCGATAAGCGTTGGTTAACCTCATCCGGGCGCGGCAGCGAGGCCAGCAGACCCTGAGTGTAAGGATGCGCAGGGCGATAAAAAATGTCCTCCACGCTCCCCTCCTCCATCACCAGCCCGCCGTACATCACCACCACGCGGCTGCAGACCTGCGCCACCACGCCGAGATCGTGGGTGATCAGCAGAATCGCGGTTTGGGTCTGCTGTTGCAGGCTTTTCAGCAGACGCAGGATCTGCGCCTGAATGGTCACGTCCAGCGCGGTGGTTGGCTCATCGGCAATAAGAAGCTTAGGGTTGCAGGAGAGCGCAATCGCGATCATCACCCGCTGGCGCATCCCGCCGCTAAACTCGTGGGGATACTGGTCGTATCGGCGTTCCGCTTCGGCAATCCCCACCTGTTCCAGCATGGCGATCGCCGCCGCTTTGGCCGCTTTTTTGGTCAGTCCTTTATTGCGCATCAGGATCTCCGCCATCTGTTTGCCGATGGTCAGCACCGGGTTCAGGGCGGTCATCGGATCCTGGAAAATCATCGCGATCTCGTTGCCGCGAATGGCGCGCATCTGCTCAGGGGTTTTCTGCGCCAGATCGTCATTCTGGAAGCGGATGCTGCCGCCGGTTATCCGTCCGTTGTTCCCCAGAAGCTGAATGATCGACTTACAGGTGACGCTTTTCCCGCAGCCCGACTCGCCGACGATGCCGACAAGTTCTCCCGGCTGCACCTGAAAGCTCACGCCGCGCACCGCGTGAACCTCGCCCTCGCGGGTGCGGAAGGTGGTTTGCAGGTTCTCAAGCGCTAACAGGTTACTCATCGCGATTCGCTCCTGGCTCAAAGGCGGTACGGAAGACATCGCCCAGCACGTTAAAGCTGAACACCGTCAGCAGGATCAAAATGCCGGGGAACATCGCCAGCCACGACGCTTCGCCAATATACGACTGGGCGTTGTTGAGCATGCTTCCCCACGATGCCGCCGGCGCCTGCACGCCCAGCCCTAAGAAGCTGAGCGTCGACTCCATCAGAATGGCCGAGGCGATATTGAGCGTGGCGGCCACGATAATGGTCGGCAGCACGCCGGGAATAATGTGGCGCACGATAATGCGCAGCGGGTTTTCCCCCGACGCGCGGGCATAAAGCACATACTCGCGCTCTTTCACCGATAAGGTTTCTGCGCGCACCAGCCGCGACATGTTCATCCACGTCAGCAGGCTGATGATCAGAATGATGTTATCCACGCCCGGCTTGAGGTAAGCATTCACCACCAGCAGCAGGAAGAAGGCCGGAATGGCCATCAGGATATCCACGGCGCGCATCATCAGGTTATCCAGCCAGCCGCCAAAATAGCCGCTCACCGTTCCTACCACCGTGCCGATAAGCGTGGAAAAGAGCATCGCCAGAAAACCGACCATCAGGGAGATCTGGCCGCCATACAGCGCGCGGGTGAAGTAGTCGCGGCCATACTCGTCGGTGCCGAACCAGTGCGCGGCATCCGGCGGTAGCGTGCGTGCGCCGAGCGCCATCCGATCCGGATCGTACGGACTTAGGCCCGCACAGAGCGCGGCGACAACGAAAATAAAAAGCACAAACAGGGAGAACTGCGCCGGACGGTTGCGGCGCAGCTGGTGACGAACCTGCTGCCAGCGTCTGCTCATCCGGGTTACCTCAGCGTACGAATGCGGGGATCGGCGAAGCGATAAAGCAGATCGGCGATCAGGTTACCGACGATCAGCATCATCGACGAGAGCATGATGATCGCCATGATCAGCGGGTAGTCCAGCGAGGCGATCGACTGGATCCCGAGCAGCCCCATCCCCGGCCACGAGAAGACGCTTTCCGTCACATAGGCCCCCACAATCAGCTCACCGAACGACAGGCCGAACAGGGTAATCACCGGCAGCAGCACATTTTTCAGCACGTGGCGGAACAGAATGCCGGAACGCGTGGCGCCGTAGGCCAGCTGGGTCTGCACGTAGTCGGCCGAGAGCTGCGAGATGGTGTTGGAGCGGATGTAGCGCACGTAGCTGGAAAGGTTGTAGAACGTGAGGGCAATACACGGCAGCACGCCGTGACGCAGCACGTCCAGCGCGTTATCTTCCATGCCGATGGTGCGCATACCCATGCTGGGGAACCAGTTAAGCTGCACGGCAAAGACCGTAATGAGCAAGATGCCGAACCAAAAAATCGGCACCGAGATGCCGATATAGGCGAACAAGTTAAGCACGTGATCCAGCCAGCGGTGCTTAAATGCCCCCGCCAGCAGGCCCAGCGGGATCGCCAGCACGATCGCCATCAGCAGCGACGCGCCCATCAGCCCCAGCGTGGCCGGAATGCGTTCGCCGATCATCTCCAGCACCGGGCGGTGATAAATCAGCGAATAGCCGAGATCGCCCTGCAGGACGTTTTTCAGCCACAGGACGTACTGCGTGACCAGCGGCTTATCCAGCCCCAGGCTCTGGCGAATACGCTCGATATCTTCCGGGGCCATGCGCGGCGTAATGTACGCCGCCACCGGATCGCCGGGCGCGAGCTTGACCAGCAAAAACGCCACCAGTGAAATAAAGAACAGCATCGGCAGCAGCTGCAGCAACCGACGGGTGAGGAGTGTGTTCACGACGTGCCCTTACAAAATCCCCGACCTGACGGCCGGGGCAATCACTTATTTCTGATAGATTTTTGACAGATCCTGGAAAAGATAGACCGGTTTCGGCTCTGCCTCCTGGGTGCCGCCGAAGCGCTTGTCCACCGCGACGGTCGCATTGGTGTAGGCAATCGGGTAGTAGGTCATGTCGTTCGCCACGGTCTGCTGAATGTGCTTGTAGATATCGGCACGTTTCGCGGCGTCGGTTTCCACTGCGCCTTTATCCCACAGGGCATCAAACTGCGGATTTTTGTAGTGCGCATAGTTATAGGCTTCGTTGCTCATGAACAGCGATTTGTAACCGTCCGGCTCGGAGCCCATGATGTAGCCGCCCAGGTTCAGCTCCCACGCGGTGTTGTTCATATCAAGACTGCGCTGAGACATGGCGTTGGAGTCCAGCGGCATCAGCTCCACGTTCACCCCAATCGCCTTCAGCGCCTGCTGAATATAGAGTGCCATGCTCTCCTGGGTTTTGTTGGTGTTCACATACGCCAGGCGCAGCTTGAGGTTGTCCGGCGCGCCGGACGCTTTAAGCAGCTCTTTGGCTTTTTGCAGATCGAATTTGTACTGTTCAACGTCATCCGTCTTGTAAAGCGTATCGGGCGTCAGGAACGAGGTCGCCGGTTTAGCGTAGTCCAGCGAGGTAAACGCGGTCTGGGTGAGCTCGTCTTTGTTGATGGCATACGCGATGGCCTGACGCAGCGCTTTGCTCTTCATCACCGGCACGTTCTGGTTGAACGTCATATAGGCCAGGCGGCCTTCCGGATAGACCACGAAGTCGAACTTACCGGTATTTTTCAGGCGATTCACGTCCTGCGGGTCAACCATCTTGAGGTTGATTTCACCGTTTTGCAGCGCAAGGTTGGCGGCGTTGCTGTCTTTGGCGAAACGGTAGGTAACCGAATCAAGCTTCGCTTTGCCGTTCCAGTAATCATCGAAACGGGTCAGGGCGTAATACTGCCCGGCGCGGTACTCTTTGAATTTGAACGGCCCGGAGCCGACCGGCGCATCGTTTTTGCTGCTCTTTTCCAGGTCACCTTCACCTGCGAACACGTGCTGCGGAATCGGGTAGATCTGAACCAGAGTGCCGGTAAAGGCCGCGCTGACCTGCGGTAAGGTGAACTTAACGGTGCGGTCGTCAACCTTGCTTACCTGTACCGGCTTATCGCCGTAGGTGAACATGCTGCGGAAGAAGCTGTGCTGTTTGGCATCCAGCAGCTTATTGAACGTAAAGACCACGTCGTCCGCCGTCAGCGGCTGTCCGTCCTGCCATTTCAGATTGGGTTTTAACGTCAGGGTGTAGCTCAGGTTGTCGGCGGAGGGCTTCAGGCTTTCCGCCAGGCCCCACTCGATCTTACCGTTGTTGAAGCTATAGAGCGGGGCATAGAGCGCCTGCATGATCGTTAACGTGGTACGGTCGCTGGCATAGAGCGGATTAACGGCTAACGGGTCGCCGGAGGTAATACCGATAATCAGCGAACCGCCCTCTTTTGGCGCGTCGCTTTTTGCCGCAGGGGGGGTATTGGTCTCTTTATTTTTCGCATCATCACAGCCCGCCAGGCCTAACGCGAGCGAAACGACCACTGCCGATAACAGAAGCTTGCGCATCTCACTAACTCCTTGCCTTATAAAGTGTTTATGACTGCATCTTTTATTTATGTTGAAGCATCATATGCAGCTTTATCCGTTTACGCATTAATTATGAAAATGCGATTTTCGATTAAGCTTATGCCGCATTTGATATATATAAGCGCCGGAAGGAATAGCGGCAGATCGATTACGCTCAGTTGGTTAAACGCTTCACAAATCTCCTGCTACACTGCCTCAACACATCACTCAAAAGGCAGGCCAACATGTCAGACAACACGTATCAGCCACCAAAAGTGTGGGAATGGAAAAAGAACAACGGCGGCGCGTTCGCCAACATCAACCGCCCCATTTCCGGCGCGACCCATGAGAAAGATCTACCTGTCGGTTCGCACCCGCTGCAGCTCTACTCGCTGGGAACACCGAACGGCCAGAAAGTGACGATCATGCTCGAAGAGCTGCTGGCGCTGGGCGTGACGGGCGCGGAGTACGACGCGTGGTTGATCCGCATCGGCGAGGGCGATCAGTTCTCCAGCGGCTTCGTTGAGGTGAACCCGAACTCGAAAATACCGGCGCTTCGTGACCACTCCACGAACCCGCCAACGCGCGTATTTGAATCCGGCAATATTCTGCTCTATCTGGCGGAGAAGTTCGGCCACTTCCTGCCGAAAGATCCGGCGGGACGCACCGAGACGCTGAACTGGCTGTTCTGGCTCCAGGGTGCGGCGCCGTTCCTCGGCGGCGGTTTTGGCCACTTCTACAACTACGCCCCGGTGAAAATCGAGTACGCGATTGACCGCTTCACCATGGAAGCCAAACGCCTGTTCGACGTGCTGGATAAACAGCTGGCGCGCGGCCGCTACGTAGCGGGTGAGGAGTACACCATCGCGGATATCGCTATCTGGCCATGGTTCGGCTGCGTAGCGCTGGGCAGCGTGTATAACGCCGCTGAGTTCCTCGACGCAGAAAAGTACACCAACGTGCAGCGCTGGGCGAAAGACGTGGCGAACCGCCATGCCGTTAAGCGCGGACGTATCGTTAACCGCACCAGCGGCGAGCTGAACGAGCAGCTCCACGAACGCCACGCGGCGAGCGACTTCGAGACCAATACAGAAGACAAACGTCAGGCGTGACGACTAGCCGGGCGGATCGCCGCCCGGCAACAGAGATCCTTGCTCAGGGCATGATTGGCCTAAAGGTTGAGCCGGCATTGCTGGCACTATCTGTGCGTTTTTCTCACCTCAGAGTGAGAAGCAACGTATCAACCGACAGCAGTCACAAAGGATCTGTTATGAAACTTATTAAAACAACGCTGGTTATCAGCGCCCTCATTTTTTCCACCTCGGGAATGGCCATCGACAAAACCGCCGCTGGCGCGGTAGCAGGCGCAGCCATTGGCGCGGCGACGGGTAAAGATCTGAAATCGACGGTTGGCGGCGCCGTCGTTGGCGCAGGCACCGGTGCCATGTTCAAAAACGGCGACAAAGGTAAAGCCGCGCGTAAAGGTGGTGCGGTAGGTGCTGCCGTGGGCGCAGGTGCCGCGGCGGTTACCGGCAAGAGCGTGCTGAAAGGTGCGGCCGTTGGCGCGGGAACGGGCGCGCTGATTGGTGAAGCGACGCACTGATAAACTTCGCCGGGCGTCGCAGCGCGTGCCCGGCCTCATGACTGTTCAGTAATAACTCCCTGCACCCAATCACGACTATTTGCCCTCAACTTATGGCCAGAAATGTCACCCGGAATACATCAATGGTGATCGTCATACTGATGCTCAATCACCATCCCTTCCGCCACGCTCGCCACATGGCGTGCACGCGGATGATAGACCGGTGCAGGGGCGACATACGTTGTTTGTGCAGGTGCAGGTGCAGGCGCAACGCTTACCGCCTCAGGAACCGTGGCTGACTGCGGAACAATCACGACCTTATACCCGGCAGGGACATCGACCGTGACGCTCTGGGCCATCGCTGTATTGACCACGGCAAAACCTGCCAGGGCAGCAAATAAAATAATACGGTTTTTCATAAATTGAATTATTTCCGGTATCAAGAAGATAATTCATTATGTCGGCTGAATCTTAAGACAATATTAATTTTCATGTTCTGGAATGTGCAGAAAATGCCAAATATATTGTTACAAGCAAATACTTTAATATTTAAAAAATATTGACTTACGTTTTTTTAAAAGGCGGCAAGAAATACGCTTGCATGCCGCCTCACCTGTTATGTTAATACTTAATATCCCGCGCTTTTTGCCGTCCGGACTGTTTCATCTGGCGCTTGTCCTGGCGGCAGTCGTGATTACTCTGGTTATTGTTTGCCACGCAGGTCTGCTTCACCTGCCGTGACGTATCGCGGGTTTCCTGCCTGACATCACGCGCCACGCGCCGTTCCTGCGCCTGCTGGGTCGCACTGGCAAAAACCGAAAACAGCATCAGAAAAATGAAAGAGAGAACAGGGATGACAGATAACGATCTGTTCATAGCAACACCTCATAGAAGAGAGCCCAGAACGTCAGGGGGGTTAGCAAAAGAATAGCAGTTTCAGCGCGAGCTGGAGGGGAAGACGTTAATAATGTAAGGCCGCACAAGGCGGCCTTGCAGCGCTGCGTTATGCCGTCAGGCGGAACTTCTGCACCGAGCGCTGAAGATCTTCGGTCTGGCGCTCCAGCGCCGCCGCCGCCGCGGAAACCTCTTCAACCAGCGAGGCGTTTTGCTGGGTAACGCCGTCCATCTGGGTAATGGCAACCCCGACCTGCGAAATGCCCTTGCTTTGCTCCTCAGAGGCAGAGGCTATTTGCTTCATAATGGTCGTCACTTCCGTCACGTCACGCAAAATCGCATCCATAGTGGTGCCGGTGTCGCCCACCAGCTTCGCCCCCTGCTCGACGCGGGAAACGGAGTCGGTAATCAGCCCCTCAATCTCTTTGGCCGCGTTGGCGCTGCGGCTTGCCAGGTTGCGGACCTCACCTGCCACTACCGCGAAACCACGCCCCTGTTCGCCCGCGCGCGCCGCTTCAACCGCCGCATTGAGTGCCAGAATATTGGTCTGGAAGGCAATGCTGTTGATTACGTTGGTGATTTCAGCAATTTTCTTCGAGCTTTCCGAAATTCCGCTCATGGTGGTCACCACCTCTTCCACCAGCGAGCCGCCGCGGCTGGCAGTGGTAGAGGCCACATCGGCCAGCTGGCTTGCCTGACGCGCGCTTTCCGCGTTCAGCTTCACCGTGGCGGTCAGCTGTTCCATGCTGGCTGCCGTCTCTTCCAGCGCGGCCGCCTGCTCTTCGGTACGGGACGAGAGATCGTTGTTACCGCTGGAGATCTCCGTTGCGCCGCGCCAGATATTCTCACTGCCGGAGCGGATCGTGCTGACCGCTTCACGCAGGCTGTCCTGCATGGCGCTTAGCAGCGGCACCAGCTGGCCCACGCAGTTGCGGCCGAACGGCTCAATGGGCTGGCTGAGATCGCCCTGGGCAATCTGGCGGAACTGCTGGCGAATGCGGTCCAGCGGTTTGACCAGCATCGCCACCAGGTAACGGTCGGTGAAGAGCAGGATCAGCAGGCCGATTATCGTGGCAACGATAATCACCGTGCGGGTCATGCTGGTCAGGCCGTCCACCACCACGCGGGTGCTGTCGAGCGACTTCGCGGCGGCATTGTTGAACTCTTCAGCCGCCGCACCGAACGCGCGGCTCAGCGGTGGGGTGACGTTGTTGGCCTGCTGACGGTAGCCGTCCAGCGCGCCCAACTTCGCCTGCTGCATTTGCGGCGTCACGCCCTGTTCAAGCAGCGCCTGCCAGGTGCCGATCACCCGGGAAGAGATCTGCTCATCCATCGGGCCAGGGGAAATGGCTTTCATTTCAGCCAGCTTCTTGCCCATGTTATCCAGCGCCTGCTGGGCAGAGGCCAGATCCGGCGTGCCGCCTGCAGCTTTGACTTCCATCGCTCGGCTCAGACGGGTCACAAAGCGGAAATACTGATCGTTGCCCTGACTGAGCACCGTCATCTGTTTGACCAACTGGCGGTCCACCTCGTTGCCATCAGTCACGCGAGACAGGGACCAGGTGCTGTACAGTCCAACACCCGCCCACATTAAACAAAAGATCCCGAGAATCGCCAGCATGACGAAGCGGATCGTGAAATTACGGAGCATATTCATAAGTCTTCCTTGCCGTGAGGGTGAGTTCGCCCAGAGGCGAGTACTACTCTCGTTATCGGCAGGAACGAGGGAAATTATAACGTTTTGTGATCATTTTTAATTAGCGTGGCTTCACTGGTCGCACAGCCGCCGTTAACCATTATCTTCGCGCTTAGTGATGTGATAAGTTCAGAATGAAAACGACGTTTCAAAAAATTATCGATAAGAAAAGGAGACATCATGTCCTGGTACCCTGACGCTACCCGCTATGAACATATGCAGTACCGCTACTGTGGAAAGAGCGGTCTGCGCCTTCCTGCGCTGTCGCTGGGACTGTGGCACAGCTTCGGCCACGTCCAGCCTCTTGATGCCCAGCGCGCGCTGCTGCGCAAAGCCTTCGACCTCGGCATCACCCATTTCGATCTCGCCAATAACTACGGACCTCCGGCGGGTAGCGCGGAAGAGAATTTCGGCCGCCTGCTGCGGGAGGACTTCGCCGCGTACCGCGACGAGCTGATTATCTCCACCAAGGCGGGTTACGACATGTGGCCAGGGCCGTACGGCTCGGGCGGTTCACGCAAATATCTGCTCGCCAGCCTCGATCAGAGCCTGAAGCGCCTGGGCGTCGAGTATGTGGATATTTTCTATTCCCACCGCGTGGATGAAAACACGCCGATGGAAGAGACGGCCGCCGCGCTGGCCCACGCCGTGCAGAGTGGGAAAGCGCTGTATGTGGGCATTTCCTCCTACTCAACCGGGCGCACACAAAAAATGGCCGAGCTGCTGCGCGAGTGGAAGATCCCTCTGCTGATCCACCAGCCGTCCTATAACCTGCTCAACCGCTGGGTCGATAAGACCGGTTTGCTGGATGCGCTGGAAGCAAACGGGACGGGGTGTATTGCCTTTACCCCGCTGGCACAGGGTTTGCTGACCGGAAAATACCTGAACGGTATTCCTGAAGATTCACGCATGCAGCGTGAAGGCAAGAAAGTCCGTGGTCTGAACGAAAAGATGCTGACCGAAGCCAACCTGAACAGCCTGCGTTTACTGAGTGAAATGGCGCAGGCGCGCGGTCAGACCATGGCGCAGATGGCGCTAAGCTGGCTGCTGAAAGATGCGCGCGTGACGTCCGTGCTGATTGGCGCAAGCCGCCCGGAACAGCTGGAAGAGAATGTTCAGGCGCTGGAAAACCTGCGCTTTACGGAGGACGAACTCAAGCGGATTGACCAGCATGTTGCGGATGGGGAGTTGAATCTGTGGCAGGCGTCGTCGGATAAATAGTGCGGTCTGATGCCCTCACCCCGGCCCTCTCCCTGTGGGAGAGGGTTAGGGTGAGGGGGAATTACTTCTTACTGATCTTATCCAGATACCCCATCACAAACGCAGAGAGCACAAACGTCAGGTGGATAATGACGTACCACATCAGTTTGTTATCCGGCACGTTCTTCGCGTCCATAAACACGCGTAGCAGGTGGATAGAGGAGATCGCCACAATCGACGCGGCCACTTTATTCTTCAGCGATGACGCATCCATTTTGCCCAGCCAGCTGAGCTTCTCTTTACGCTCGTCGATATCAAGCTGGGAGACAAAATTCTCGTAGCCGGAGAACATCACCATCACCAGCAGCCCGCCCACCAGGGTCATATCCACCAGCGACAGCAGAACCAGAATCAAATCCGCTTCGGCAATGGAAAAAATGTTCGGCAGAACATGCAGGATTTCCTGAAAGAACTTAATCGTCAGCGCGACAAGCGCCAGCGAAAGGCCAAAATAGACGGGGGCCAGTATCCAGCGAGAGGCGTACATGGCATTTTCAAAAAAGCGTTCCATAAAGTCCTGTTTGCAAAAGAAACCAGCGCCCAGTATATCTCAACGGCGCTGACTGTTTGCAATAACTCAACAGTACGCCACTCAGACGTTGTCCGGGTTAACCTCTGGACGGGCGTACTCCGGCCAGACAAGCGCCACCAGCTCAGGATAGGCTTCCAGACTGAACTCGCGAAAACACTGCCGCAAATTTAATACGTCCAGATCGGAATAAGAGACCTTCTCGCCGTTAAGGCAGCGCTTTTTGATATTGTCATAATATTTATACACGGCTGAATTCAGGTCGCTACAGCGACGCTGCGCCTCAAACAGTCCGGGCGTATCATTAATTTCCGACATTTTCATGCGCTTAATTGTCGCGTGTAAAAAGTCGATATATTCGTGGTTCACCCGCCAGTACCAGACCGGCGTAACGGAGTTCATCAATACAGAGAAATGGTCTTCACCTTCCTCTTTTGTCATCAGTTCAGGTTGCGGGGGTTCACTGGTGTCTTTCGACACTTTCGTTTTATTGAACTCCTGCATCAATAAAAGAACACCAGCGGTCAGTAATAGTAATGTGATGACCGTAAAAAAGATGCTGTTCATGGGTAGGCTCCATTTTTTTTGATTTTAAATTTGCCTCATGATATTGTCAACGAATCTCACGCCTTTACCAACCCCACCCTGTTGAAATTAAAGGAAATTGAAAATGCTGCCCGACTATCTCGTCCCGGCTAAGTACCACATCACGCCTGTGGAACAGCAACCGACGGAAGCAGAAAAAGAGGCCAGTTTCACTCAGGGGAAAAGAAAGCTCTCTGATTTCGAGCCCGATATATTAATTGGTGTTTCCCGAACTGGCAAATCCCGAAATATGTTGCTGGAAGAGCACGATCGCCATATAAAAGACCGCTTATTTCGCGCCATAAAAATTGAAGCCTTTGTCCACCTGCTGAATGACCTGCAGGCCGAGGGTGAAATAGATGCCCAGAAACTAAGTCAAATATTGGCCGAGAAAACCGAAGAAATTAACAAAGCGGGCAATGAAATTTGGCTTAACTTAATTACGCGCGAAAAAAACAACCCAATTTTTTATAGCCTTGGGGAGGATTAACGTGAAGGAAGTTAAAAACAACGACGTTTATTTGACTTTAGATGATAAGAAAAGTGATGAATTTATCTTAAAGCAAAATCTCGATGCGCTGCGAAACACAAAAAATGACGAGATGACGCGTATTACCCAGGACCTGGTATCGATCCCGGCAACGCTGGTGCGGCTGAAATGGCAGAATCGCCGTGAAATTTATCCGCTACAGGTCAAAGAAGAAATTTACGGTGCCGTGATGAACACCATCATGGAACAGCGGCCAGAGCTGAAAGAGAAGCTTCTGGGTCGCCTCGAGGCCAATTACCAGTATCTGCTTGCCAGAGAAATCGCCACCCTGCGCCTGACGCGCAAGCTGTCAGACGGTGAGTTCCGTACCTCAAACGTCACCTGCGTGGCGCTTGATGAAGACGCGCTGGCGTCTGGTGCCAGCGCCCCTTCCGAACCGCAACGCTAATTAAATCTGAATACGGCAATCGCCTCTTTTAACTGACCCGTCTGCTGGCGCTGCGCTTCAGCCACCTGCACTGTTTGCGCTACGTGACGCACGTTCTCCTGCACGCTGGCATCGATGCTGGCAATGCTGTCGTTCATCTGCGCAATGCTCGCCCGCTGCTGCTCGCTCATCTGCGACAGCTCCTCCAGCAGAGAGCGAAGCCCTTCGATACTCTCAATGATCGACTTCATTGTCATACCCGCCTGCTCAACCTGCTCGACGCCCTGCAGCGTGGTTGCCTGCGATGCGGTCAGAAGCTGGCGGATATCTTTTGCAGCCCCCTCGCTGCGCTGGGCCAACACGCGCACTTCCGAGGCAACCACCGCGAAGCCTTTGCCATGTTCGCCCGCTCTGGCAGCCTCGACCGAGGCGTTGAGCGACAGAATATTGGTCTGGAACGCAATCCCGTCGATCAACTCCAGAATGGCGTAAATGCGCTGCGACTCCTCGCGAATGTGCTCCATCGCCGCAATCGCCTGCCGTACGTTATGGCCCCCCTGCTCCGCCACGTTACTGGTGCTGAACGCCACCTCCCTGACCTGGCTTGCTTTTTCACTGGTCAGGGTGGCGACAGCCCTTAACTGTTCCATCGCACTGGCCGCCGTCGCCAGCGAACTTGCCTGGTGATCGGTACGTTCCGACAGCGCGCTGTTGCGCTGTCCTAACGCGCGGGATGCCTCCAGCAGTTGCCCAATATTGGCGCTAACCTGCTCAAGCGTGGCGCGCATGGTGCCCAGCGTCAGGCTGAACGTGCGGGCAAAGGAAGACTCTGCGGGGACCGCATCGACGGCCAGCGTGAGGTACCCCGGTTCACGGTTGATCACCCCCGCCAGCCTTGCCACCTCGCTCGCCGAGCGGGCGTCCTGCTCCATTCGTATCGCCAGCAGAACCAGAATTGCGGTCTGGACCACCACAAACAGCCCGTGGAAAACCACCATATGAAAGCCGGTGTGCATGAACACCACGACGCCGTAAAGGTCATTCTCCTGCAGATAGTTAAACACCAGATGATGTAACGCGATGACCGCCGCCCCCATCACCAGCGGGCGCCAGTCTCGCCAGGCAAGGAGCGCGGAGAGCAGGACAAAAACCGAAAAATGGTATTCAGTTTCGCCTTCGCCCAGATGAATCAGCAGCGCGGAAAATGCCATTAGCACAAACGCAGAGCTCAGGCGGAGCAACAGCGCGCCGGGAAACAACAGCGTCAGCAGCGTCGATAAACAGGCCAGAGAGGTGCCAATAATCGCCCCCTGCACGATATTCTCGTTGATATAGCCCACCCCCAGCGAGATGGCCCACAGCGACCAGATGAGCACCAGTATTAGCCTGTCGGCGCGTCGTCGAATGGCAGAAAGCGAAAACAGATCGTTTTGAGGCGCGTGCGGATACAGCCATGTCATCGTAGCCATAGGGAGTCTCTTGCTGTGCAGGTGAAAAGATCCTTCGAAGAAGGTTTGTTTTTATTATCTTTTTTAAGCGTAGTGGGGATATTCCACGACGCCATTTCAGCCAACGATATATTTTAATGACTCAGCCGAATACTAATATTTACTTAACTATCAATGGATTATTAATTATGGCTTTATTGATAAGGAAATATGAAGAATGGGGATATACAGCAGAAAATAATAACGATGCCGCGTGGCAGAAAACAAAAAAGCTGGCTTTCGCCAGCTTTCGTTCTATTTTTTGGCCGCTTTTTCTTCGCCGACCAGCCCAATCTTCAGGTAACCCGCCTGATGCAGCGTGTCCATTACCTTCATCATGGTTTCATAATCAACGGTTTTATCCGCACGGAAGAAGACCGTGGTATCTTTCTTACCGCCCGTAAGCTGATCCAGGGCCGGGATGACAGAGTCGGCCGTCACCGGGTCATTGCCGAGGAACATGGATTTATCCGCCTTCACCGACAGGTAGATAGGCTTCTCCGGGCGCGGCTGGGGCTGGCTGGATGAGGCAGGTAGATTTACCTTCACATCCACCGTCGCCAGCGGCGCAGCCACCATGAAGATAATCAGCAGAACCAGCATAACGTCGATAAACGGCGTCACGTTGATCTCATGCATTTCGCCGTTATCGTCCAGATTTTCGTTTAGACGCATCGCCATACTATCAACCCACGCGCAGTTTGGACGCCGCGTGCACCGGCTTAACCGAGCTGGCATTCAGGTCGAGATCGCGACTTTGCAGCAGCAGAACCTGCGCGGCAACGTCACCCAGCGTGGCTTTGTAGCTGCCAATCATACGCGCGAAGATGTTATAGATAACCACCGCCGGAATCGCCGCGACCAGACCAATCGCCGTCGCCAGCAGCGCTTCTGCGATACCCGGGGCCACAACCGCCAGGTTGGTGGTTTGGGTCTGCGCGATACCGATAAAGCTGTTCATGATGCCCCAGACCGTACCGAACAGACCGATAAACGGTGAGATCGCCCCGATGGTCGCCAGATAACCATTGCCGCGCCCCATGTGTCGGCCAACGGCCGCCACGCGACGCTCCAGGCGGAAACCGGTACGTTCTTTGATGCCTTCGTTATCTTCACTGCCCGCGGAGAGTTCCAGCTCGTTCTGCGCTTCATTCACTAACAGGGTGGTCAGGCTTTTCGCGTGGAAGGATGAGGTCATGTCTGAAGCCTGATCCAGAGAGCGGGCTTCAGCCAGCTGCTGCTGTTCCCTCTTGAGGCGACGCTTCTGCGAAAGCAGCTCGGCGCTCTTGCTGAAGAAGATAGCCCAGGTGACAACGGACGCCAGAATCAGGCCGATCATCACAATCTTAACCACGATGTCAGCATGCTGATACATGCCCCAAACGGAGAGATCCGCCTGCATCAAATTATTACCCACTCTGTATCTCCAGGACGCAAATCACAAAATCTGAACGTAATAATATCAAAACGTCGTCGAATTGATAGTAGTTCTCATTAGTATTTGCATAGTGCCGCAATTTTCGTTCACTTTCCTTGCGCTTACGCAGTAAAAATTTCTTATGCGTTTTTTTGCTAATATTTTCTGCTTATTCGATAAGCCTGCGGGTGCAGTTTTTTCCAATCGTGGTAGTCTGGACGTCCAGACGTATAAAAACAGGGTTAGCGAACATGACAAAGAAGCATCTTGATACCACGCTGGTACAGGCAGGACGCAGCAAAAAATATACTCAGGGATCTGTCAACAGCGTGATTCAACGCGCCTCCTCGCTGGTGTTTGATACCGTTGAGGAGAAAAAAATCGCCACGCGCAACCGCGCGAAAGGCGGCCTGTTTTATGGCCGTCGCGGCACGCTAACCCATTTTTCTCTGCAGGAGGCGATGTGCGAGCTGGAAGGAGGCGCAGGCTGCGCGCTGTTCCCGTGCGGAGCGGCTGCGGTCGCCAACACCATTCTGGCGTTCGTGGAACAGGGCGATCACATCCTGATGACCAACACCGCCTACGAACCCAGCCAGGACTTCTGTACCAAAATTCTCAGCAAGCTCGGCGTGACCACCGGCTGGTTCGACCCGCTGATTGGTGAAGGTATTGCCGAACTTATTCAGCCCAACACGCGCATTGTGTTCCTGGAATCGCCGGGGTCGCTCACCATGGAAGTTCACGACGTGCCGGCTATCGTGAAGGCCGTGCGCAGCAAAGCGCCAGAGGCGATCGTTATGATCGACAACACCTGGGCGGCAGGCGTGCTGTTCAAAGCGCTGGACTTCGACATTGATATCTCGATTCAGGCGGCGACGAAGTACCTGATTGGCCACTCGGACGGCATGATCGGCACGGCGGTCTCCAACGCGCGCTGCTGGGATCAGCTGCGTGAAAACGCCTACCTGATGGGCCAGATGGTGGATGCCGACACGGCCTACATGACCAGCCGCGGACTCCGCACGCTGGGCGTTCGCCTGCGTCAGCACCATGAAAGCAGCCTGAGAGTTGCCGAGTGGCTGGCACAGCATCCGCAGGTTGAGCGCGTGAATCACCCCGCGCTACCCGGCAGTAAAGGCCATGAGTTCTGGCAGCGTGACTTTACAGGCAGCAGCGGGTTGTTCTCGTTTGTGCTGAAAAAACGGCTGAATAATGACGAGCTGGCAAGCTATCTGGATAATTTTACCCTCTTCAGCATGGCCTACTCGTGGGGCGGTTTTGAATCCCTCATCCTGGCTAACCAGCCGGAACAGATTGCGGCCCTGCGCCCCGGTGGCGACGTGGACTTCAGCGGTACCCTGATTCGACTGCATATCGGTTTAGAAAATGTTGACGATCTGATTGCGGATTTAGCAGCAGGGTTCGAGCGTATCGTGTAGAGTGCTGGCTGAAAATGTACTCCCTGGACGCTTTTGTGAACACCGCAAGCGGAAAAGTCTGCATGAGTTGCGCCCGGGATCAAACCCGACGGGCGAATAAGGGAGTACAATAGCGCTATATCTGCTGTTCCACAGGAAAGTCCATGGCTGTTATTCAAGATATTATCGCGGCGCTCTGGCACCACGATTTTGCCGCGCTGGCGGATCCTCACGTCGTCGGTATCGTCTATTTCGTGATGTTCGCAACTCTGTTTCTGGAAAATGGATTACTGCCAGCCTCGTTTTTACCCGGTGACAGCCTGCTTTTACTTGCCGGGGCGTTAATCGGTAAAGGCGTCATGGACTTCACGCCAACGATGGTTATCCTTACCTCCGCAGCCAGCCTGGGCTGCTGGCTGAGCTATCTGCAGGGCCGCTGGCTGGGGAACACGCGCGTCGTCAAAAGCTGGCTGGCGCAGCTGCCGCATAAGTATCACCAGCGTGCGACCTGCATGTTTGACCGGCACGGCCTGCTGGCGCTGCTGGCGGGGCGTTTCCTGGCGTTTGTTCGCACGCTTCTGCCGACGATGGCGGGCATTTCCGGCCTGTCGAACCGCCGCTTTCAGTTCTTCAACTGGCTGAGCGCCCTGCTGTGGGTTGGCGTGGTGACGACGCTCGGCTACGCGCTGAATATGATCCCCTTCGTGAAACACCACGAAGATCAGGTAATGACCTTCCTCATGGTGCTGCCGATGTTCCTGCTGGTGGCGGGTCTGGTGGGGACTATCGCGGTGGTGATTAAGAAGAAGTACTGCAGCGCATAATTCAACAAAGCCGGGTGGCGCTATCGCTTACCCGGCCTACGTTTTTCGTCAGACTCCCTGCATCGTTCTTATACGTGACGCATCCTCTCCCGGCGTAACGCCGAAATAGCGCTTAAACTCCCGACTGAACTGCGACGCACTTTCGTAGCCCACCCGCATCGCCGCCGCGCTGGCCTTCATGCCGTCGTGGATCATCAGCATCCGCGCCTTATGCAGCCGGTAGGTTTTGAGGTACTGCAGCGGCGAGGTGCTGGTCACCGATTTAAAATTATGGTGAAACGCCGAGACGCTCATGTTCGCTTCCGCCGCCAGCTGGTCGACGCTGAGGTTTTCGGTGTACTGGCTCTCGATACGCTTGAGCACGCGGCTTATCAGGCTGAAGTGGGTCTGTCGGCTCACCAGGGCCAGTAACGCCCCGCCTCCCGGGCCCAGCAGCACGTGGTAGAGAATTTCGCGGATAATCTGCTTGCCCAGAATGCGCGCGTCCAGCGGCCTCTCCATCACGTCCAGCAGACGCTCAATGGCGCAGAGGATCTCTTCCGACAGCGTCGCCGAGTTAATCCCGCTCGACGCCATCGAAGGCTGGAAGAGTTCATCTTCGCCAATCTCCATCAGCAGTTCCTGCAGCTGCAGAATATCGACGTTGACGCGAATACCCGCCAGCGGAACGGCCTCTGTCGCGAAGGTTTCACATTCAAAGGGTAAAGGTACCGTCAGAAGCAGATATTCGTTGGTGTCGTAGCGGAACACGCGCTCGTTGATATAGCCAATTTTATGGCCAGAGAAGAGAAAAACGATGCCAGGCTGGTACATGACCGGCGTGCGCGTCCCTGGCTGCGTGCCATAAAGCAGGCGAATGTCAGGAAGCAGGCCACTGACGCCATTTTCGTTATCTATCAGTCTTTTAATCTGCGCAGTGAGCTGCTGGCAGATAGCCTCACGGTTCATCTTGCGTTACTCCGGGTGCGGTTTTCGACGTTGACAGTGTGCGTCGTTTTCCGCGCTTTCTCCAGCGCTCTGTAGAAATGGGCAAGACATCGGCAGGAATGTGCATTGAGGGCGTAGCCCCGGGCGGCCACAATGAGCAGCATCAGGTCGCCCTCTGCGCCACCACGGTTTTTCACCCACTAAAGGGAACGAGCAATGAACAACTTTAATCTTCACACCCCAACCCGCATTCTGTTTGGTAAAGACGCTATCGCCGATCTGCGCGCGCAGATCCCTGCTGACGCCCGCGTGCTGATCACCTACGGTGGCGGCAGCGTGAAAAAAACCGGAGTATTGGATCAGGTTTACAGCGCGCTGGACGGTCTGGACGTGCGTGAGTTCGGCGGCATCGAGCCAAACCCGTCTTACGAAACGCTGATGAACGCGGTGAAAATCGCCCGCGAAGAAAACATCACCTTCCTGCTGGCGGTCGGCGGCGGCTCCGTGCTGGACGGTACCAAATTCATCGCGGCGGCAGCGCACTACGCTGACGGCATCGATCCATGGCACATTCTGGAAACCCGCGGCAGCGACATCAAAAGCGCTATCCCGATGGGCTCCGTGCTGACTCTGCCGGCCACCGGTTCTGAATCCAACAAGGGCGCGGTGATCTCCCGTAAAACCACCGGCGATAAACAAGCATTCATGAACGAACACGTTCAGCCTGTGTTCGCCATTCTGGACCCGGTTTACACCTACACCCTGCCTGCGCGTCAGGTAGCGAATGGTGTGGTCGACGCCTTTGTTCATACCGTTGAGCAGTACGTCACGTATCCGGTAAATGCCAAAATTCAGGATCGCTTCGCGGAAGGCATTCTGCTGACGCTCGTCGAAGAAGGTCCGAAAGCGCTGAAAGAGCCGGAAAACTACGACGTTCGCGCCAACGTAATGTGGGCCGCCACGCAGGCGCTAAACGGCCTGATCGGGGCTGGCGTGCCGCAGGACTGGGCAACCCACATGCTGGGCCACGAGCTGACGGCAATGCACGGTCTGGACCACGCTCAGACGCTGGCCGTTGTGCTGCCTGCCCTGTGGAACGAAAAACGCGACACTAAACGCGCCAAACTGCTGCAGTACGCTGAACGCGTGTGGAACATCACCGAGGGTTCTGACGATGCGCGTATTGATGCCGCCATCGAAGCGACCCGCAGCTTCTTTGAAGGTTTGGGCGTGCCAACGCGTCTGTCTGGCTACGGCCTGGACGGCAGCTCGATCCCTGCCCTGCTGGCGAAACTCGAAGAGCACGGTATGACCCATCTGGGCGAGCACGGCGACATCACGCTGGACGTCAGCCGTCGTATTTACGAGGCGGCACGCTAAGCGTTTTTGTCCCCCCGACTTTCGTTTTTTGACATTTCGTCCAGACTTAATGCACACCCCATCGCCGGAGGAACCCTCCGGCGATGCGCACCTGAAGGAGGAAAAATGGCAAACCAAACCGTAATCAAGCTGCAGGACGGCAACGTGATGCCCCAGCTGGGGCTAGGTGTATGGAAAGCCGGTAACGACGAGGTCGTCTCCGCCATTCATAAAGCCCTGGAAGTCGGCTACCGGTCGATTGACACTGCCGCCGCGTACAAAAACGAGGACGGCGTGGGTACCGCACTGGCCAGCGCCGGTGTCCCTCGCGATGAGTTGTTCATCACCACTAAACTCTGGAACGACGACCAAAAACGTCCCCGCGAGGCCCTGGAAGAGAGCCTGGAAAAACTCCAGCTCGACTTCGTCGATCTCTGGCTGATGCACTGGCCGGTTCCGGCTATCGATCACTACGTTGATGCCTGGAAAGGGATGATTGAACTGCAGAAAGAGGGGCTGGTGAAAAGCATCGGCGTCTGTAATTTCCAGGTTCATCACCTGCAGCGGCTGATTGACGAGACGGGCGTCGCGCCTGTCATTAACCAGATCGAGCTGCACCCGCTGATGCAGCAGCGCCAGCTTCATGCCTGGAACGCCACGCATAAAATCCAGACCGAGTCCTGGAGCCCGCTGGCGCAGGGTGGCCAGGGCGTGTTCGATCAAAAAATTATTCGCGAACTGGCGGATAAATACGGCAAAAGTCCGGCGCAGATCGTCATTCGCTGGCATCTGGACAACGGCCTGGTGGTGATACCGAAATCAGTCACGCCGTCACGCATCGCCGAGAACTTCGACGTCTGGGATTTCCGTCTGGACAAAGACGAGCTGGGTGAGATTGCGAAGCTGGATAAGGGTAAGCGGCTTGGGCCGGACCCGGATCAGTTTGGCGGGTAATACCTAAAACGAGCCTGGTCTTCCGCCGGGCTCGTTTTAATCTATAAACCGGACTGACATCTCGCTTCTCCGGGAAGATCAGGCAATGTGCAAATAACGTTATACGCTTTCCCTTCAAGTTTATGTGGCCCACCGAGACCTCCGCCTGCTTCTGCATCATATTCCTTTCCGTTGACACTTATCTGGAGCGGGGTGTGATAAATCCAGTCCATCGGACCTATTGGCAGAAAAAAGATCCACTCATGCTGGCTCTGAAAAGCAAAACGACCGTTGTCGTCAGAAAGCGTTTGCTCCCTCTCTAATGTTATTTTAGCGCCAGAGACTGGCTTACCTGCGCTGTCGATTAGACGTCCTTCCACTTCTGGCTGTGTCTGGCGGTGCATTACACAACCGCATAACGTCAGGCCAATCAGCATCGTTCCTGTTAACTTCCTTATTTTCATTTTGGGCCTCCTATCCTTATGCAGAAAAAGCCGGGTGGCGGGCCTTACCCGGCCTACGCGCTGACCTGTAGGCCCGGTAAGCGCAGCGCTACCGGGCATTGTTACAGGTTTAACCGATCTTACGTTTTACGTTCTTCTTCGTTCCCGCCCCACCGTTCGAACGCTGATGCACAATTGGCGTGTGCTTGGTCAGCGCCGGGCGCGTATTGCGGTTCTGGCGACGCGCTTCGCGCATCTCCTCCAGCGTCGGGGCCGGTACCAGGCAGTCGCGGCGCGAGCCGATCAGATGTTTTTTACCCATCTCTTCCAGCGCCTGGCGGATCAGCGGCCAGTTTTTCGGATCGTGGTAACGCAGCAGCGCCTTGTGCAGACGACGCTGTTTATCCCCTTTCGGCACCACCACCTCTTCACTCTTATAGCCAATCTTACTCAGCGGGTTCTTGCCGGTGTAATACATAGTCGTCGAGTTGGCGAGCGGTGATGGATAGAAGTTCTGCACCTGATCCAGACGGAAGCGACGCTGCTTCAGCCACAGGGCCAGGTTCACCATGTCCTCATCGCGCGTGCCCGGGTGGGCGGAGATGAAGTACGGGATCAGATACTGCTCTTTGCCCGCCTGCTTCGAGTAGGTGTCGAACAGCTCTTTAAAGCGGTCATAGCTGCCCATGCCCGGCTTCATCATCTTCGACAGCGGGCCTTCTTCGGTATGCTCCGGCGCAATCTTCAGATAGCCGCCGACGTGATGCGTCGCCAGCTCTTTGATGTAGCGAGGATCTTCCACGGCGATGTCGTAACGTACCCCGGAAGCGATCAGGATCTTCTTGATGCCCTTCAGATCGCGCGCGCGGCGGTAGAGGTTAATCGTCGGCTCGTGGTTGGTGTCCATGTGCTCGCAAATGCTCGGATAGACGCAGGAGAGGCGACGACAGGTTTGCTCCGCGCGCGGCGACTTGCAGCGCAGCATGTACATGTTTGCGGTTGGGCCACCGAGATCGGAGATCACGCCGGTAAAGCCCGGCACCGAGTCGCGAATCGCTTCGATCTCGTTGATGATCGAATCTTCAGAGCGGCTCTGGATAATACGCCCTTCGTGCTCGGTAATGGAGCAGAAGGAGCATCCGCCGAAGCAGCCGCGCATGATGTTGATCGAGAAGCGGATCATCTCATACGCCGGGATGCGGGCGTTGCCGTACGCCGGGTGCGGCACGCGCTTGTACGGCAGCGCAAAGACGCTGTCCATCTCTTCGGTGGAGAGCGGGATGGCCGGCGGGTTGATCCAGATAAAGCGCTCGCCGTGCTTCTGCATCAGCGCACGGGCGCAGCCCGGGTTGGTTTCATGGTGCAGAATACGGGACGCGTGCGCGTAGAGCACCTTGTCGGCTTTCACCTTCTCGTAGGACGGCAGCAACACGTAGGTCTTTTCCCACGGTTTCGGGCGCGGCGGCTGCACGACGATAGCCTTTGCTTCCGCTTTTTTCGGCTCAACCGGCTTGTTATCGGCACACGGCAGATCTTCACCGTACGGGTGTGGGATCGGGTCGATTTTGCCCGGCATATCAATGATGCGGGAATCCACACCGCGCCAGCCCGGCAGCGCCTCTTTCACCATGATGGCGGTATTGCGCACGTCACGGATGCTGCTCACCGGCTCGCCCTGCGACAGACGGTGCGCCACTTCCACCAGCGGACGCTCGCCGTTGCCGTAAATCAGCATGTCGGCTTTGGAGTCCACCAGCACCGAGCGGCGAACGGTATCAGACCAGTAATCGTAGTGCGCGGTACGGCGCAGGCTCGCCTCGATGCCGCCCAGGATCACCGGGACGTCTTTCCAGGCTTCTTTGCAGCGCTGGGTATAGACGAGGGTCGCGCGGTCCGGACGTTTACCCGCCACGTTATCCGGCGTGTAGGCGTCGTCATGACGCAGCTTACGGTCGGCGGTATAGCGGTTGATCATCGAGTCCATGTTGCCCGCGGTCACGCCGAAGAACAGGTTGGGTTTACCCAGACGCATAAAGTCGTCTTTGCTGTTCCAGTCAGGCTGGGAGATGATCCCCACGCGGAAGCCCTGCGCCTCAAGCATACGGCCACAGATGGCCATGCCGAAGCTCGGATGGTCAACATAGGCATCGCCCGTGACCAGAATAATGTCGCAGCTGTCCCAGCCCAGTTGGTCCATCTCTTCCCGGGACATCGGCAGGAACGGCGCCGGTCCAAAGCAGGCCGCCCAGTACTGGGGCCAGGAGAAGAGGTCACGATCCGGCTGGATCAGGGAAATTGCGCTCATAATGCTTCCGAAGAAAAAATAGACAAAAGGAGCGGGATTATACGCTGGATCAATGTGGGAAATGAAGGGGTATTATGCGGGCTGTTGCCCTCACCCCAGCCCTCTCCCACAGGGAGAGGGAGAAAAGCAATTTACGGCGCCGGATTGATCAGCATCTGCCCCACGGAGCCCCTGTCCATCATCTCCAGCGTCTGGCTGTGGAACAGGAACGGGAAGTGCGGCCACGAAGGCTGACCGTAGTAGACGAGCAGTTCAACCTGACCGTCCACCCAGACGGTATCTTTCCAGCCGCGATCTTCCGGGAACGGCATCGCGCCGTTGACGTTGCGGATCAGGAATGACACCCCTTCAATATGGAACGACTGCGGCATATCCGAGCGAACCGTCCAGCGCTCCCAGGTGCCCTGCTGCGCGGTGATGTCGATGCGGTTAACGTCCCACAGCGCGCCGTTGATCCCCGGATCGTCGCCCAGGCTGATATCACGGCTGCGCACCGGCGAGCCGCTCATGATCTCCTGCGGCAGCAGACGCATTGGCAGGCTGTCGGTCACCAGCGGCAGCAGACCGGTTGGACGCAGGGTCAGCACCAGGGTCGAGACAAGTATGCTCGACGGTTCAAAGAACCCGCGAATGCGGTCAACAATGCTGGCCGCTTCGCCGCAGGTGACAGACACTTCATCCCCATTGGTCATATCAATAAGCACTTCGCGACGTTCCCCCGGCGAGAGCGCCAGCTGTTTGACGGAAACCGGCGCCGGTAAAAAGCCCTGATCGCCGGAAATTACGTGCAGCGGACGGCCATCGCTCATTTTCAACTGATAGCGGCGCGAGTTAGACGCGTTGAGCAGACGCAGGCGCACCCAGCCACGGGACACTTCTACATACGGGCTCTGCGCGCCGTTTACCAGCAGCGTATCGCCAACGAAGCCGCCGCTGCCCGGTTCGCTGTATTCCGGCGTACCGAAATTATCCAGACGTTTGTCCTGGATGATAATGGGGAAGTCATCCACGCCGTAGTGGTTCGGGATCGGCAGGGATTTGCTGACCTCATCTTCCACCAGCCACATGCCGGCCAGGCCGTTATAGACCTGCTGCGCCGTGCGGTTAGGTGTGTTGGCGTGATACCACAGGGTTGCCGCGCTCTGGCGAATCGGCAGAACGGGCGCCCAGTCGGCGCTGGGTGACATCATTCGCGCCGCGCCACCAATCAGCGGGCCAGGCACCTGTAAACCGCTGATGGTCATGGCGACATTTTCAGGGGTACGGTTACTGTAGATGAGCTTAACGTCATCGCCATTCCACACGCGTATGGTCGGCCCAAGGTAACGTCCGTTAATGCCCCAGACGGGTGCACGCGTCCCCTGGGTAAAGGACCAGTGGCTGCGCTGCAGCGTCAGGAAAAGCGGCTGACCGCGACGGGATTCAATGAGTGGCGGAATAGGCAGCGGCTGTTGCTGCCCGGCGGCGCTGGCTGTCAGCGGCATCGCACCCGCACAAAGGGCGATCCCCGAAGCCTGAATAAACTGACGCCGACTGAGTGACATATAAGCTCCATCTGAAACGACTAACAACGCGGGAATTCGTTTTCCCTTCAACGCCGGATTAAATCTTACCGGCGGCTTCTCTCTCTGCGACTTCTTTGTCGAGCAGCGCAATATGCTCAGCCATCAGATCACGGCAGTGCGCGGCCAGCTCGCGCACCTGATCTTTACCGTATTTGCTGGTATCGACGGGTGGCAGCATTTCGACAATCACCAGCCCGTTATTCAGGCGGTTAAGATTAATCTTATTCGAAGTATTGGAAACGCACACAGGAATAATTGGAACACCTGCCGCAATTGCGGCATGAAACGCACCGGTTTTAAACGGCAGCAGGCCGCGGCCGCGGCTGCGCGTCCCTTCCGGGAACATCCAGATTGAAATTTTGCGCTTTTTAAAATGATTCACCACTTCCGCAATGGTGCTATGCGCTTTTGCACGGTTGTTACGGTCGATCAGCAGGTTACCGGTAAGCCAGTACAGCTGACCAAAAAACGGGATCCACAGCAGGCTTTTTTTGCCCACCGTCACGGTCGGTGGAAGCACGATATTAGAGGCCGTCACCATATCGTAGTTGTTCTGATGGTTGGCGATATAGATGGCGTTACCGAAATTCTCCGCCCCTTCCGGCAGACGTTTTTCAACCTTCAGACCGAACAGCGGCGCAAGGCGACCAAACATATGGCCGAAGGTGGCGACATGCTTCGGATTACGCGGGCTGAACAGGCAATAAATAGAGCCGAAAATACAGACCAGAATGCAGTAGATAACGGTAAGAATAAGACGAACAATATATAGCATAGCGACCTCTGAAGCCCCAACAGCTGACAATTATACTTCACCTGTGGCCAGGTAAGGACTTTATTACGAGCGCGTATTGTTAATCGCAACGCACGAATTAACAACGATTTTACGGGAAATTTTATTGAAATTCCCCCTCCGGACAGAGGGGGATATCACGACATTACTCTTCGCTGTCACCCGCGGTGCTGCGTGCAGGAGAGTCAATCTCCACGCGGTCAATACGCTGCAGACCGCGCATCAGCGAGCCACGGCGACCGCGCTCACCCACCACCTTCTGCAGCTCTTCCGGACGAAGCTTGATTTTGCGCTTGCCGACGTGAATGGTCAGCGTGCTCTGCGGCGGCAGGAGGAAGAGGTGCGCCAGGCCATCTTCGCCTTTCGCGGCCTCCGCCGACGGGATGTTGATAATCTTGTTGCCCTTGCCTTTCGACAGCTCCGGCAGATCGCTGACCGGGAACATCAGCATACGTCCGGCGGTAGTGATCGCCAGCAGCATGTCGCTTTCGTTCTCAATCACCAGCGGCGCCATCACGTGAGCGTTGTCCGGCAGGCTAATCAGCGCCTTACCGGCACGGTTGCGGGAAACCAGATCGTTAAAGGTACAGATAAAGCCGTAGCCCGCATCGGACGCCAGCAGCAGCTTCTGCTCATCGGCTTCCATCAGCATATGGTCAACCGTCGCGCCCGGCGGCAGCGTCAGCTTGCCGGTGAGCGGCTCGCCCTGCCCGCGCGCGGAAGGCAGTGTGATTGGGTCGATGGCGTAGCTGCGGCCGGTGGAATCGATAAACGCCACCGGCTGGTTGCTCTTCCCTTTCACCGCCGCTTTGAAGCTGTCGCCCGCTTTGTAGCTGAGCCCCGGCGCGTCGATATCGTGGCCTTTGGCGCTGCGCACCCAGCCGCTCTGCGACAGGACAATGGTCACCGGCTCGGACGGCTGCATGTCGTGCTCGTTCATCGCCTTCGCTTCTTCGCGCTCGTGCAGCGGAGAACGACGGTCGTCGCCAAACGCGTCGGCATCGGCCTGCAGCTCTTTCTTCAGCAGGGTGTTCATCTTGCGTTCGGACGCGAGGATCGCCTGCAGCTGATCGCGCTCTTTTTCCAGCTCGTTCTGCTCGCCGCGGATCTTCATCTCTTCCAGTTTGGCGAGATGGCGCAGCTTCAGCTCGAGGATCGCTTCGGCCTGGGTTTCGCTGATGCCAAAGCGCGACATCAGGGCGGGCTTCGGCTCATCCTCGGTACGGATGATCTCAATCACCTCGTCGATATTGAGGAACGCCACCAGCAAACCTTCGAGGATATGCAGGCGCTTAAGCACTTTCTCCAGACGATGGTTCAGACGACGGCGGACCGTATCGCGGCGGAACGTCAGCCATTCGCTGAGGATCTCCAGCAGGTTTTTCACCGCCGGGCGTCCGTCGAGGCCGATCATGTTCAGGTTGATGCGGTAGCTTTTTTCCAGATCGGTGGTGGCAAACAGGTGGTTCATTACCTGCTCCATGTCCACGCGGTTAGAGCGCGGCACAATCACCAGACGGGTCGGGTTTTCGTGGTCAGACTCGTCGCGCAGGTCGTCCACCATCGGCAGCTTTTTATTGCGCATCTGGGAGGCGATCTGCTCCAGCACTTTGGCACCGGAAACCTGATGCGGCAGCGCGGTGATCACCACGGCGCCGTCTTCTTTATTCCACACCGCGCGCATGCGCACGGAGCCGCGACCGTTCTGGTAGATTTTGCGGATTTCCGCACGCGAGGTAATGATTTCGGCTTCGGTGGGGAAATCCGGACCCTGCACGATATCCAGCAGATCGTCGAGCGAGGCTTTCGGCTGCTCTATCAGGGTGATGGCGGCTTTCGCCACTTCACGCAGGTTGTGCGGCGGAATGTCCGTCGCCATACCGACCGCAATACCGGTGGTGCCGTTCAGCAGGATATTCGGCAGACGCGCAGGCAGCATCTTCGGCTCCTGCAGCGTACCGTCGAAGTTTGGTACCCAGTCAACGGTTCCCTGCCCCAGCTCGCCCAGCAGCACTTCGGCATATTTAGACAGACGGGATTCGGTATAACGCATCGCCGCGAAGGATTTCGGATCGTCCGGCGCCCCCCAGTTCCCCTGACCATCCACCAGCGGGTAGCGGTAAGAGAACGGCTGGGCCATCAGCACCATCGCTTCATAACAGGCGCTGTCGCCGTGCGGATGGTATTTACCCAGCACGTCACCGACGGTACGGGCGGATTTCTTGAACTTGGCGGTGGCGTTCAGCCCCAGCTCGGACATCGCATAGACGATGCGGCGCTGAACGGGCTTCAGGCCATCCCCGATAAACGGCAACGCCCTGTCCATGATGACGTACATGGAGTAGTTCAGGTAGGCGTTTTCCGTGAATTCATGTAGCGCGAGGCGCTCTGCCATATCGCTCATTACGTGTGATTCCTCAACTCAGAAACCGAAGGGTTTCAGGCAATATTGCCGCAGATACTACCTTATCTGGCGAGTTGAGTCACAAAGAAAAAGGGCCGCTTATGCGGCCCTTTCAGGGTTATTTGTTCAGCTTAATGACCTGCTTCACGTCGATTTCAAAATCGTTCCACTCTTTATCGACCTTGCCCTGGATTTCCACTTTATCCTGAGGGGTGACGGTCACGCCGTTCCAGCGCTTGTGGTCAATTTCCACGTTCACCGTGCCGGTCTCATCGCGGAAGGTGTAGCGGTCATCGGACAGGCGCTGGGTGATGTTCCCGCGCAGCTTCACCCAGCTGTCGTCCTTCATCTCTTTCACCTTCACCGCGGTAGTGAGGTTGGCGTCATTATCGACAAAACCGCCTGCCTGCGTTTGGGTCTGGGTCTGTGCGGCAGACGGGCCGTTAAATCCGCCCTGCGCGGCAAAAACGGGGGCAGTGGTCATCATCATGATGGCGGCAATAGCAGCGAATTTTTTCATATTAACTCTCCCTTTAATCTGGTTTCGCAGTCCATTAAACAGGGTAATCCTTAACAACTTCTTAAGGGAAAAATTTATTTATTATTGCTGTACAGCAGGCGCTTACAGAGGGTTTACTGACGGCATCAAGGAGGGAACATGCGCATTTTACTGGTAGAAGACGACAGGTTAATCGGTGACGGTATCAAGGCGGGGTTAAGCAAAATGGGCTTTAGCGTGGACTGGTTTACCGACGGTAAAACCGGTCAGGCCGCGCTCGCGTCTGCGCCCTACGATGCCGTGGTGCTGGATCTGACGCTGCCGGAAATCGACGGTCTGGAGATCCTGCGCGCGTGGCGCGAAAGCGGGCGCAGCGAGCCGGTATTGATCCTGACCGCGCGGGATGCGCTTAACCAGCGCGTGGAAGGGCTGCGTCTTGGCGCGGATGATTATCTCTGCAAGCCGTTCGCGCTGATTGAAGTGGGTGCCCGCCTTGAGGCGCTGGTCCGCCGCAGTCACGGCCAGACGCGTAGCGAGCTACGCCACGGTAAGGTCACGCTCGATCCGACCCGACTCGTCGCCACGCTGGACGGTGAGCCGCTGACGCTCAAGCCGAAAGAGTTCGCGCTGCTGGAGCTGTTAATGCGTAACGCGGGTCGGGTGCTGCCGCGAAAGCTTATCGAGGAAAAACTGTATACCTGGGACGACGACGTCTCCAGCAACGCCATCGAAGTGCACGTTCATCATCTGCGCCGCAAGCTTGGCAGCGAGTTTATCCGCACCGTGCACGGCATCGGCTATATCCTGGGTGACGCATGAAGCTGACGCAACGCCTGAGCCTGAAGCTGCGCCTGACGCTCCTTTTTTTAGCGCTTTCCCTGACGGCATGGTTTGCCGCCAGCCTGGTGGCCTGGCAGCAGACCACCCACAAGCTGGATAAGCTCTTCGACACGCAGCAGATGCTGTTTGCCAAACGGCTGCTGACGATGGATCTTGACGAGATCCGCGCCCCCGAACGCATGCGCGAGATCCCCAAAAAAGTGAAGCATGGCCGTCTCGATGACGACGCGCTGGCTTTCGCCATTTACAGCGTCGAGGGCAAAATGCTGCTGAACGACGGCGAGAACGGGCGCGATATTCCGTACCACTATCGCCGCGACGGGTTTGCTAACGGGCAGCTCCAGGACGACAACGACGAATGGCGTTTCCTGTGGCTGACCTCACCCGACGGGAAGTACCGCGTGGTGGTCGGTCAGGAGTGGGAGTACCGCCAGGATATGGCGCTGGACGTGGTCAGCTCACAGCTGACCCCCTGGCTGGTGGCGCTGCCCGTGATGTTGCTGCTGCTGGTTCTCCTCCTCAGTCGGGAGCTGAAGCCACTGAAAAAGCTGGCACAGACCCTGCGCTCCCGCTCGCCGGACGCCACAGATAACCTGCCGACGGAGGGCGTACCAACAGAAGTACGCCCCCTGCTCGACGCGCTGAATCATCTCTTCGCGCGCACCCAGGAGATGATGACCCGCGAGCGCCGCTTTACGTCCGATGCGGCCCACGAGCTGCGCAGCCCGCTGGCGGCCCTGAAGGTACAAACTGACGTGGCACAGCTCTCTCATGACGATCCGCAGGCGCGGGAAAAGGCGCTGATGCAGCTGCATGCGGGAATCGACCGCGCTTCCCGGCTGGTGGACCAGCTCCTCACGCTGTCGCGTCTGGATACGCTGGACAACCTGGACGATGTCGAACCTATAACGCTTGCCGATCTACTGCAGTCGGCGGTGCTGGATATCTGGCATCCGGCGCAGCAGGCGGGCATTGATGTTCGCCTGAATATCCATGCACCAGAGGTTACACGTACGGGCCAGCAGTTGCTCCTGAGCCTGCTGGTGCGCAACCTGCTGGATAACGCGATTCGCTACAGCCCGCGCGGCAGCGTGGTGGACGTGACGCTGGACGCGCGTAGCTTTAGCGTGCGCGACAACGGTCCCGGCATTTCACCGGACGCGCTGGCGCGCATCGGCGAGCGCTTTTATCGTCCGCCGGGTCAGGATGCCACGGGCAGCGGGTTGGGATTATCCATCGTAAAACGCATCGCCGCCCTGCACGGGATGCGCGTCTCGCTGAGCAATGCCCCTGAAGGTGGTTTTGAAGCGAAGGTCATCTGGTAAGGAATTATTGCGTTTAATGCAAAAGACTTTGCACATTTTGCTCATTTTTCCGCTCCGTCCTCGCGCGTAGAATACCCGGCATACTCTCATCGTCGAGGACAAATAATGAGCAACATTCTGATTATTAACGGTGCAAAAGAATTTGCGCACTCTAAAGGCCAGCTAAATGACACCCTGACCGAGGTCGCGGATGGTTTCCTGCGCGACGCCGGGCATGATGTTAAGGTCGTGCGTGCAGACAGCAACTACGATGTGAAAGCAGAAGTGCAGAACTTCCTGTGGGCTGACGTGGTGATCTGGCAGATGCCAGGCTGGTGGATGGGCGCGCCGTGGACCGTAAAAAAATACATGGACGACGTGTTCACCGAAGGTCACGGCTCACTGTATGCCAGCGATGGCCGCACCCGCTCTGACGCGTCCAAAAAATACGGTTCAGGCGGTCTGATTCAGGGCAAAAAATATATGCTGTCACTGACCTGGAACGCGCCGCTGGAAGCCTTCACCGAGAAAGATCAGTTCTTCGAAGGCGTGGGCGTGGACGGCACGTACCTGCCGTTCCACAAGGCGAATCAGTTCCTGGGCATGGATCCGCTGCCGACCTTTATCGTCAACGACGTGATTAAAATGCCTGATGTCCCGAGCTATATCGCAGAATATCGCAAGCATCTCGCGAAAATTTTTGCTTAACTGGTAGCCTGGAATTAAAGGAGTAGTAAACATGCTTACCGTTATCGCAGAAATCCGTACTCGTCCAGGTCAACATCACCGCCAGGCGGTGCTGGATCAGTTCGCGAAAATTATCCCGACCGTACTGAAAGAAGAAGGCTGCCACGGCTACGCGCCGATGGTGGATGCCGCCACTGATGCCAGCTTCCAGGCGACCGCGCCGGACTCGATCATCATGGTTGAGCAGTGGGAAACCGTCGCGCATCTTGAAGCGCATCTGCAGACCGCGCACATGAAAGCGTGGAGCGACGCGGTGAAGGGCGACGTGCTGGAAACCCACATCCGCATCCTGGAGCAAGGGGTTTAAGTTTCCCCTCACCCCGGCCCTCTCCCCAGGGGAGAGGGAGAACAGATCCAGGCCCGGTAAGCGCTAGCGCCACCGGGCTTTGTTGTTTTTAGCTGCTTTTCTTCCCCGGTTTTAACCCGCGATGGAGCTCGTTGATACGCTTCATGGACTTGATGGTGCGCTGCGGCTCGGTGGAGGCGACGGATAAAATGATCATCTCCAGACACAGCAGCACCGTGCCGTGGAGCGGGATTTTGCCCTTTTCGCCGCCGCGCGGAACGTGGATCACCACGCTGGCCTCCTTACTGAAACGCGAATCAAGGGCGTTGGTCAGCAGGATGGTGGGAATGCCCAGACGTTTTGCTTCACGCAGGGTGGTTTGCCCCTCCCGGTGCGCGGATTTCTGCGCCATCATCACCAGCACGTCGCCGCGCTGAAGCGCAATCAGCTGCTCGGCAAGCCCGATCCCGGTACGGTTGAGCGGCGTGGCGGGTAACCCCATACGGCTGAACAGCCTGGCGGTGTACTCGGCCAGAATGCCGGAGGCGCCAATGCCAAATATGGCGACCTGCCTCGCCTGCGCCAGCAGAGAGACCGCCTGCGCCATCGCGTAGCGGTTGTGGGGCTCGGATAACACCTCACAGGTGTGCTGATGCCCCTCCAGCACGAAATCAATGCTCGCGTTGACGTCGCTGGCGAGCGTGTTCACCGTGGTGGACATCTTTTCGCTGGAGGTGACCACCGGGCCAAACCACTGCTCCAGCGTCTGCTTGAGATCGCGCAGCCCGGCGAACCCCAGCGCCTGAATGGCGCGGACCACCGTGGCATCCGAGGTTTTCAATACGGCGGCAATCTCCATGGCGGTCTGCTCCATCACCGCTTCGCGGTTGTCATGGATGTAGCGTGCGACCTGCAGCAGACGCGGCGTCAGCTGATGCGCGCGCGAGCGGAATCTCTCACCGTAAACATCGACTCTTCGGATCACCGTGACGCCTCCGGCAGCGGACGCCCGGCAATCTGCGACTGCACCTGCGCGGCCATCAGCCCTAATGACGCGAACGAATTCGAGATCGCCTCTTCACGCGAGATCAGCACGTAGCGCCCGGTTCGGCAGGCATTCAGGAACTGACACCAGCCCGGCATGACCGCATCCATCGCCGCCAGCTCGTCCTGCGGTTTACCGCCCGTATCCCCGCGCCAGGTGGCGAAGACGAAATCGGCATCCAGCTCCGGCAGACGCTCGGCGCTGACGTCAATCCGCCCCCCTTCCGGGATGGACTCAATCAGCGGCGGGAATTTGAATCCGGCGTCACGCAGCACGCGGCCCAGCGAGTGGTAGCTGTGCATGGCGTTGATTTTCCCCTGATTAGCCTGGATCACGGACACGGTCACCTTGCTGGTATCAATTGTCGCCTTCAGCGCCTTAATCTGCTCCTGATAGCGCCGCTCCAGAACCTTGAGCCTCGCCTGCGTTCCCGTCAGCTGAGCCAGCTTGCGGTAGATCTCCGGCGCGCCGCCGTCGAGATGATCGATGCTTACCGTCGGGGCAATTTTTTCCAGCTGTTCCACCGGGGTGTTGCGCGTCGGCTCGGTGATAATCAGGTCAGGCTTTGCGGCGGCGATGGCCTCTATGTCGATATCGGCCGTGCCGATAAATTTGATATCGGAATTATCGAAGTCGACGCCGGTCAACATGCCGCTGGAGCGCAGAAAGTGGCTGCCGTCCGGCCGCGTGCGGCCATGGCTCGCCACCGGCGGCACGCCAAGCTCAATCAGCGGAATGGTGATATCCAGATCGTGTAATGAAACAATCCGCTTCGGATGAACCGGCACAACGACTTTGCGTCCCAAATCGTCGGTAAATACCTGCGTCGGCTCCGCCGCGCTCACCGCGAACCCCACCAGCAACAGCATCGAAAACAGTATGCGCATCATAGTCCCCTAAAATCTGTCCCGACGCTGCCAGAGCAGCAGCAGGAAAAACGGTCCGCCAATCAATGAAATTACAATCCCCGCCGGCAGCTGCAGCGGGAGGAATGCCAGACGTCCGACGTTATCCGCCAGCAGCACCAGCAGCGCGCCCAGCACGGCGCTTCCCGTCAGGAGCGCGGTTTGCCCACCGCGCAGCAGCAGGCGCGCCATGTGCGGAGCAATCAGCCCCACGAAGCCAATACTGCCCACGCAGGAGACGCAGGCCGCCGTCAGCACCACCGGGGCGAGAACCCGCAGCAGCGCCAGCCGGGTTGTGCGCACGCCAAGACCTGCGGCGGCCTGATTGCCGAGCAACGCCACGTCCGCGGCCCGGGCGGTAAACAGCAGCAGCGCAAACGCGGGAGCCGTCCAGAGCGCGGCCAGCCCTACCAGCGTCCAGTTGGCCGCGTGCAGGCTTCCCGCGAGCCACAGCATCGCCGTCTGCACGTCGCGCACGTCGGCGGTGGTGATAAAGACGCCCATTGCCGCGGCAAACGCCCACGACACGCCGATGCCGATCAGGATGAATCGCGGGCGCGAGATATCGCGCGCCAGGGCGATAACCAGCAGCGCGGTGAGCAGCCCACCGGCCATGCCGACCAGCGGACGCCAGGCCAGGCCCAGCGCCGGGAACTGAAAAATCAACAGCAGTACCGCCGCGCTACAGCCCTCCTTTACGCCGATAAGCCCGGGGTCAGCCAGACCGTTGCGGGTGATGGACTGCATTGCTGCCCCTGCCATGCCGAGCATGGCGCCGCACAGTATCGCCATCAGCAGGCGCGGCAGGCGGATGTCCAACACGACGTAGCGCGTCTCGGCCGTCAGACTTTCAGGCGAAAAAAGCGCGCGCCCGATGGCAGAGGCGGGAATGGGTAGAGAACCGTGCGTCAGGCCAAAGCCCAGCAGACTTAGCGCCGCCAGCGCGAAAAGCGACAGGTACGCCAGCGCCTTCGGACGAACCAGCGCCGACAGGTAGCCAACGCGGATCGCGCGGAGTCCGGCCCGGTTCATTTGAACATCCTCGACGCCATAAAGATGAACACGGGCGCGCCGACCAGGGCCGTCATGATGCCGGTTGCCAGCTCCCAGGGGGTAAACAGCGTGCGGGCAGCGATATCCGCCAGCAGCAACACCAGCGCGCCGCACAGGGCCGACAGCGGCACCATCACGCGCAAATCGACCGACACCAGACGGCGGATGAGCTGCGGCACCACAAGGCCGATAAAGCCAATCGGCCCGGCGACAGAGACGGCCGCGCCGCAGAGCAGCGCGATGGCCAGCAGGGCGAGCAGGCGAGTTTTCAGCAGCGACACGCCAAGCCCCTGGGCCATTCTGTCGCCCAGCGCCAGCATGTTGAGCGAGGGGGACAGCCCGATAGCGAGAACAAAACCGACTGCTGCCGCCCACAGGGCGCTCTGAAGCATCTGCGCGTTGACTCCGGCGATATCACCTGCCAGCCAGGTGCGCAGAGAGAGCAGCGTCTGTTCATCCAGGATTAACACCGCGGCGGTAATCGACGAGGCAAACGCCGACATCGCCACGCCGCACAGGGTGACCTTCATCGGCGTGAGCCCGGTGCGACCGGACGAGGAGAACATCAGCACCATCAGAAACAGCGCGGCGGCACCGGCGGCGGCAATCAGCGGGCGACCAAACGGCAGCGACAGCCCAAGCGCGCTGGTAATCACTACCGCCAGCGCGGCCCCGGCGTTGAGCCCCAGAATATGCGGCTCGCCGAGCGGGTTGCGGATCACGGACTGTAGCAGCACGCCCGCCACGCCGAGCGCGGCGCCGGTCACCATCGCGGCGCAGAGGCGCAGCAGTCGTAGTCTGATGATGATGTTATGGTCGAAATTGCGCGGGTCGAAGTGGAAGAATGCCTCTACTACCGTTCGGGGAGGGATAAACCGCGCCCCGATGCCAAGATGCACAATCGCGCCCAGCGCCAGCAGCAATGTAAAAATCAGGAAGGCCAGAGAGGAGCGCATCATGGTTGAACAGCGCCCTGCCGAAACGGCATAAAGAACGGCTTGCCGGTCAAGGGGTTGATGGACATATGCACGTCCACATCAAACACCGCTTTGATCAGCTCCGGCGTGCAGGCATCGCCCTCATGCAATACGCCCTCAACTTTTCCCTGGCGTAAAAAGACCAGCGAATCGCCGTAGTTCACGGCGAAGTTGAGATCGTGCAGCACCACCACCACGGTACGCCCGTGCTGGCGGGTCAGGGCGTGCAGCAGTTCCAGGATCTCCACCTGGTAGCGGAGATCGAGATACGTCGTCGGCTCGTCAAGCAGGATATACGGCGTTTGCTGCGCCAGCGCCATGGCGATCCAGCAGCGCTGACGCTGGCCGCCGGACAAGCTTTCCACCGGCATATGGGCAAACTCTGCCGTGCCGGTCAGCCGCAGGGCCTCTTCCACCGCCAGTTCGTCCTCGTCGCTCCACTGACGCATAAAGTTCTGCCAGGGAAAACGCCCGCGCGAGACAAGCTCAAAGACGGTCAACCCTTCCGGCAGCAGCGGAGACTGCGGGAGAATGCCAAGCTGACGGGCGACCGCTTTGGTGGGCTGCTCATGAATGGCTTTACCGTCCAGCAGCGCGGTTCCCCCCAGCGGCTGCAGCAGCCGCGCGATAGTGCTCAACAGCGTGGATTTTCCACAGCCGTTCGCCCCTACCAGCACCGTCATTTTCTGCTGAGGGATGGCAAGAGAGATATCATCAACGATGATTTTTTTCTGATAGCCCGCAGAGAGGTTCTCCAGAACCAGACCCGGTTTGTGTGTGTTGTGAGCCACGTGAACGCCAACGTAATGAAAAAACAACAAATAAAAATAAAACTCATTCTCTTTTGAGAGTTTGACGCTGCGCCATGTAGTAGTCAAGCGAAGAAACACCCTGAAAAAATCAGGGGTAAGCCAGAGTAAAGATGAATGCATTAAGGTTTATAAAAATATTAATTTCAATAAGTTAATTAACATCCCTCTGCGCTTATCCGCACGTTTAAACGCTGTAGTCGATTTTTTCTTTTTTCCATTTACTACTACATCCCTGCATGGTTGAATGATTCTCAATTACATGTCCGATGCCACTTCCGGCTAACGGACAGACCGTAAAGGGCAATGACTCACACAGTTTGCCGCGAACGCATTCGCGGTATATTTCGGGATAACAGATGTAATGGCTACGTTCACACCTTCACTCTCTGGGGTAAAAGGGCGCGCGCTCTTTTCACTGCTGTTTATGGCGCCGCTGGCGCAGGCAGCAGACACCACCGCGGCTAAAGACGGCGAAACGCTTACCGTCACCGCCGATCCAAATACTGCGGCGGAAGCCACCAACGGCTATCAGCCGCTGAATACCTCCACCGCGACGCTCACCAACATGCCGATGCTGGATATCCCGCAGGTGGTGAATACCGTCAGCGATAAAGTGCTGGAGGACCAGCACGCCACCACGCTGGATGAGGCGCTCTATAACGTCAGCAACGTGGTGCAGACCAACACCCTGGGCGGTACGCAGGATGCCTTTGTGCGCCGCGGGTTTGGCGCGAACCGCGACGGCTCGATCATGACCAACGGCCTGCGCACCGTCCTGCCGCGCAGCTTCAATGCCGCCACCGAGCGCGTGGAGGTGCTGAAAGGTCCGGCCTCGACCCTGTACGGCATTCTCGACCCGGGCGGCCTGATCAACGTCGTCACCAAAAGCCCGGAGAAAATCTTCGGCGGCTCGATTTCTGCCACCTCTTCCAGCTTTGGCGGCGGCACCGGACAGGTCGATGTTACCGGCCCGATTGACGGCACGCGCCTGGCGTATCGCCTCACGGGCGAATATCAGGACGAGGATTACTGGCGTAATTTCGGCAACGAACGCAGCACCTTTATCGCCCCATCACTCACCTGGTTCGGCGATGATGCCACCGTGACCGTGCTCTATTCGCATCGCGACTATAAGACGCCGTTCGATCGCGGAACGATCTTCGATCTCAACACCAAAAAGGCCGTCGACGTCGATCGCAAAACCCGCTTTGACGAGCCGTTTAACATCACCGACGGCCAGTCCGACCTCGCTCAGCTCAACGCGGAATATCGCCTCAACAGCCAGTGGACCGCGAAGTTTGACTACAGCTACAGCCAGGACAAATACAGCGATAACCAGGCCCGCGTGATGGCCTACGATTCAAAAACCGGCAACCTGACCCGCCGCGTGGATGCGACCCAGGGCTCGACCCAGCGCATGCACAGCACCCGTGCGGATCTGCAGGGGAACGTGGATATCGCAGGCTTTTACAACGAGATCCTGACCGGCGTGTCGTATGAGAATTACGATCTGCTGCGCACAGATATGATGCGCTGTAAAAACGTGAAGGATTTCAATATCTATCACCCGACGTATGGCAATCTCGACAAATGCACCACCGTGTCGGCGTCCGACAGCGACCAGACGCTCAAGCAGGAAAGCTACTCTGCGTACGCGCAGGATGCCCTGTACCTGACCGATAAGTGGATCGCCGTCGCCGGGATGCGCTATCAGTATTACACCCAGTACGCGGGCAAAGGCCGTCCGTTCAACGTCAACACCGACAGCCGCGACGAACAGTGGACGCCGAAGCTGGGGCTGGTTTACAAGCTCACGCCAGCGGTCTCGCTGTTTGCCAACTACTCGCAGACGTTTATGCCGCAGTCGTCCATTGCGAGCTACATCGGCGACCTGCCGCCGGAAACGTCGAATGCTTACGAAGTGGGCGCGAAGTTCGACCTGTTCGACGGGGTTACCGCCAATATCGCGCTGTTTGATATTCATAAACGCAACGTGCTGTACAACGAAAGCGTGGGGGGTGAAACCATCGCCAAAACGGCGGGCCGCGTGCGCTCCCAGGGCGTGGAGGTGGATCTAGCCGGATCGCTGACCGAGAACACCAATATCATCGCCAGCTATGGCTATACCGACGCGAAGGTGCTGGAAGACCCAGACTATGCGGGCAAACCGCTGCCGAACGTGCCGCGCCATACCGGCTCCCTGTTCCTGACCTACGATATTCACAATGCGTTTGCCGGGAATACCCTGACGCTGGGCGGCGGCGGGCACGGCGTGAGTCGTCGTTCCGCAACCAACGGTGCGGATTACTATCTGCCGGGCTATTTCGTGGCGGATGCGTTTGCGGCGTATAAGATGAAGCTGCAGTATCCGGTGACGCTGCAGGTGAACGTGAAGAACCTGTTTGATAAGACTTACTACACCTCATCTATCGCAACCAACAATCTGGGTAACCAGATTGGCGACCCGCGCGAAGTGCAGCTGACGGTGAAGATGGAGTTTTGACGTAAAAAAGCCCGGTGGCGCTAACGCTTACCGGGCCTACGATCCATTCCCTCTCCCTGTGGGAGAGGGTTAGGGTGAGGGCATCAGGCCTCAATATCCGCCATATCGCCTTTCTCCTGTAGCCAGTTACGTCGGTCTTCCGAACGTTTCTTGGCAAGGAGCATATCCATCATTGCGTTGGTCTGCTGTTCGTCTTCGTCGCTGATCGTCAGCTGCACCAGGCGGCGCGTGTTCGGATCCAGCGTCGTTTCGCGCAGCTGCATCGGGTTCATCTCGCCCAGCCCTTTAAAGCGCTGCACGTTAGGCTTGCCCTTCTTACGCTTCAGCTGTTCCAGCACGCCCGCTTTCTCTTCTTCCGTCAGCGCGTAGTAAACCTCTTTGCCGAGGTCGATCCGGTACAGCGGCGGCAGCGCCACGTGGACGTGACCGTTTTTCACCAGCGTGCGGAAGTGCTTCACAAACAGCGCGCACAGCAGCGTGGCGATGTGCAGACCATCGGAGTCCGCATCCGCGAGGATACAGATCTTGCCGTAGCGCAGCTGGCTCAGATCGTCGCTGTCCGGATCGATGCCGATCGCCACCGAGATATCGTGGACTTCCTGCGAGGCCAGCACTTCATCAGACGAGACCTCCCAGGTGTTCAGGATCTTACCCTTGAGGGGCATGATCGCCTGATATTCACGATCGCGCGCCTGCTTGGCCGACCCGCCCGCCGAGTCCCCTTCCACAAGGAACAGTTCGGTACGGTTGAGATCCTGCGCGGTACAGTCCGCCAGCTTGCCCGGCAGTGCAGGGCCGCTGGTCAGCTTTTTACGCACCACTTTCTTGGCGGCGCGCAGACGACGCTGGGCGCTGGAAATGGCCATTTCCGCCAGCATTTCTGCCGCCTGCACGTTCTGGTTGAGCCACAGGGTAAACGCATCTTTCACCACGCCGGAAACGAACGCCGCGCACTGACGTGACGACAGGCGCTCTTTGGTCTGACCGGCAAACTGCGGATCCTGCATCTTCACGGAGAGCACGTAGGCACAGCGGTCCCAGATATCTTCCGCCGACAGCTTCACGCCGCGCGGCAGGATGTTACGGTATTCGCAGAACTCACGCATTGCATCCAGCAGCCCCTGACGCAGGCCGTTGACGTGCGTACCGCCCAGCATGGTTGGGATCAGGTTAACGTAGCTTTCGGTCAGCAGCTCGCCGCCTTCCGGTAGCCACAGCAGCGCCCAGTCCACCGCTTCAGTGTCGCCGGTGAAATTGCCGACGAACGGTTTTTCCGGCAGCGTCGGCAGGCCGTTTACCGCTTCGCACAGATAGTCATTAAGGCCATCTTCGTAGCGCCAGGTCTGCTCGGTGTTGTTGACGTTATCCTTAAAGGTGATTTCCACGCCCGGGCACAGCACCGCTTTGGCTTTCAGCAGGTGCGTCAGGCGGGAAACGGAAAAGCGCGGGCTGTCGAAGAAGCTTTCGTCAGGCCAGAAGTGAACGCTGGTGCCGGTGTTGCGTTTGCCGCACGTCCCGACAACCTGCAGATCCTGCACCTTCTCGCCGTTTTCAAACGCGATGTTGTACACCTGACCGTCGCGACGGACGTTCACTTCCACGCGTTTTGACAGGGCGTTGACGACGGAAATCCCCACGCCGTGCAGGCCGCCGGAGAACTGGTAGTTTTTGTTGGAGAACTTGCCGCCCGCATGCAGACGACAGAGGATCAGCTCAACGGCCGGGACGCCCTCTTCCGGGTGGATATCCACCGGCATGCCGCGCCCGTCGTCAATGACTTCCAGCGACTGATCGGCGTGCAGGATGACGTCAACGCGTTTGGCATGGCCCGCCAGCGCTTCGTCCACACTGTTATCAATAACTTCCTGGCCCAGATGGTTTGGGCGCGTCGTATCGGTGTACATCCCCGGGCGGCGGCGAACCGGCTCAAGCCCGGTGAGGACCTCAATGGCATCAGCGTTATAGGTTTGCGTCATGATTTAAACTAGCAATTCGCATTGATTGTCAGTGGCTGTGCAGTCCAAGAAAATCGACAATCTGGGTGAAATGATTCTCAAAGCCCGTGAAAGCATGGTTTCCGCCCTCTTCTATTGTCTGGCGGCAGGAGGCGTAATACGCCACTGCCTGGCGGTAATCCAGCACTTCATCTCCCGTCTGCTGCAGCAGCCAGATGAGATCCGGCGCCTCGAGCGGGTCGACCTGCATAACTTTGAGATCGTAAATATGGCGTGACTCTAGCACATATTGCTGGCCCGTGTAGGGGTTCTCGTTTTCGCCAAGAAAGTCCCGCAGCAGCTCAAATGGCCGAACCGCCGGATTAACCACAACGGCGGGCAGCATAAAGCATTGCGAGAGCCAGGTGGCGTAATACCCGCCCAGGGATGAACCGACCACACCAAAGGTTTCGCCGCCGTGCGCAAGCACAATGGATTCCAGCATCTCCGCGGCCTCTGCCGGGTAAGGCGGCAGCTGAGGGATAATCATCTCAACGTCGGGGTGATGCTCGCTCAGCCACTGGCGAAACTGTGTCGCTTTTGCGGAGCGTGGCGAGCTGTTGAATCCGTGCAGATAAAGGAGCGTAGACATCAATAGCCTTCTGAAGCGGTATCCGGGCGGAATTTTGCACCGGTCAAACGGCAGACTTCCGTGGTCAGCGTGCCGTCGGCATGCAGTTCCAGCCAGCGCCAGCCTGGCGCGATGGTATCCAGCGTAAAGTTGGCGCAGTGCGGCTTAAACTGAACGCAGGTCGACGGCGTCGCCAGCATGCGGCGCCCGTTCCAGTCGAGATCCTGTTCCTGGTGAATATGCCCACACAGCAGATTTTTCACCCGCGGGAACTTCGCCAGCACGCGATCCAGCGCCGCGGAGTTGCGCAGACTGTGCTGATCGAGCCAGCTGCAGCCCGCCGGCAGAGGGTGATGATGAAGCAACAGCAGCGTATGACGTTCAGGTTCAGCAACCAGTTTGGTCTCAAGCCAGTCGAGCTGAAACTCGCTTAGTTCACCGTGCGGGACGCCAAACACCTGACTGTCCAGCAGCAGGATCTGCCACTGTTCACCCGCAAAAACACATTTCGCCGGAGAAATACCCGCATCCTGAAGAGAACTGTACATGGCAGGTTGGAAGTCATGGTTTCCCGGCAGCCAGACGCAAGGCACGCTAAAGCTCGCGATGCCTTCAGCAAAATGCTGGTAGGCCGCGGAAGATTGGTCCTGCGCCAGATCGCCCGTTGCGACAATCAGATCGCATGCACGGTTTTCAGCGTGAATGGCGCTCAGTACCGCCTGATAACTCTCCCAGGTATTCACCCCCAGCAGCGTTTCATGCTTTTCGGCAAAAAGGTGGGTATCGGTGATTTGTAATATCCTGACTGGCGCCCCACCAGCAACAGTCAGGTTCAACAGGCTTTCCAAATGGTGTCCTTAGGTAGGTTTATGACGCTAACAAACCGGAATCGCCATTGCTCCATGTGCTAAACAATATCTTAGCCAGTCGGCTAAAAACTGGTTAATTTGATGCTTTTCGTCGCGTTGATGCAACTTTTTATTCGGGTAATCATACCGCGCCTTGAAGCGAAAGATCTGCTGGCTTGAACACACTTCAGCGACCATCGCGTCATGATAGAGGCGTACCGTCATCGACGGCAGGCTCCAGTAGCTAATGCTGGGTGCCGTTTGCTCAATCTCCACCAGCGTAGTGTAGCGCGTTGATTCTGTTATCGTTAATCGATACTGCGCGTTGCTCACCTGATAGCTTACCGTTTCGCCGGGTGCGTCGTTTTTCGGCAGCAGGCGGCGCAATTGTGCGAAATTGGTTTCGCACAGGCGCATCATTTCTGGGAAGTCAGGCGTATAGCGCTTCATTTTTTCCACTCGTTTCGTAATGTCTGATAATGCAGCTGTAGCCATTGCAGGGCGATGACAGACGCTGCGTTGTCGATTTTCCCCTCTTCTACCCACTGATAAGCCTGTTCCCGGCTTACCACATGAACCCGAATATCTTCGTTTTCATCAGCCAGACCGTGAATGCCTTCTGCGGTCGTGGCGTCCACTTCGCCCACCATTATGGATAAGCGTTCGCTGGTGCCTCCCGGGCTTGCCAGATAGCTCAGCACCGGTTTGGTTCGGCCAACCACCAGCCCCGCCTCTTCCAGCGCCTCGCGCCGGGCGACGTCCTCGACCGACTCGCCTTCTTCGATCATCCCGGCCACCATCTCCAGCAGCCACGGGCTCTCACTGACGTCATAAGCGGCGATGCGGATCTGCTCCACCAGCACAACTTCGTCACGCACTGGGTCAAAGGGTAGCAAGACTGCCGCATGCCCGCGCTCAAAAATTTCGCGTCTGATTTCGCCGCTCATTTCCCCGTTAAACAGGCGATGCCTGAAACGGTAAAGATCCATTGAAAAAAAACCGCTATAAAGCGTTTCTCGTGCAATAATTTCTACATCGTTTTTGGCGAAAGTCACGGGCAACTTATCTGGTTTTTGCATGAGTCGAGTCCTGGTAGCAATGGTGATGAAATTGTGAATTTCAAGGCTGTTTGGCTGCCGTTTGTAAGGCTATATGGTAGATTGGTGCAAATTACCGCCAGATGGCACGTAACGCCAACCTTTTGGTATGGAAGATTCTGTTAGAATCGGCAATTATTTTTTAATTAGATCAGCGCTAATACTGCTTCACAACAAGGAATGCAAATGAAGAAATTGCTCCCCATCCTTATCGGCCTGAGCCTGACGGGCTTCAGTGCAATGAGCCAGGCGGAAAACCTGTTACAGGTCTACCAGCAGGCACGTCTGGGCAACCCTGATTTACGTAAATCAGCGGCCGATCGTGATGCTGCGTTTGAAAAGATTAACGAAGCGCGTAGCCCCTTGCTGCCACAGTTAGGGTTAGGTGCAGATTATACCTACAGCAACGGTTTCCGCGACGCTAACGGCGTAAACTCCAATGCTACCAGCGCCTCACTGCAATTAACACAGACGCTGTTTGATATGTCCAAATGGCGTGCCCTGACCCTGCAGGAAAAAAGCGCAGGCATCCAGGATGTGACCTATCAGACCGACCAGCAGACGCTGATCCTGAACACGGCCACGGCGTACTTCAACGTGCTGAGCGCGATTGACGCACTCTCCTACACCGAAGCGCAGAAACAGGCGATTTACCGCCAGTTAGATCAAACTACCCAGCGCTTCAACGTGGGCCTGGTGGCGATCACCGACGTGCAGAACGCCCGTTCACAGTACGACACCGTGCTGGCCAACGAAGTGACCGCGCGTAACAACCTCGATAACGCGCTGGAATCCCTGCGTCAGGTCACCGGGAATTATTATCCTGAGCTGGCGTCTCTGAACGTCGACAGCTTCAAAACGGATAAGCCGCAGGCCGTTAACGCCCTGCTGAAAGAGGCGGAAAACCGCAACCTGACGTTGCTGCAGGCGCGTCTGAGCCAGGACCTGGCCCGCGAGCAAATTCGTCAGGCGCAGGACGGTCATCTGCCAACCCTGAGCCTGAGTGCCTCTACCGGCATCTCTGACACCACCTACAGTGGTTCTAAAACGAATGGTGCCAATTCGCAGGGTTATAATGACAGCAATATGGGCCAGAACAAGGTGGGCCTGAGCTTCTCTCTGCCGCTGTACCAGGGCGGTCAGGTCAACTCTCAGGTGAAACAGGCGCAGTACAACTTTGTTGGCGCGAGCGAGCAGCTGGAAAGCGCGCATCGTAACGTGGTGCAGACCGTACGTTCATCCTTCAACAACGTGAACGCCTCAATCAGCAGCATCAACGCCTATAAACAGGCCGTTGTGTCTGCACAGAGCTCTCTGGACGCGATGGAAGCGGGTTACTCGGTCGGTACACGTACTATCGTTGACGTGCTCGACGCGACCACCACGCTGTACAACGCGAAACAGCAGCTCTCCAGCGCGCGTTATCAGTACCTGATTAACCAGCTGAACATTAAGCAGGCTCTGGGTACGCTGAACGAGCAAGACCTGCAGATGCTGAACAGCGCACTGGGCAAGCCGGTCTCCACCTCTCCGGAGAGCGTTGCACCAGAGAATCCTGATCAGGTTGCCGCGGTTGATAACTTCAACGCTAACAGCAACACCCCTGCTGCACAGCCCGCTGCCGCACGCACCACAGCGCCTGCCAGCAAGGGCAATAATCCGTTCCGTAATTAAGAGTGTCATCAGGCCTGGTGCGGCCTGATGCCCTCACCCCGCCCCTCTCCCACAGGGAGAGGGAGCATCTGAATCACATCCGAACGTAAGCCAACGTAAAGATCCCCCTGATTCCGCCCCTCTTCGCTTCATTTTCAACCACTCATCCTCTATCCTGAGCGTTATTACCACTGGGTCCTGGAAGACAAAGATGAAACGGACAAAATCTATAAATCACGCTTCGTTCCGCAAGAGCTGGAACGCGCGTCACCTCACCCCTGTTGCGCTGGCGGTCACGGCTGTCTTTATGCTGGCAGGCTGTGAGAAAAATGACGAAACGGTTTCGCTGTATCAAAACGCAGACGACTGCTCTGCCGCAACCGGCAAAGCCGCCGAGTGTAAAACGGCTTATACGAGCGCGCTGAAAGAAGCAGAACGTACCGCGCCGAAATATGCCTCACGCGAAGACTGCGTGGCGGAATTCGGTGAAGGTCAGTGCCAGCAGGCACCGGCCCAGGCCAGCACCGCACCTGAAAATCAGGCGCAGGCGCAGTCCAGCGGCAGCTTCTGGATGCCGCTGATGGCAGGCTACATGATGGGTCGCCTGATGGGCGGCGGTGCAGGCTACCAGCAGCAGCCGCTGTTTAGCTCGAAAAACCCGGCCAGCCCGGCTTACGGTCAATATACCGATGCCAGCGGTAAAGGCTACGGCGCAGCGACGCCTGGCCGCACCGTGACGGTACCGAAAACGGCAATGGCGCCGAAGCCTGCGACGACCAGCACCATCACCCGCGGCGGGTTTGGTGAATCGGTGGCGAAGCAGACCAGCATGCAGCGCAGCGCGACAGGCACCTCCTCTACTCGCTCAATGGGCGGCTGATCATGGAACGAGTCAGTATCACCGAGCGCCCGGACTGGCGTGAAAAAGCCACCGAGTACGGTTTTAACTTCCATACCATGTACGGCGAGCCGTACTGGTGTGAAGACGCTTACTACAAGCTCACGCTGGCCCAGGTTGAGAAGCTGGAAGAGGTGACGGCAGAGCTGCATCAGATGTGCCTGAAGGTCGTGGAAAAGGTCATCGACAGCGACGAGCTGATGGCAAAGTTCCGCATTCCGAAGCACACCTGGAGCTTTGTCCGCCAGTCGTGGAAAACAAATCAGCCTTCGCTTTACTCTCGCCTGGATCTGGCGTGGGACGGCAAAGGTGAACCGAAGCTTCTGGAAAACAACGCCGATACCCCAACGTCCCTGTACGAAGCGGCGTTCTTCCAGTGGATCTGGCTGGAAGACCAGGCCAATGCCGGAAACCTGCCGGAAGGCAGCGACCAGTTCAACAGCCTGCAGGAGAAGCTGATCGAGCGCTTCGCCGAGCTACGCGAGCAGTTTGGCTTCAACCTGCTGCATCTCGCCTGCTGCCGCGACACGGAAGAAGACCGTGGCACGGTTCAGTATCTGCAGGACTGCGCTGCCGAAGCGGAGGTGGCGACCGAGTTCCTCTATATCGAGGATATCGGCCTGGGTGAAAAAGGTCAGTTTACGGATACGCAGGATCAGGTGATCAGCAACCTGTTCAAGCTCTACCCGTGGGAGTACATGCTCCGCGAGATGTTCTCCACCAAGCTGGAAGATGCTGGCGTGCGCTGGCTGGAACCGGCCTGGAAGAGCATTATCTCTAACAAAGCCCTGCTGCCGATGCTCTGGGAGATGTTCCCGAATCACCCGAACCTGCTGCCGGCGTATTTTGCGGAAGATGATTACCCGCAGATGGAGAAATACGTCGTTAAGCCGATCTTCTCCCGCGAAGGCGCGAACGTGTCGATTATCGAAAACGGTAAGACGCTGGAAGCGGTTGAAGGGCCGTACGGCGAAGAAGGGATGATCGTCCAGGAGTTCTATCCACTGCCGAAATTTGGCGACAGCTATACGCTGATTGGCAGCTGGCTCATCAACGATCTGCCAGCCGGAATTGGCATTCGCGAAGATCGCGCGCTGATCACGCAGGATCTGTCGCGGTTCTATCCGCATATTTTTGTGGAGTAAGACTGCGGCCTGATGCCCTCACCCCAGCCCTCTCCCACAGGGAGAGGGTGCACACACTAAAAACGGCAACCTGAAGTTGCCGTTTTGCTTTTATTACCCCACCTGCACCGACAGCATACTCAGACTCCCCATCTCAATACCGTCAACCGGGATCGTAACCGGCTCCTGACCATCCCACGCGCCAAGCACGTACAGCAGCGGCAGGAAGTGTTCCGGCGTCGGGTTAGAAAGCGAACCGCCCTCATGATCCAGATAGTTCACCAGCGGATGCTCCTCAGCCGGCCCCTGCCACGTCAGGTTTGCTTTAACGTAGTCGTTAAAAGCGGTCGCCCACGGGTAAGGCGTATTCTCACCGTGCCAGCGCGCTGTACGCAGGTTGTGCACCACGTTGCCGCTTGCCACCAGCATGATGCCTTCATCACGAAGCGTTGCCAGCTTGCGGCCCATCTCCAGATGCCAGGCGGCCGGTTTGGTGCTGTCGATGCTCAGCTGCACCATCGGGATATCCGCATCAGGATACATTTTAATCAGCACGCCCCAGGAGCCATGGTCAAAACCCCAGGCTTCTTTATCCAGCGTTACAGGAACAGGCGCCAGCAGATCCACCAGCCTTTGTGCCAGCTCAGGCGAGCCGGGGGCTGGATAATGCGTGTCATACAGCGCCTGCGGGAAGCCGCCAAAATCATGAATGGTTTTTGGCGCTTCCATGGCAGTCACGCCCGTTCCACGGGTGAACCAGTGCGCGGATACCACCACAATCGCTTTTGGACGCGGCAACGTCTCGCCCAGGCTACGCCATGCGCGGGTATAGACGTTGTCTTCCAGAACGTTCATAGGGCTGCCGTGGCCTAAAAACAGGGCTGGCATACGGGAAGAAGTCATGGTGATATCCTTACAGAAGGTGTCAATTTAATGGTGCTACATTACGCGCAATCCGGCAAAGATGAACGCAGATAAGCGTGAAGATCATCATCAGGAAATTTGAATGTAAGGAATGTGTAAAGCCGGGGTTCGCCCCTCGCTTTGCCAGAAATGAATCATTTATATTAATGAGAATCATTATCAAAAGGAGTTATGCATGTCAGTCCCCTTGATCCTGACCATACTCGCGGGCGCTGCGACCTTTATCGGTGCGATCCTCGGCGTACTTGGTCAAAAGCCCTCTAACCGCGTGCTGGCCTTCTCGCTGGGCTTTGCTGCCGGGATCATGCTGCTCATCTCCCTGATGGAGATGCTGCCTGCCGCGCTGGGCACAGAAGGCATGTCTCCGCTGCTGGGTTACGGCATGTTTGTTTTTGGCCTGCTGGGGTACTTTGCCCTCGACCGGATGCTGCCGCACGCGCATCCGCAGGATTTAATGCAGAAAAACGTAACGCCCATGCCGCGGAATATTAAGCGAACGGCGGTTCTGCTGACGCTGGGCATCAGCCTGCATAATTTCCCGGAAGGGGTCGCCACCTACGTGACGGCCAGCAGCAATCTGGAAATGGGCTTTGGCATCGCACTGGCGGTGGCCTTACACAATATTCCTGAAGGACTGGCCGTCGCCGGACCGGTCTATGCCGCCACGGGCTCGAAACGCACCGCAGTGTTCTGGGCAGGTATTTCCGGGATGGCCGAAATCCTTGGCGGCGTGCTGGCCTGGCTGATCCTTGGTAGCCTGGTCTCTCCGGTAGTGATGGCGGCGATTATGGCAGCGGTAGCCGGGATCATGGTTGCACTTTCGGTGGATGAACTGATGCCGCTGGCGAAGGAGATAGATCCTAACAACAACCCCAGCTATGGCGTGCTGTGCGGAATGTCGGTGATGGGATTAAGCCTGGTTCTGCTGCAGACCGCAGGAATCGGGTAAAAAAACGCCGGGATATCCCGGCGTTTTTATTATCAGCTGGCTTTGCGCTCGTGCGCCTGGCGATACTCCACCAGATCTTCAATCGTGACCACCGGCATGTTGTGCAGACGCGCAAAGGTGATGCACTCCGGCGCGCGCGCCATAGTGCCGTCATCGTTGGTCAGTTCACACAGCACACCCGCAGGTTTGAAGCCCGCCAGCGTCACCAGGTCGATGGTCGCTTCGGTGTGACCGCCGCGGGTCAGGACGCCGCCCGCCTGCGCGCGCAGTGGGAAGACGTGGCCTGGACGATGCAGATCGGATGGCTTCGCACCGTCAGCAATCGCGGCACGTACGGTGGTCAGACGGTCAGCCGCAGACACACCGGTGGTCACGCCATGCGCCGCTTCAATAGTCACGGTAAAACCGGTACCAAAGGCGCTGGTGTTGTTTTCGACCATCATCGGCAGCTCGAGCTGCTTACGACGATCTTCGGTAATACACAGGCATACGATGCCGCTGCCGTGACGGATGGTCAGCGCCATCTGTTCAACGGTCATGTTTTCGGCGGCGAAAATCATGTCGCCTTCGTTTTCACGGTTTTCATCGTCAAGCACCATCACACCGCGGCCTTCGCGCAGTGCATCCAGTGCATGTTCAACACGTTGAGTTGAAGTGCCAAAAGAGGAAAGTAGCGTCTGATTCATGGTAAAAAAACCTCATTAACATTATGGTTACCAGAATCAGGGCAGTCTTAGGAGCGCCGTATAAGCGGCAAAAAGATAACGTGAGCGGGCCCATGCCCGACTGGATCGTTACTCTCTCCCATCCGGACTCTAACCGTCGGCCCCGGAATTACACCGGATCTGCTGACCTTTGAGTTTTCACCCAAAGCGCTCGCGGGCTTTCAGCGTCACGCTGATTTACCGCCGGTGGGGAATTTCGCCCCGCCCTGAGAATAAGCGAGATAACTATAACGCTATTGATTATCCTGGGCAATGCATAAGCATCAAACAATTTTGTTTACCCCGGGCATGACGCGCTACAATGGACACTAACACCTTTCCATCAAGGGAAACGACAATGATTGACCCGAAGAAAATTGAGCAGATCGCGCGTCAGGTTCATGAATCCATGCCAAAAGGCATTCGTGAATTTGGTGATGACGTTGAGAAGAAAATCCGCCAGACGCTGCAGGCGCAGTTGGTTCGCCTTGATTTAGTCAGCCGCGAAGAGTTTGACGTGCAGACCCAGGTTCTGCTGCGCACCCGCGAGAAGCTGGCGCTGCTGGAACAGCGTCTGACCGAGCTGGAAAACCGCAATGCGCCGGAAGAAGTGAAGCCAGCACCGGCCATTCCACCGGTGGATGACCAGGAGTAAGTGCGGCCTGATGCCCTCACCCCAGCCCTCTCCCACAGGGAGAGGGTGAAAAAATAAACGGGCCAGCTGGCCCGTTTTTTTTACTGACTGTCTTTCTGGATCTTCTTGATGATGTTGGTGGTGGAACACCCGTCCTCAAAGTTGAGCACCATCACTTCACCGCCATTGGCCCAGACCTCTTCGCTGCCCGCGATTTGCTCCGGCTTGTAATCACCGCCTTTTACCAGCAGATCCGGCAGAATACCGGCAATCAGACGCTGCGGTGTGTCTTCTTCAAACGACACTACCCAGTCCACGGCTTCCAGCGCGCCGAGTACGATCATCCGCTGCTCAAGTGGGTTCACCGGACGCGTTTCACCCTTCAGGCGTTTCGTCGACGCATCGCTGTTCACAGCCACAATCAGGCGATCGCCCAGCTTGCGCGCATTCGCCAGATAGGAGACGTGACCCGCGTGCAGAATGTCAAACACGCCGTTGGTCATCACCACTTTCTCACCGCGCTTGCGCGCGGCGGCGACGGCCACTTTAAGCTCGTCTTCGGTCATCACACCGAAACCGGTGTCCGCACGGCCGCGCACCGCGTTTTCCAGCTCGATTGGGGAAACGGTTGAGGTGCCGAGCTTACCGACGACTACACCCGCCGCGGCGTTAGCGAAGTAGCACGCCTCTTCCAGGGAGTTTCCTGCGGCCAGCGTCGCCGCCAGCACGCCGATCACCGTATCACCGGCACCGGTCACGTCGTACACTTCCTGCGCCTGGGTTGGCATATGCAGCGGCGCCTTGCCCGGCTGCAGCAGCGTCATCCCCTGCTCGGAGCGGGTCACCAGCAGCGCGGACAGCTCAAAGTCAGCAATGATCTTCATGCCGCGCTCAACCAGCTCTTCCTCGGTTTTGCACTTGCCCGCCACCGCCTCAAACTCGGAGAGGTTTGGCGTCAGCAGCGTCGCGCCGCGATAGCGCTCAAAGTCGGTGCCTTTCGGGTCGATCAGCACCGGTACGCTGGCCTTACGCGCCAGCTGGATCATCGTCTGCACGCTCGCCAGCGCGCCTTTCGCGTAGTCGGACAGCACCAGCGCGCCGATATTGCCCAGCGCCTGGTTAATGCGCTCGTGCAGCGGCTCGGGATCAACGCCTTCGAACCCTTCTTCAAAGTCGAGGCGGATCAGCTGCTGGTTGCGAGACAGCACGCGCAGCTTGGTGATGGTCGGGTGGGTCGGAACCGAAACGAAGTCGCACTTCACGTTCACGTCCGCCAGCGACTTACTCAGCGCGCGCGCCGCATCGTCGATGCCGGTCAAGCCCACCAGACGCGAGTGCGCGCCCAGAGAGGCAATGTTCATCGCCACGTTTGCCGCGCCGCCGGGACGCTCTTCAATGGTGTCGACCTTTACCACCGGTACCGGTGCTTCCGGAGAGATGCGGCTGGTCGGTCCATACCAGTAGCGATCCAGCATCACATCCCCAACAACCATTACCCCAGCACGTTCAAACTCTGGCAGTGTTACTTTCATTCCTGACTCCAGAAAGATTCACAATTTGCGCGCGATAATATCACACTTGATTTGTTACGCACGGTTCCACCAGCCACTTCTGCCAGCTGGCCGTTACCTGAGCGCGTTCAGCAGTGAAACAGTCCAGCGCCACGTGCCCCGGTTCCTCCTGCAGCGCCAGGTGATGAAGCTCGTCGCGCAGCGTCGTGTAGGCGCGGGTTAAGGCCTGCGCCTCCTGTTCGTCCATGATGTCGTTTTGCGCCAGCAGTTCCAGAATGCGCACGTTATCAGACCAGCGGGTCAGCTTCGGCTTGTCGTGGGCGTGGAGCAGCACCAGATACTGGGTAATGAACTCAATATCGGTGATCCCGCCCTCGTCGGCTTTGATATCAAAACGATCGCGGTGTTTATTGCCGAGATGCGCGCGCATTTTCTCGCGCATCTCGCGCACTTCGGTCTGCAGCGTACTGCCCTCGCGTGAGGTGGTCATGACGTCCTTACGAATAGCATCGAACTGCGTTTTGAGCTGCGGATCGCCATACACCACGCGGGCGCGCACCAGCGCCTGATGCTCCCATGTCCAGGCTTCATTCTTCTGGTAATCGGCGAAGGATTCCGTTGAGGTCACCAGCATGCCCGCCGCGCCGGACGGACGCAGGCGCGCATCGACTTCATACAAAATGCCCGACGAGGTGCGGGTGCTGAACAGGTGCATGATGCGCTGCGCGAGGCGCAGGTAGAACTGACGCCCGTCAATCTCGCGCTCGCCGTCGGTCATCACGTCAACCGGGCAGTCGTGCAGGAAGATTAAATCCAGATCGGAGCTGTATCCCAGCTCCCAGCCGCCAAGCTTGCCGTAACCGACCACGGCAAACCCTCGCCCCTCACGGTCAGCAAGGTGCTTCGGCTGGCCGTAGCGGGCCACCATCTGCACCCACGCCTGCTGCACTACCGCGTCGATGATCGCCTCCGCGAGCCAGGTTAAGTGATCGCTCACTTTCATCACCGGCAGCGTTCCGGCGATGTCCGCCGCCGCCACGCGCAGCATCTGGGCCTGCTTAAACTGGCGCAGCGCCTCCAGCTGCTGCTCTTCGTCTTCTTCCGGCACGCGCAGCAGATACTGACGCAGCTCGTCCCGGTAGGCATCCGTCGCCGTGGGTTGATACAGGGTGTTCGGGTCGAGCAGTTCATCCAGCAGAAGCGGATAGCGCGCCAGCTTGTTGGCCACCATCGGCGAGGCGGCGCAGAGCGTAATCAGATGCTTCAGCGCCCCCGGAAACTCGCTCAAAAGCTCAAGGTACGTGGTACGCGTGATGATCCCGCTCAGCAACGGCATCATGCGCGACAGCGGCACCGGCGCATCCGCCCGCGAGCAGACCTCGCTCAGCAGGTGCGGCATCAGGTGATCCAGCACCTGACGGCCGCGCGGGCCGATGGCGCGTTTGTTCAGCTCAAGACGGAAATCGGCGATCAGCGCCACCACGCGATGGCGCGCGTCGTCGGTTAAGTGCGTCAGCACCGGCGTGGTGTCATCTTCCTGGAGCGCATCCTGCCACAGCTCGCGCCAGTGCTCGGAGAGCGCATCGTCCTGCGATTCGCTTTCGTCATCACCGATCAGTTCGTTAAAGATGCGGCGCACGCCTGCCATATGGGCATCGAGCCGTTCGGTCAGCATTGACCAGTCGTCCACGCGCATCCCCCAGGCCAGACGCGCCCGGTTAAGGTCATCCCCCGGCAGGGTCTGGGTCTGTTCGTCGTTGATGCTTTGCAGCAGGTTTTCCAGACGACGCAGGAACAGATAGGCCTCGCGCAGGGTTTGCGCGTCGCCGTCCGGCAGCAGGTGCAGCTGCTCGATGGCGCTCAGCGTCGGCAGCAGTGAACGGGACTGTAACGACGGCTCACGCCCGCCGCGAATCAGCTGGAAGACCTGGACGATAAATTCGATTTCGCGAATGCCGCCCGCGCCAAGCTTGATGTTGTCCTTCAGCCCACGACGGCGAACCTCACGGGCGATCATCCCTTTCATATTGCGCAGGGACTGGATGACGCTGAAGTCGATATAGCGACGGAACACGAACGGGCGCAGCATGGCGCGCAGCTCGTTGGCGTAGGCGTCGTCGCTGTCGCCCATGATCCGCGCTTTAACCATCGCATAACGCTCCCAGTCGCGCCCCTGCTCCTGGTAATAATCTTCCAGCGCGGCAAAGCTCAGCACCAGCGGGCCGCTGTCGCCAAACGGACGCAGGCGCATGTCCACACGGTAAACAAAACCGTCCTGCGTGGGCTGATCCAGCGCCTTAATCAGACGCTGACCGAGACGGGTAAAGAACTGGGCGTTGTCCAGCTCGCGACGGCCGCCGCGCGTGGAGCCGTTCTCAGGCCAGGCAAAAATCAGGTCGATATCGGAGGAGAAGTTCAGCTCGCAGCCGCCCAGCTTGCCCATCCCCAGAATCAACAGCGGCTGAGGAACCCCTTCCTCGCTGCACGGCGTGCCCCACTCTTTACAGCAGGCGGCGTAGAGCCAGTCGCGCGCGGCGACAATCAGCGTTTGCGCCAGCTCGCTTAGCTGCTGCAGCGTACTCTCTTCGCTCACCAGCTCCAGCGCCTGAGCCCAGGCAATGCGCACCATCACCCGACGGCGGAACTGACGCAGGACGCGCATCAGCGTCGTCTCATCCGCTACGTCTTCGAGTGCGGCATGCAGCCAGCCGGCATAGTGCCGCCACTCGTCCGCCTGCGGCGGTGCGTTCTCAAGCTCCATCAGCCAGTCCGGGTAGGCGGTGATGCTTTCCTGCACAAAATCACTGAAGGCGAGCACGCTTTTCGCCTGCTCGCTTAACGATGACGCCGGTAATGACTCAGGCAGACGTTCGCACACGGTCTGCCACTGCTGCTGTAACGGTGAAGAAAGCGGCATTTTAGGGGTTCCTTGCCAGAGTTAACGTTTTCCGCTGTGCAGCCAGAACGGCTCCTGCGAAATGGCCTCGTTACGGAAATGCTCAATCTCAATATGCTGGCGGGTTTCGATGGCATGCTTCAGCCCCTGCCAGTTTTCCAGCCACGCCTGCGCCTGTGGCCCGTCGTAGGCACCGGAAAGGAGCAGCATGCTGTCGATGTTGCGCGACAGACGGGGAAGCTGATCGCCATACTTATCGCCGAGCGGATAGGCAAAGGTGCTCTTCAGTTCAGCGGCATGACGGGAAAGATGAATATCCGCGAAACGCTTAAAGTTTTCCGCGATTTTGGCCTCTGCTTTCGCATCCAGGAAGGCGCGCCAGCCGCGCGTCACCAGAAACTCGGTCAGCGCCAGTTTTGCCGTGGCGGTTTGCGGGCTGTAGATCGCCGTTTGCGCCGAGACATCGGAGAGCATCAGCGTTTCGGTCTGCGTCAGCAGGTCACGTAAGTGAGCGCTCGCTTTGCGAGGAACAATACCGCCGAACAGCGCAAGGGTATGGCGCACCAGAGCAATCGCCGCCAGCACGTGGGATTTGGCGTTTTTCACATTCCGCACCCACAGCTCTTCATGATATTGCCACTGAGAAAGCGCCAGCTCCAGCGCGGCTTCCAGACCCTGTTCAACGCTGGCTTTCGGCGCAACGTGCAAAATGGTCGTCTCTTTCAGCACGCGCGGCGCATTTCCGGCGGCCAGATGGTAACCTCGCGCGGCTTTACTCAGGCTTCCCTGACGTAATCCGGACTGGCTCACCAGCCTGCGCGCCAGCTTCAGCACGTCATTGGCGTCCCCTTCCAGCAGCTCAAGCTCCAGTTCGCAAATCGGTTCCTGGAACTCACCCGCCTTCACGTCCCCCAGATCGAGGGCAATTTCGATGCGGCTTTTACCTTCCGTCACCAGCCATTTTTCGCGCCAGAAATCGGTGCTGAACAGCGGCTGCACCTGTTCCGCCAGCGTGGAAGGCAGCTCGCCTTCCGGCCAGACTTCCGCCGGAAAACGTTCCAGCTCAAGTTCTGGCTTGCTGATGTCGATATTGTATTCCGGGCGCTGATGCAAGCCGCCGACCACGTGGCCGGCAATTTTCATCGTCATCTCGTAGCGCCCGCCCGCGCCGCGGATACGCAGCCCCATATCGTGGCGGCGCAGCCAGTTGTCTGGCGTTTCGTAATAGATATTAAGCAGCTGTACCGGTGCATGGTGTTCGCCGGAAAGCGTATGCAGATGCTGGCGGAGTGCGTCAACGCTGTCTTTTTCGACGATAAACTTTAATTCGATTTCTTGTGCCATAGCCTTGTACTTTTGCGTGCGTCACAGACGCGTCAATGAGGGCGAACTTCCTCGCCATTTGTTTGTCAGTACATAGTATTTTGCGCCAAATTGCCATGCAATGAGCAATTTGTCGGGCGTAAATGTGTAGAGTCGTGACACAGATGATTCTGATTGCTGACGAATGCTTTGCGTAGAGACACTGTTGCCACTACTATCGTTCCACTATTTATGAAAATAACGACTAATGATGCTTAAATTACGCCTGATTGGACTTACTTTACTCGCTTTTAGCGCCGCAACCGCCGTGCACGCTGAAGAAAAGCGTTACGTTTCTGACGAACTGAACACCTGGGTACGCAGTGGCCCCGGAGATAATTATCGCCTCGTGGGCACGGTAAATGCCGGCGAGGAAGTCACCCTGTTACAAACCAATGCGGACACCAACTACGGTCAGGTTCGCGACAGTACCGGTCGTACTTCCTGGATCCCGCTGAAAGAGTTGAGCACCGTGCCAAGCCTGCGCACGCGCGTGCCGGATCTGGAAAACCAGGTGAAGACCCTGACCGACAAGCTGAACAACATCGACGGCACCTGGAACCAGCGCACCGCTGAAATGCAGCAGAAAGTGGCGCAAAGCGACGGTGTGATTAACGGCCTGAAAGAAGAGAACCAGAAACTGAAAAACGAGCTGATTGTCGCGCAGAAGAAAGTGAATGCCGCCAACCTGCAGCTCGACGACAAACAGCGCACCATTATCATGCAGTGGTTTATGTATGGCGGTGGCGTGCTGGGCGTGGGTCTGGTACTGGGTCTGGTCCTGCCGCATCTGATCCCAAGCCGTAAGCGTAAAGACCGCTGGATGAACTAATTCGTCTTCTCTGCCAGACTTACGTATCATTCTGGAAAAGAGAAAACGGGAGAGTTGGGCGTGAAGAGTTATCTGGTCGGTGGTGCGGTACGTGATGCGTTGTTAGGTCTGCCGGTCAAAGATAAAGACTGGGTGGTGGTTGGCGCCACCCCTGAAGAGATGCTCGACGCGGGCTACCAGCAGGTAGGCCGCGATTTTCCCGTGTTCCTGCACCCGAAAAGCCGTGAAGAGTATGCCCTGGCGCGTACCGAGCGGAAATCGGGCTCGGGCTATACGGGCTTCACCTGCTATGCCGCGCCGGACGTGACGCTGGAGCAAGATCTCCTGCGCCGCGATCTCACCATCAACGCGCTGGCGCAGGACGAGCACGGGCAGATCGTTGACGCCTATGGCGGTCAGGACGATCTGCGCAACCGTCTTTTACGTCACGTCTCCCCGGCGTTTTCTGAAGATCCGCTCCGCGTGCTGCGCGTGGCGCGCTTTGCCGCGCGTTACGCCCATCTCAGTTTCCGTATTGCAGATGAGACAATGGCGCTGATGACCGCCATGACCGAGGCGGGCGAGCTGGAACACCTGACGCCAGAGCGCGTCTGGAAAGAGACGGAAAATGCACTCACCACGCGCAACCCGCAGGTCTTTTTCCAGGTCCTGCGCGACTGCGGCGCGCTGAAGGTGCTGTTCCCGGAAATAGACGCGCTGTTTGGCGTACCTGCCCCGGCAAAATGGCACCCGGAAATTGATACCGGCGTACATACGCTGATGACCCTGAGCATGGCGGCCATGCTCAGCCCTGACGTGGACGTGCGCTTTTCCACCCTGTGCCACGATCTCGGCAAAGGCTTAACGCCAAAAGAATTCTGGCCTCGCCACCACGGACACGGTCCGGCAGGGGTGAAGCTGGTCGAGGGGCTGTGCCAGCGTCTGCGCGTGCCGAACGAGATCCGCGATCTGGCGAAACTGGTGGCCGAATTCCACGATCTGATCCACACCTTCCCCATCCTGAAACCGGCCACCATCGTTAAGCTTTTCGATAATATCGACGCCTGGCGCAAACCCCAGCGCGTAGAGCAAATCGCGCTGACCAGCGAAGCTGACGTGCGCGGGCGTACCGGGTTTGAAGCGTGCGATTACCCGCAGGGACGTTTACTGCGTAAAGCCTGGGAGGTAGCGAAAGCGGTGCCCACGAAGGACGTTGTCGAGGCGGGATTCAAAGGACCGGAAATTCGTGAAGAACTCACGAAACGGCGAATTCAGGCGGTGTCTGACTGGAAAGAAAAGCATTGCCCTCAGCCAAAAGACTGAGGGCCATCGGTCAGAAGAAGACCACGTACACCGCAGCCGCGACGATAAAGCGATAGATCGCGAACGGAATAAACGAGATACGCTTAATCAACTGCAGGAAGGTTTTGATGGCAATCAGCGCCACGATAAACGCGGTGATGAAGCCAACGGCGAACATCGGAATGTCGCCAGCCGTCAGGAAGTGATAGCTCTTATAGACGTCGAGTACGGTGGCGCCCATCATCATCGGCACCGCCAGCAGGAACGAGAACTCTGACGCGGCGTAACGGCTTACGCCCATCAGCATCCCGCCGGAGATGGTAGCGCCTGAACGCGAGAAGCCCGGCCACAGCGCCAGACACTGGAAGCAGCCAATGATAAACGCCTGACGATACGTCATATCGTCCAGACCTTCCGCGCGCGGCGTTTTTGGCTTCAGCACTTCCGCAGCGATCAGCAGGAAGCCGCCCACCACCAGCGCGTACATCACGTTAATCGGGTTAAACAGCGATTTGATAGCGTCGTGGAAAACCAGGCCCAGCACCACCGCCGGGACCATCCCGAGCAGAATATGGACCAGCGACAGGCGACCTTTACTCATCCCTTCGTGCTGCGGCGGACGGCCAAAATGGATACCAATCAGACCAAACAGACGGCGCCAGAACATCACCACCACCGCCAGAATCGAACCCAGTTGGATCACCACTTCAAACGTTTTTGCGGTATCCCCTTCAAAGCCCAGCAGATGGCCAACGATAATCATATGGCCCGTACTGGACACCGGCAAAAATTCCGTCAATCCTTCGACCACACCCAGTATTGCCGCCACCAGCAGCGAGTGCATATCGCTCATCTATAAACCCCTAAAAAGATATAAAAAAACGGTGTCCCACACGGACAACCGATAAGATACAGTCTTGAGACCGGTATAACCTAAATTGGTTTAGCAATTATGACGTTAATTCTTGCCTTTCAGATTTGTGCCACGCTCAATGATGACGCCAACGTTGGCGGCGCGCGCCACCGCGCCCGGTTTGCTCAGCTTGATGCGCACCCACGGTGAGTTGAATTTTTTCAGCAGCAATTCTGCGACTTCTTCAGCCACCCGTTCGACCAGCGCAAAACGTTGCCCTTCCACATGGTTGATGACCGTTTCACTGATGTCGGCATAGCTCAGACAGTCGTTCACGTCATCGCTTTTTGCCGATTTGCGGTTATCCCAGCCCATTTCGATATCGAACACCAGTTTCTGCTCGATGGTCTGTTCCCAGTCGTAAACACCAATAGTGGTGATTACCGAAAGTTGCTCTATAAATACAATATCCATCACGACCTGCCTGCTTTTTGGCTAAACCGGATACCACTTCCGGCGAATTATGCGTATTATCCACAGATGCTGAGAATACAGATACATTTTCAAAACGGAACAGCGTTATGAGTGCAATCGCGCCTGGAATGATCCTCCTCGCCTATCTTTGCGGCTCAATCTCCAGCGCCATTCTGGTCTGCCGCATTGCCGGGTTACCTGACCCGCGTGAAAATGGTTCCGGGAATCCGGGGGCGACCAACGTACTACGAATTGGCGGCAAGGGAGCAGCCGTAGCGGTTTTGATTTTTGATGTTCTGAAAGGGATGCTACCCGTCTGGGGCGCGTATGCGCTGGGCGTCACGCCGTTCTGGCTGGGGCTCATTGCTATTGCTGCCTGCGTCGGCCACATCTGGCCCGTATTCTTCGGCTTTAAAGGCGGCAAAGGTGTGGCGACCGCCTTTGGTGCCATTGCCCCCATCGGCTGGGACCTGACCGGCGTGATGGCCGGGACCTGGCTTCTGACCATTCTGCTGAGCGGCTATTCGTCGCTGGGCGCTATCGTCAGCGCGCTGATCGCCCCGTTCTACGTCTGGTGGTTCAAACCCCAGTTCACCTTCCCGGTGTCGATGCTCTCCTGTCTTATCCTGCTGCGTCATCACGACAATATCCAGCGCCTGTGGCGTCGTCAGGAGACCAAAATCTGGACGAAGCTCAAGAGAAAGAAAAAAGACGCTCCGAAGGGTTAGTTATGCCTTATAGCCAAATGTGATTTTGGTCACCTTCTGCCTGTGGTAACTGTTAGGGACACAACACAACCGCATAAGAAGAAAATGGCTGAAATCACAGAATCTACTCCCCTTTCAACGGCAGGTATTCCCCCTGATGGCGACATCCAGTGGGTGCGCAGTGCATCGGATGTATCACGCCTCGTTAATGACGGTTCTCAGGGCCGGGCAAACGCCCGTATCGTAGTCGGTATCGCGCTGGGCGGCATTTTCCTCGATGCCTACGATCTGGGCGCGCTGGCATTCGGCATTAAAGACATCACCCGCGAATTTAACCTGACGCCCACCGGTACCGGCATGGTGGCCTCGGCGATTACCTTTGGCGCCATTGTCGGGGCGCTGCTTGGCGGCTATCTCACGGATAAAATCGGGCGCTACCGCGTTTTTATGGCTGATATGGTGTTCTTCGTGGTGGCCGCTATCGCCTGTGCACTGGCTCCGAACGAATATGTGCTCGTGGGCGCCCGCTTTGTGATGGGGCTCGGGGTCGGGATCGATCTTCCCGTGGCGATGGCGTTTTTAAGCGAGTTCGCCAGGCTGAAAGGGCCCGGCAATAAGGCCTCCAGCGTCGCGATGTGGTGCCCCACCTGGTATGCCGCCATCAGTATCTCCTACCTGCTGGTGCTTTTCTTCTACGCCGTGCTGCCGGAAAGCCACAGCGACTGGCTGTGGCGTTTGATTCTCGGCTTTGGCGCGGTGCCCGCGCTGGTGATTATCGCCATACGCAGCCGCTACATGAGCGAATCGCCGGTCTGGGCGGCGAATCAGGGCAACCTGAAAGAGGCGGCGTCCATTTTACGCCAGTCGTATAACATCAATGCCCACGTGCCGCAGGACGCGCTCAGCCAGCCCGCACCTGTCGTGAATAAAGCGAAATGGTCAAACTATCTGAACCTGTTCCGCGGCATCTACTTACGCCGCACGACGCTCGCCACGCTGCTGTCCGTCGTCTCCTCGTTTGCCTATAACGCCGTGGCGTTTGGCCTGCCGGTGATCATCTCCAGCTTCTTTGTCCAGTCGATGCTGACCACCATTCTCATTTCTCTGGCGCTTAACCTGCTGTTTGCCTTCGTTGGCGGACTGCTGGCGGTACGCTACGTACCGCGCTTCGGTGCCTGGCGGATGTCGCTTGCGGGTTATGCCTGCCAGCTGGTCGCGCTGCTGGGACTGGCGCTGATTGGCCGCCCTGAAGGCGCCTCTGAAGGGGTGCTCGCCGTCGCGATGCTGGCGCTATTCCTGTTCGGTCAGGGCTTTGGCCCGGGCGCGCATACCATGACGTTCGCCTCGCTGAGCTACCCGACCTCGCTGCGCGGCGTGGGTGTGGGTCTCAACCAGACGCTGATGCGCAGCAGCTCGACGCTGTCGCTGTTCCTGTTCCCGCTGCTGGTCGCCTCGCTGGATACCGCCGTGTTCTGGGTGATTGCGCTGGCACCGTTTATCGGCCTGGCATCGCTGCTGGCAATCCGCTGGGAGCCGTCGGGGTATGATGTGGATGCGGAGGATTACCGCTAGTCCCGCAAACCGGCTCACAAGAGCCGGTTTTTTATCCATAAGCGACTCATATGACAGCCTTCATTTCCGCCAGGGCATACTGAAACATATCCCGATGGTGTGGAAATGGATGCAGCATGTTAGCAGCTCAGGTCACTGATAATTCGTACAAAGGCTGGCAGGCATCGCTTGCCCTGCAGTTTTGTCACACCCCTGAGAAAACCCTCCTGCACTCCGCCCACCACGTCGGGCCGCTCACCGTTCAACGTCCGTTTTACCCCGAAGGGGAAACCTGCCACCTTTATCTGCTGCACCCGCCAGGCGGGGTTGTGGGCGGCGATACGCTGGATATCACCGTGCGTCTGGACGCCAAAAGCCATGCGCTTATCACCATGCCCGGCGCCAGCAAGTTCTATCGCAGCAGCGGCCCACAGGCTCGCCTGAATCAGCATTTTTATCTCGAGGAAGATTCCACCCTGGAGTGGCTGCCGCAGGACACGATTATTTTTCCCGGCGCGAATGCCGCGCTGCGCTCCGTTTTCCACCTGAAGGCCTCCAGCACGCTGCTGACGTGGGAGCTGTACTGCCTGGGCCGCCCGGTGATAAACGAAACCTTCAGCCACGGCACGCTGGAGAGCCGTCTTGAGGTGTGGGTAGATGACGAGCCGCGCCTGATTGAGCGTCAGCACCTTAGCGACGGCGATCTCACGCCCGTCGCCGGGCATCCGTGGCTCGGCACGCTGCTGTTCTACCCTGCCCAGGAAGAACATCTCGAGGCGGTGCGTGAACGCCTCGCACCGCTGGAAAATTATGCAGGTGCAACGCTCACCGATGACCTGCTGTCGGTGCGTTTTCTCTCCCACGACAACCTGATTTGCCAGCGGGTGATGCGCGATATCTGGCAGTCGCTTCGCCCGCTTCTCACCACCAAAACCGCCTGTTCGCCGCGTATCTGGCAGACATAAGAGAAACGTTATGGAACTGACCCCCAGAGAAAAAGACAAGCTGTTGCTGTTCACCGCCGCGCTGGTTGCCGAACGCCGCCTTGCGCGCGGGGTAAAGCTCAATTACCCGGAATCAGTCGCGCTGATCAGCGCCTTCATCATGGAAGGCGCGCGCGATGGCGAAACCGTCGCCTCGCTGATGGAGGCAGGCCGCCACGTCCTGAGGCGCGACCAGGTGATGGAGGGCGTGCCGGAGATGATCCCGGATATTCAGGTCGAAGCCACCTTCCCGGACGGATCGAAGCTCGTCACCGTCCATAACCCGATCGTCTAAGGAGCACATGATGATCCCTGGCGAATATCAGATCCAGCCCGGCGCGATTGCGATCAACGTCGGGCGCGAAACTCAAACCGTGATTGTCGAAAACCACGGCGACAGGCCGATCCAGGTCGGATCGCACTACCACTTTTACGAGGTCAACCCGGCGCTGAAGTTCGATCGGGAAGCCACCAAAGGCTACCGGCTGAACATCCCGGCGGGTACCGCCGTGCGCTTCGAGCCCGGCCAGAAGCGGGAAGTGACGCTGGTTCAGGTCGCAGGTGCGCAGCGCATTGTCGGCTTTCGCGGCGAGGTGATGGGCGAGGTGAAACATGGCTGAGATTTCGCGCCAGGCCTATGCCGATATGTTTGGCCCCACCACCGGGGATAAAGTGCGGCTGGCCGACAGCGAGCTGTGGATCGAAGTGGAAGACGATCTCACGGTCTACGGCGAAGAGGTTAAATTCGGCGGTGGGAAGGTGATCCGCGACGGCATGGGTCAGGGGCAGATGACCGCAGACGACTGCGTGGATCTGGTTCTCACCAATGCACTGATCGTCGATCACTGGGGGATCGTGAAAGCCGATATCGGCGTCAAGAACGGGCGGATCTTTGCCGTCGGTAAAGCCGGAAACCCGGACATTCAGCCCGGTGTGACGATCCCGATTGGTGCCGCAACCGAAGTGATTGCCGCCGAAGGAAAGATCGTCACCGCAGGCGGGATCGACACCCACATCCACTGGATCTGCCCGCAGCAGGCGGAAGAGGCGCTGGTCTCCGGCGTCACCACCATGATCGGCGGCGGCACCGGACCGGCGGCGGGCACCAACGCCACCACCTGCACGCCGGGGCCGTGGTATATCGCCCGCATGCTGCAGGCTGCCGATACGCTGCCGGTGAATATCGGCCTGCTCGGCAAAGGTAACGGCTCCAGTCCGGATGCCCTGCGCGAGCAGATTGCCGCGGGTGCTATCGGGCTGAAAATCCACGAAGACTGGGGCGCGACGCCTGCGGCGATCAACTGCTCGCTGGAGGTGGCCGAAGAGATGGACATTCAGGTGGCGCTGCACAGCGACACGCTGAACGAGTCCGGGTTTGTCGAAGACACGCTGGCGGCCATCGCCGGGCGCACAATCCACACCTTCCACACCGAAGGGGCGGGCGGCGGCCACGCGCCGGACATCATCACCGCCTGCGCGCACCCGAATATTCTGCCCTCTTCCACCAACCCGACCTTGCCCTACACGGTGAACACCATCGACGAGCATCTCGACATGCTGATGGTTTGCCATCACCTCGATCCGGATATCGCTGAGGACGTGGCGTTTGCCGAATCCCGCATTCGTCGGGAGACCATCGCCGCGGAAGACGTGCTGCACGATATCGGCGCGTTTTCGCTCACCTCGTCAGATTCGCAGGCCATGGGCCGCGTCGGGGAAGTGATTATCCGCACCTGGCAGGTGGCGCACCGTATGAAGGTCCAGCGCGGCGCGCTGCCGGAAGAGATCGGCGAGAACGACAACTTCCGCGTGAAGCGCTATGTCGCCAAATACACCATTAACCCTGCGTTGACCCACGGTATCGCCCATGAGGTCGGTTCGATTGAGACGGGCAAGCTGGCGGATCTGGTGGTCTGGTCTCCGGCGTTCTTTGGCGTCAAACCCGCCACCATCGTCAAGGGCGGGATGATCGCCTGCGCGCCGATGGGGGATATCAACGCCTCAATCCCCACGCCGCAGCCGGTGCATTACCGCCCGATGTTTGGATCGCTGGGCGCCGCGCGCCACGCCACCCGACTGACGTTTGTCTCGCAGGCGGCCAGTGCGAACGGCATCCCGCAGCAGCTCAACCTGCAGAGCGCCACCGCGGTGGTGAAAGGCTGCCGGACGGTGAAAAAGGCGGACATGATCCACAACGCTCTGCAGCCGAATATCACCGTCGACTCGCAAACCTACGAGGTGCGCGTCGACGGCGAACTGATTACCAGCGAACCGGCTGACGTTCTGCCGATGGCGCAACGCTATTTCCTGTTTTGAGGAGTGATGATGATCTATTTAACCCAACGCCTGGACCATGCGCATCAGACTACCGCCAGCGTCACGCTGCCGATTGACGTGCGGGTGAAAAGCCGCGCCCGCGTGGCGCTGAACGACGGCCGCGAAGCCGGGCTGATGCTGCCGCGCGGCCTGCTACTGCGCGGGGGCGACCTGCTGACCACCGACGACGGCAGCGAAGTGATCGAAGTGATCGCCGCCCCGGAGTCGGTCTCCGTGGTGCGCTGCGCCGATCCGTTCCTGCTCGCCCGCGCCTGCTACCACCTGGGCAACCGCCACGTGCCGCTGCAGGTCATGCCCGGCGAGCTGCGCTATCACCACGATCACGTTCTCGACGACATGCTGCGACAGTTTGGGCTGGAGGTAACCTACGCCAGCCTGCCGTTTGAACCGGAAGCGGGCGCGTATGCCAGCGATGCCCATAGCCATAGCCACGCTCATACCCATTCACATTAAGGATCCATCATGCGCAAGTTACTCCCCCTGTTACTGCTGGCCTTTTCCGTTCCCGCGCTCGCGCATCCCGGCCACGGCGCCGACAGCTTTCAGGCCGGTTTTTTCCATCCGCTGACCGGGCTCGATCATCTCCTGATGCTGACCGGTGCTGGCGTGCTTTCAGCGCTGAGCGGCCGCAGGCTCCTGCTGCCGTTTGCCACCCTCGGGATGATGCTTGTCGGTGCCGTTGCGGGCAGCCTGCTCGGCGGCTTTAGCGGCATGGAGATGCTGATTATCGCCTCGCTGGCGGTCAGCGGCGTGATGATGTTTAAAACCGAAAATCGCCTGCTGCTGGCGGTGCCTGCCCTGGCGATGTTCCACGGCTGGGCGCACGGCGTGGAGATGTCCGGCCATAACTTCTGGCTCTTCACCAGCGGGTTTATGTTCGCCAGCGCCACGGTGCTGTGCGCCAGTTTCGCCGCAGGATTACTGCTGCGCCGTCACGACGGGCTGCGTAAAACCTTTGGCGGCGGGCTGATTGTGTCCGCCCTGCTGGCGCTGATGAGCTAATGGAGCACGCCCGTCAGAGGCTGCGCCTGATGCAGCTCTCCAGCAGCAGCCTGCCGGTCGGGTCGTTTACCTGGTCGCAGGGGCTGGAGTGGGCCGTTGAGGCGGGCTGGGTCACGGACGCCGACGCCTTTAAACGCTGGCAGATCCAGCAGATGGAGCAGAGTTTTTTCTGCGTCGATCTGCCGCTGTTTCACCGTCTCTGTCAGGCCTGCGATCGGCACGATCTGGCAACGGCCAAACGCTGGACGGCATACCTGCTCGCCTGCCGGGAAACGCGAGAGCTGCGTGAAGAAGAACGCAACCGCGGGGCGGCCTTTACGCGCCTGATTAAAAGCTGGGAGCCGGACTGCCCGGCAGAATGGCTGGCGCTGTGCAGGCAAAGCCAGCTCTGCGGCATGGCGTGGCTCGGCGTGCGATGGGGCATTGACGTGCGCGAGCTGGCGCTGAGCCTGGGATACAGCTGGATTGAGAGCGCGGTCATGGCGGGCGTCAAGCTGGTGCCGTTTGGGCAGCAGGCCGCGCAGCAGCTGATTATCGAACTGAGCGACCATTTTGCCGCCGGGCTTGAACAGGCCTTTTTACGTCGCGACGACGCGCTGGGGGCAGCAACGCCGCTGTCCGCCATCGCCTCTGCGCGCCACGAAACCCAATATTCACGACTATTCCGTTCCTGAGGAGTCAACATGGCTGATTACAAACATCCCCTGCGCGTGGGCGTGGGTGGCCCGGTAGGGTCGGGTAAAACCGCGCTGCTGGAAGCGCTCTGCAAGGCGATGCGCGATACCTACCATCTTGCGGTGGTAACCAACGATATCTACACCAAAGAGGATCAGCGCATCCTGACCGAAGCGGGCGCGCTGGCGCCGGAGCGCATTGTGGGCGTGGAGACCGGCGGCTGCCCGCATACCGCCATCCGCGAAGATGCCTCAATGAACCTGGCGGCGGTGGAAGCGCTCAGCGAGAAATTCGGTAATCTGGACCTGATCTTCGTGGAAAGCGGCGGGGACAACCTGAGCGCGACGTTCAGCCCGGAGCTGGCGGATCTGACCATCTACGTGATCGACGTGGCCGAAGGGGAAAAAATTCCGCGCAAGGGCGGACCGGGGATCACCAAATCCGATTTTCTGGTGATCAACAAAACCGATCTCGCGCCGTACGTCGGCGCCTCGCTGGAGGTGATGGAGCGCGATACCAACCGCATGCGCGGCGAGCGTCCATGGACCTTTACCAACCTGAAGGCGGGGGACGGCCTGGGGACGATTATTGCGTTTCTGGAAGAGAAAGGGATGCTGCGGGTGTAGTGCGGTTTGTTGCCCGGTGGCGCTGCGCTTACCGGGCCTACAAAACCGTAGGCCGGGCAAACGAAGTGCCGCCCGGCAAAAAAACTCACGCCTCAGGCAGTTCCGCCAGCGGCCAGCGCGGACGCACGGACACGCTCAGGTCAGACGTTGCGCCAGCGTTCAGGCGCACCATCCCGGCGTAGGCGATCATCGCCCCGTTATCGGTGCAGAATTCCGGACGCGCGTAGAACACTTCTCCGCGACGCTTTTGCATCATCTCGGCGAGCTTCGCGCGCAGCGTGCGGTTGGCGCTGACGCCGCCCGCCATCACCAGACGCTTGAAGCCGGTCTGATCCAGCGCGCGCTTGCACTTGATCATCAGCGTATCCACCACCGCGTCTTCAAACGCGCGGGCGATATCGGCGCGGGTCTGATCGCTGTCGTCGTTATTGCGGATCGTGTTGGCCGCGAAGGTTTTCAGCCCGGAGAAGCTGAAGTCCAGCCCCGGACGGTCGGTCATCGGACGCGGGAAGACAAAGCGCCCTTCCGTTCCCTGCGACGCCATTTTCGACAGCATTGGGCCGCCCGGGTAATCCAGCCCCAGCAGCTTGGCGGTTTTATCGAACGCTTCACCGGCGGCGTCGTCGATCGACTCGCCCAGCAGCTCGTACTTGCCAATCCCCGTTACGCTAATCAGCTGCGTGTGACCGCCGGAGACCAGCAGCGCCACAAACGGAAATTCAGGCGGATTCTCTTCCAGCATCGGCGCCAGAAGGTGCCCTTCCATATGATGAACCGGGATCGCCGGCACATCCCACGCGAAGGCCAGCGAACGGCCAACCGTTGCGCCAACCAGCAGCGCGCCGACCAGGCCTGGGCCTGCGGTATACGCCACTGCATCAATCTCTTTTGCCGTTAATCCTGCTTCTTTCAGCGCCGCCTGAATCAGGGGAACCGTTTTACGCACGTGGTCACGAGAGGCCAGTTCAGGCACGACGCCGCCGTAGTCAGCGTGCAATTTCACCTGACTATACAGCTGGTTGGCCAGAAGCCCTTTTTCGTCGTCGTAAATGGCGATGCCGGTTTCATCGCAGGATGTTTCAATACCCAGTACACGCATGACTTGTTTTACCTCGTTTCAATACCGCGCAGTGTAGAGCCTGGGCGGGTTGATGTAAAACTTTGTTCGCCCCAGGAAGAAGGCTCGTGTATACTCCTCACCCTTATTAAAGTCCCTTTCAAAATCGCATCGGTGCTTTACAAAGCAGCAGCATTTGCAGTAAAATTCCGCACCATTTTGAAATAAGCTGGCGTTGATGCCAGCGGCAAACCGAATTTATTAAAGGTGAGAGTTACATGCCGGTAATTAAAGTACGTGAAAACGAGCCGTTCGACGTAGCACTGCGTCGCTTCAAACGTTCATGCGAGAAAGCAGGTGTTCTGGCTGAAGTTCGTCGTCGTGAGTTTTATGAAAAACCAACGACCGAACGTAAGCGCGCTAAAGCTTCCGCTGTGAAACGTCACGCGAAGAAACTGGCTCGCGAAAACGCACGCCGTACTCGTCTGTACTAATTGGTTGAGGGCCTCAGCCCTCAATTGACAGACAGAGTAATAGTCGTAAGGCCGTGCTTCCGGAAGGAATGCGCGGCTTGTTTTCGTTTATAAGTCGCTTAAAATTTTGGGGCATATGGCCGGAAGAATCCCACGCGTTTTCATCAATGACCTGCTTGCCAGAACCGACATCGTCGATCTCATCGACGCGCGGGTAAAGCTGAAAAAGCAGGGCAAGAACTACCATGCGTGCTGTCCGTTCCATAACGAAAAAACCCCCTCCTTCACCGTAAACGGTGAAAAGCAGTTCTACCATTGCTTCGGCTGTGGCGCACACGGTAATGCCGTTGATTTTTTGATGAACTACGACAAGCTCGAGTTCGTTGAAACCGTCGAAGAGCTGGCGGCGATGCATAACCTTGAAGTGCCGTATGAAGCAGGCAGTGGGCCAAGTCAGATCGAGCGCCATCAACGGCAAACGCTGTATCAACTGATGGATGGCCTGAATTCGTTTTACCAACAGTCTCTTAAGCACTCTGCGGCTGAGCCTGCGCGTCAGTATCTGAACAAGCGCGGACTGAGCGACGATGTCATTGCGCGTTTCGCTATTGGCTACGCCCCGCCCGGCTGGGACAACGTGTTAAAGCGTTTTGGCGGCAATAGCGAAGATCGTAAGTCTCTTATCGATGCAGGCATGCTGGTCACCAATGACCAGGGACGAAGCTACGACCGCTTCCGCGAACGGGTGATGTTCCCAATCCGCGACAAGCGAGGCCGGGTAATTGGTTTTGGTGGTCGCGTGCTGGGTGATGCCCTGCCGAAGTACCTCAACTCCCCGGAAACCGATATTTTCCATAAAGGCCGCCAGCTTTACGGTCTTTATGAGGCGCAGCAGGATAACGCGGAACCTCCGCGTCTTCTGGTCGTCGAAGGCTATATGGACGTCGTGGCACTGGCGCAGTACGACATCAACTACGCGGTTGCGTCGTTAGGAACGTCCACGACAGCGGATCACATTCAACTGCTGTTCCGCGTGACCAACAACGTGATTTGCTGTTACGACGGTGACCGCGCAGGACGCGACGCCGCCTGGCGCGCGCTGGAAACCGCGCTACCCTATATGACCGACGGGCGACAGCTACGCTTTATGTTTCTGCCCGACGGTGAAGACCCGGATACGCTGGTGCGTAAAGAGGGCAAAGCGGCGTTTGAAGCGCGGATGGAGCAAGCTCAGCCGCTCTCCACGTTTTTGTTTAACAGCCTGATGCCGCAGGTCGATTTGAGTACCCCTGACGGGCGCGCGCAGCTCAGCACGCTGGCGCTGCCGTTAATCAGCCAGGTGCCCGGCGAAACGCTGCGCATCTATCTGCGTCAGGAGTTAGGCAACAAGCTCGGCATTCTGGATGACAGCCAGCTTGAACGTTTAATGCCTAAACAGGCTGAAAACGGCGCGGTTCGCCCCGCGCCTCAGCTAAAACGCACAACCATGCGTATACTGATAGGGTTACTGGTACAAAACCCCGAACTGGCGCCACAGGTGCCGTCGCTGGCGGGTTTGAACCACGAAAAATTGCCCGGACTTGGCTTATTTTCAGAACTGGTCAACACGTGTTTATCACAGCCAGGTCTGACCACCGGACAACTTTTAGAACATTATCGCGGCACAAAAGAGGCCGCTACCCTTGAAAAATTGTCGATGTGGGACGATATAGCAGATAAGGACATTGCAGAAAAAACGTTCACCGACTCACTCAACCATATGTTTGATTCGATGCTTGAGCTGCGCCAGGAAGAGTTGATAGCTCGCGAGCGCACACACGGTTTAAGCAGCGAAGAACGCCGGGAGCTCTGGATGATTAACCAGGAACTGGCGAAGAAATAAAGAAATTTAACGGCTTAAGTGCCGAATATCGATCGGGAAGCCCCCGGCAGCCGCACTGAGAGGCAGCGGCAAAAATATAAGTACGCCCTCGCTTTAAAGGTTGGCAGCCCCATCGCCGACACCAATCAAACGAATTAAGTGTGGATACCGTCTTATGGAGCAAAACCCGCAGTCACAGCTGAAACTTCTTGTCCAACGTGGTAAGGAGCAAGGCTATCTGACCTATGCCGAGGTCAATGACCATCTGCCGGAAGATATCGTCGATTCAGATCAAATCGAAGACATCATCCAAATGATCAATGACATGGGCATTCAGGTGATGGAAGAAGCACCGGATGCCGATGATCTGTTGCTGGCTGAAACCTCCAACAACACTGACGAAGATGCGGAAGAAGCTGCTGCACAGGTACTGTCCAGCGTGGAATCTGAAATCGGGCGTACCACTGACCCGGTCCGCATGTACATGCGCGAAATGGGTACCGTTGAACTGTTGACCCGCGAAGGCGAAATTGACATCGCAAAACGCATCGAAGACGGGATCAACCAGGTTCAGTGCTCTGTTGCCGAGTACCCGGAAGCGATTACCTATCTGCTGGAGCAGTACGATCGCGTTGAGGCGGAAGAAGCGCGCCTGTCTGACCTGATCACCGGTTTTGTCGACCCGAACGCTGAAGAAGATATGGCGCCTACCGCCACTCACGTCGGTTCTGAACTGTCTCAGGAAGAGATGGATGATGACGAAGACGAAGATGAGGAAGAGAGCGACGACGACACCGCGGATGATGACAACAGCATCGACCCGGAGCTGGCGCGTGAGAAGTTTGCCGAGCTGCGTACCCAGTACGAAGTGACGCGTGACACCATCAAAGCGAAAGGCCGCAGCCATGCTGCCGCACAGGAAGAGATCCTGAAACTGTCTGAAGTATTCAAACAGTTCCGCCTGGTGCCAAAACAGTTCGACTACCTGGTAAACAGCATGCGCGTGATGATGGATCGCGTACGTACCCAGGAACGCATCATCATGAAGCTGTGTGTTGAGCAGTGTAAAATGCCGAAGAAGAACTTCATCACCCTCTTCACCGGCAACGAAACCAGCGAAACCTGGTTCAACGCGGCTATCGCGATGAACAAGCCATGGTCTGAAAAACTGCACGACGTGAAGGACGATGTGCATCGCGGCCTGCAGAAACTGCATCAGATTGAAGAAGAGACCGGCCTGACCATCGAGCAGGTTAAAGATATCAACCGTCGTATGTCCATCGGTGAAGCGAAAGCCCGCCGTGCGAAGAAAGAGATGGTTGAAGCGAACTTGCGTCTGGTTATCTCTATCGCCAAGAAATACACCAACCGTGGTCTGCAGTTCCTGGATCTGATTCAGGAAGGCAACATCGGTCTGATGAAAGCGGTAGATAAGTTTGAATACCGTCGTGGTTACAAGTTCTCCACCTACGCAACCTGGTGGATCCGTCAGGCGATCACCCGCTCTATCGCGGATCAGGCGCGCACCATCCGTATTCCGGTGCATATGATTGAGACCATCAACAAGCTCAACCGTATTTCCCGCCAGATGCTGCAGGAGATGGGCCGCGAGCCGACGCCGGAAGAGCTGGCCGAGCGCATGCTGATGCCGGAAGACAAGATCCGTAAAGTGCTGAAGATCGCCAAAGAGCCAATCTCCATGGAAACACCAATCGGTGATGATGAAGATTCGCATCTGGGTGATTTCATCGAGGATACCACCCTCGAGCTGCCGCTGGACTCTGCCACCACCGAGAGCCTGCGTGCCGCAACGCACGACGTCCTGGCCGGCCTGACCGCCCGTGAAGCGAAAGTCCTGCGTATGCGTTTCGGTATTGATATGAACACCGACCACACGCTGGAAGAAGTGGGTAAACAGTTCGACGTTACCCGCGAACGTATCCGTCAGATCGAAGCGAAGGCGCTGCGTAAGCTGCGTCACCCAAGCCGCTCTGAAGTGCTGCGTAGCTTCCTGGACGACTAACCTGTCCTGACCGTGAAAAAGCTCCCAATCGGGAGCTTTTTTTTTGTTTATTCCTTCTCCCTGTGGGCTATGGGATCCCCTCAAAATAATGGCTGCACGGACGACCCCCTCTCCCTTGAGGGAGAGGGATGGGGTGAGGGGGAACCTACGGCTGTGGTGGTCATTCCGTTCACTTTATGTTCCTTGCTACTCTGTAACGACATGACCTGTGAACGTGCCAGGGTGGCTCAGTCGCCACCACCCTGGCGACCCGGGCTTCCGGCGGTAAATCGCCGCTTCGCGGTACCCTCAACTTATTCCTTCAGGCTATCGGGTCGGGCATGAGCCTGCATCCCTGCAGGCCACGCCCTCTCGGCGCATCCCTGCGCCTCGCCCCGGCCTTACGGAAACGCTTCGGCGATTTACAGCCGGACCAAGGCGTCGCTGTAAGTTATTAATTTCCCTGAAGAAACGTTCATCGCTTCAGGGAAAAAATAACTGGGGAACCCTCAGCCCTGTGGGAGAGGATTAGGGTGAAGGCATCAGCCCGCAGAGGCCCCTAAAGCCCCCGCACCATCAGCGCCTCATCCAGCTCCCGATACGCCTCTACCAGCTTATCCAGCGTCGCTCTGTTGAGCCCGCTTGGATTTGGCAGCACCCATACCTGCGTAACGCCAATCATGATGCTCTGTTTGCCCCACTGCGTTCCGCGCTGGCTAAACGCCTGCTCGTAGGCCTGCTTGCCGAGGATCGCCAGCGCGGCCGGCTGATAATCCTCTATCTTCTTGATCAGCTCCCGCCCGCCGCTGCGCAGCTCATGCAGGTTGACCTCACTCGCCTGCACCGTAGGCCGCTCAACCAGCATGGTGATCCCGCAGCGCGTGTCCAGCAGATGCTGCTCCTCTTCGGGCTTGAGTAGCCTGTCGGTAAACCCGGCCTGGTAGATCACCTTCCAGAAGCGATTGCCCGGATGGGCGAAGTGAAAACCGGTGTGCGCCGAGGACTTGCCCGGGTTGATTCCGCAGAACACCACCCGCAAGCCTGGGGCCAGAATATCGTTGATCATCTTTACTCCCGCTCGATACATCGTCAGGGAAGTATAAAGGATTGATTATGCGTTGTTTATAAAAACAGCAGGCAGGTGTGAATGGCTGGATTGCTGCGGGGAGTTACTTTATAATTCACCGCCACGGCCCCTTAGCTCAGTGGTTAGAGCAGGCGACTCATAATCGCTTGGTCGCTGGTTCAAGTCCAGCAGGGGCCACCAGACACCGCAATGGCTGGCGGGGAGTCACCTACCAGCCTGATTTTTCCGGGGCTATACCGGGGATTTCCAAAAGATTAACCATAGTGATTCATGGTTAATTTATGACAGTTCATACACTCCTGGAATTAACCAGCTTCATGCAGTAACCACTACTGCAAGGGGTATGAATGAAACGGTTCTTCATCACTGCTTCGGTTCTGTTTGCCACTCTCAATAATGCTCATGCTGGCTGTTACTATGCCTGTAGAAACCTAACGAATGAAAAAGCGCTGCTGATTTTCGGCCTTCTACTTTTGCTTTTCGCTGGGCTGGGAGTTTGGGGCAGCATTGATAGCCTCAAAAAATAAACTGCCCTCCTTACTTTTCTGTGTTTTGCTGGCCGTAGTGAATTTTTCTGGACTGATCGCCATGTACTTCATCGGCGGTTATGGTTTTCTTGGCGCGGTCGTCGGCACAGGCTTACTGATGTTCCTCAGTCCGAAAGGTGTTTAAAACACCATCCCACCAGCACGTCAGATGCCTGCATTGTTCGTTACCCTAATTTTTTATTTTCGCGGGTGTAAAAATTCGATGAAGCGGGCCGTTCCGCAAAATGAAAGGCTCTGGGATTGATCCTCCCCCTCCTATCCATGGGTATGCAGCAAGATAAACCGATACAGAAAAGCTAAATATACACCTGTATATTTTGGTTATCTGTTACGAGTCTAATGCTGGTGGTAGCCCAGTAGCGAGGTTTCAGATAGTCAGTATGGGAACGTGTCAGGAATGGTTATAAAGCGTAAATGCCCTGTCTAGCCACAGAACGTAAAACGTAGCATCGCGCTTGTAACCTACCATGGGTACCTTGCTACAGAAGCGGAATGCAATAAGCTCCACGTCTTCGGTAACATGAGCGGGGATGGCCGCCTTGATTGAGTTACGGGAGATTTTTTCGTATCCGAATTTATGCCAGTGCTGCTGGCGGATATCCGCCCATGAAAGTTGACTCAACCGGAAAAGCTTATCAGTTAATGCTGCCTTTTCTTTTTGCTCGCAGCAATCAACGCAAAAACCCTTTTGAAGGTATGCCCCAAAAACCTTATCATTTTTTAACAGCTAACAGGGTAAGGCATATCCGCGAATTATCAGGCCTTCCCCTGCCAAAAAACCCGCTAGACATACCGCCGACATGTGTTTTGAGACGATCGAAGCATCATGATGATTCCCGAAATCATTAAACCAAAAGTTGCGAATTCGCAGATCGTATGTGGGTGATTCTGGCTGTAATTTTTGCAGGGAAGTTCTTCCCTGGCAACATCAACCGGATCTCACTCACGCCCCAGCCATTGACCTGCAGGGGCAATAACCCAATTTGTGCCCGGGGCGGGCAATCACAATGTACTTTTGATCCATGAACCGCTACGGGTACGCCGTGAAAACTTACACGCGGCTCATCGGGTCATTGACCCGACCGCAAGGGATTTTTAAATAAATATTTATCTATCGACTAAATTTCCCCTTGTCCCAGCCCTCGCCACGGGCCGTTAAGTCGATTGACGGCGCGGCCGCTATTCCCTCAGCATCATAAAAAAATGCGGACGTTGTAAAGCTGTACACGGTGCCATAAACAGTAAATGAGATATTGTTGCCTATGCCGTCAACTTTCGCGCGGGCGGTGTTCGCTGTAAGCGTGGGCGCGATATGTTGTTTTTCGAGAGCTACCAGCGGATCGCCGTCAATCTTGCTCGCTAAAAAATAACGATACACTTCCCCCGTGGTCATGTTCGAGCCGTCATACTCAGTAATGTATAACCAGGTCCGGGACGTGAGCTGGCGAACTTCATAAAGCCGATCACTAACAGTTAAACGCTGTATATGCTGGAAATAACAGTACCCAGCGATCACGATGGCCATCGTAATTGTAGCCACCCAATGCAACGCCTTAAACGCCTTAATAGTGGTGCTGCTTAACATAGTCTATGCCTTGCTTTATCCAAAATTGGTCCATCGGATCATCACCAAACGGCGGGGCCCCCGTGAAATTCCCCCACTCTGGTCTTGATGTGCCGGCTTTCCACTGCGCCGCGCCGGCGGCAATAAGCAAAATTTTTGCAGGTATGCACGGTGCATAACCCACTGAGCCGTAATGAAAATTCCCGAAGTCAGCGTAAGCCCGTTTTTGTTGTTTGTGATCCCACACCCCGCCGTTTCTTACTCGCTCATAAAACCACGTATACGTAAGCGGGGTAGCCATATCCTGGACTCCGTGACGCGCCCGCGCGAGCCTAATGTGTTCGCGCAAAATTTCCAGCCCGCGGGGCGGGTAAATCGGTATACATGCCATCGTTATTCCCTTTTGCCTGGCAAAACCAGCAACATAAGAGCAACGGCGCTGCACGGTACTGTTTGAGATCAATCAATCATTTTTATTATTAATATCAATGCTTAACGCGTTTTAATCACTCATACCGATAACACAATTTGTATCACCTGCGATCCGGTTTTAGCCGTTTAATGAGGGTTTACCCTCATAAAATGGAGTTTTAAAATGGCTATTCCAGCTTACATGTGGCTTAAAGACGATGGCGGCAACCTGATCAGGGGGTCTGTAGATGTTCAGGATCGTGAAAGTAGCGTAGAAATTCTCTCTTTTAGTCACGGCTTGCTTGTTCCAACCGATAGCAACACGGGCAAAATCACAGGTACACGCTTACATGCGCCGCTTATGATCGAGAAAGAATTTGATAGCTCCAGCCCGTATCTCTATAAAGCGGTAGCAACCGGCCAGACGCTTAAAAGCGTTGAAATTAAGTGGTACAGAATCAACGACGCGGGGCAAGAGGTCGAGTATTTCAACATGCTGCTTGAGAATGTGCGGGTAGTCAGCATTAACCCAGTTATGCATAACTGCAAAGAGCCAGGTTTACAGATGCATAATCATAATGAGGGCGTACAGCTGCGCTATGAGCGGATCACCTGGAAGTATTGCGATGGGAACGTCCAATATTCAGACGCATGGAACGAGCGTGTAACAGCGTAAAAAAAAGGGGGCGGTTAATCCGCCCTATATTGTTTTTAGTGCCAATTCTCTCGCCCCCTGGGTCTGCCAGCACGTAGCCTCCCTCGATAGCAATACCCCGCTCGATCACCCGGTGCCGGCTCTCCGCACTTCTTATACGTTTGGGGTATTTTAATCATGCTTTATGCTGTTAAGCATTCTCTGGCAGTTATTGCGGCGTACCGCTGCCGCTGCGCGCGTTTTATCGGTCTGGTCTGGCAAATACATCACCTCAAGCCAGCGCGTTGCTGCGCGTCTCCATAGCTCCAAATTTTCGAGTTTCTCGGCTACGCTCACTTTGCACATGACCACCTGAATGAAGCGACATTGCTCAACCCACTAACACTTTTTTAAGGCGTTATTTTTATAAGACAAGCTATGGAATGGGATACATTATTAGTATTGACCTGTGTACTTCTTTGCGGATTGTGGATGATTTTTCATTCAGCAAAAGCTCTTAGAAGTGGGGTCTTCGTCGGCTGGTATAAAGGCACATATGAAAATTACTACATCTACCGATCCGAAACACCTATCTACTTCTACTGGTATAACACTGTGTTTTCGCTGTTCGGCTCCTTTATGATTGGTTTTGGCGATTATCTTTTTTTATAGGCATCATTGGCAGCAAAATGGCAGCAGACCTATTCACTATGTTTTCATATTTGAAATTATTCGATGCAACAACAAATTTAAAAAGTAAAGTATTGTTTTATAAGACTTTAAATTGGGACTCATAATCGCCAGGTTGCTGGTTCAAGTCCAGCAGGGGCCACCAAATTTTAGTTTTAGAATCATATGATTAAGCCACTCGATTGAGTGGCTTTTTTATTGGCTTTTTTGAGCCGGTGACGCAGCCACTAACCCTGGTTCAGCGAAGCCGTCTGGACACGTTCAGAAACACCGGGGGTCGCAATCAGGCGCTCCACGGACTCCATCGTCACGAACGTACAGCTGCAGTCCACATTGGTGCACTGGTGATAGCGCTCTTTGGTATTTTCACTTAGATAGCGACTGGTACGCGCATGCGCAGAGTGCTTGCACTTAGGACAATGAAACATGTACCCCTCCACTTGATTCACATTTTGTGAATCAATAATACCCAAAATAAAACCAATAGCAACTGTATTACTCACTATCAACAGTAAATTTTTCGTCAGTGGCATTCAGTTCAAGCTTAAGCTGCGTGGTAAATCCGCTATCGTTAAGGGTATGCACCACCTCGCTGATGATCCACGCCTGCTCGTCAATGACGCGTTTAAAACCGTTTACTAATACCGGCGTTTCGGGGTACAGATCGGCTCGCCCCAGCGCCAGCTGGATAGAAAAATTCACGGAACCCCGCTGCAGCGCGCGCCACTTCGCCTCTGCGGCCCTGAGAGCCTGCTCTTCAGAGGCATACACCGTGGTGAGCTCAAATACGTTTTCCGCCGATCCCACCAGCCTCTCTTGCGGTTTCTGCTCCTTGCCTTCAGCTCCCGCTACCGGTGTGGCGGCATCCGGGTGCTGCAGTGCTTCTGTCGGCTGCCCCCCTGACTGACGCAAAATACTCAATTGAGGATTTTGCTGTTTTGGGTCGCGCGTTTGCAGCCATTTGGCCGTCACGCCGGAATAGTTTTCACGGTCTGCGACGGAAAAAAGGTGCTTATCGCCGTCCCCACGCTCAATCATCATTAAGGGAATCGGCGTGCCGCTGGCCGTCACGGCGTGCCCCGCTTTCATAAAAATAACCTTGCCGGCTTTGATTGAAACAAAGGCACCATTACGTTCGGCCAGTCGGGTGAGAAATGCAGCGTCGGTCTCCTGAGACTGATCGATATGAGAAATGGCGATGGATGCAAGTCCCGCCGCAACGCTGGCAGTTAACTGGTTACGCTGAGCGATAGTATTGACTATCGCGCCGATCGTCGTGTCATGCCACGACTGTTCGCGCCGCACGTTTAGCTTTCCACGAAAATCAGCACTGCATCCCCGAATGGTCAGCGTGTCCGGCGCGCCCCGAAATTCAATTGTATCGATCGTAAAGTTCCCTTTCGGCTGGAGCGGGGTTCCCTCCCATCCCAGCCATAAGGAGAGCTTTGCCCCCCGGGCCGGCAAGTCTAACAGCCCGTCGGAATCATCCAGTTGAATATCCAGCTGATCGGCTTCCAGTCCACGTTTGTCGATCATGCTCAGACTGATAAGACGATGGCTGAAATTTTGTGTGATATCGCGATCGTCAAGCTTAAGCATAAAATCAGGGGCGATTTTCCCACCCGCCCGGATATTCATTTCGGTGATCATCCCACCTGCCCTCCAATGCTATTGCGTGCGCTCGTCACCAGCTCTTCGGCCTGGGTTCTCAGATCGCCAAACATCGTCATCAGCGATTCGTCCACGCGTTTCAGTTCCAGCGTAAAATTAATTTTTCGGGCGGTACCGTCACTGTAAAAATCCGAATGCGTGTGCGTGACTTTTTCAATGATAAACATGCCGTGAATGATGCCGGTACCGTCTATCAACGGCCATGCCCGCCCCTCATTCGCCATCAGCTCAACCGCCTTGAGGGAAAGCCGCCCTCCCGTGAGTTCAGGGTAAAGCAGTCCGGAGAGGGTAAAAGATGTCTCGCCTTCGCCAAGGTACTGCCAGGCTTTAGGTTTCCCGATCCGATTGTTGGACGCCCAGCGATAATCCTTTGTAAACTGCATTGTCTGATAGGGTAAGGTTCGTCGTTCAAAGACAAACAGACCCAGCACCATTAACATTTTCTCTCTCCTCAACCTTACATAAAGCTGGCTTGCTGCCGTCTCGCTTTATCCTGTTCAATGCTATCTATTGTCTCCCGGATTTGACGCGTCAGATCCGTTCCTGAGGCCGTGCCCCCCTGCAGCGTGATGTTGTATTCGCTTTTACTCTGATCGACGTAAGAGCGTCCTCCCGGCACGAGGGTTGGCTGATACCCCAGGCCGACGCCAGAGATCCCCGCCACCGGAATGGACGAACTGCCCGCAGAAGAGGATGTCGCGCCTGCTTTTTCCGCCGCGGCATCGAGATTACCCGACTCGTTTTTGATAAGACCGAGTTTCTCCAGCAGCCAGCTGGCCTTGCCGCTCAGGCTGTTAAAGAGATTAAGCGGTGCCATTAACGCATCACCCAGCGCCTGTCCAAAAATCACGCCAGCGTTTTTACAGCCATCCAGCGTTTCCTGCGTCGCCTTGATCGGCGTGATTAAGTCGGTGAACCATTGCCAGATACCGCCCAGCTTCTCCGAGATAGCGTCAAATACCGCCATCACCGGTGAGAACAGCGCACCCAGCGGTGCGAAAGCCGTCGAAAGCCCTTCCATTACCCCGCCAAAAAAGGCGCTGATAGGCTCCCAGTATTTAAAAATCAGTAAGGCGCCGGCGGCAATCGCCGCGCCAAGGGCAATCACCGGCCAGCTAAGGGCACCCAGCACCGTCATGATGGCGCCGCCCACCACGCTGAATACCGTTCCTAACATCCCGGCCGCGGTGATAACCATATTGACGCCCGTCAGAACCGGGCCGAGAACCGTGCCTACGCCACCCAGTACGCCAGCAAACGCCTGCGCGCCGACAACTACGCTGGCGAGGGTCTGCGTCAGCTCAGGGTTGGCATTCACCCAAAGGGAGGCCGTGCCAAGCCAGCCGGTTGCGGTTGTTATCAGGTTACGCAGAGCGCCATCCGCTTTATCAAATACATCAATCTTCAACCCGTTCCACGCGGCCTGGAGTCGGTTGATATCGCCGTCAAGATTATCGGTCTGCACGGAAGCCGCGAGCGCGGTACTGCCCTTCGCCCCTTGCAACTGCTGGCGTTTTTCATCAAGCGATCCATCACCCGCGGCGGAAGCCAGCGCCCCCGAGGCTTTTATGGCATCCGGAGACTGAACATGGCGCAACATCGCGCTGAGCGCGTCCCCGGCGGCGGCGCCTTTCATCCCTTTTTCCGCCAGAACGCCCAGCAGCGCGGTGGTCTCTTCAAGCCCCATACCGGCGGCATCCGCAGCGGGCGCTGCAGAGGTGACGGCCGCCACCATCTCAGCGAGGCTGGTATTCGAAGAGGTAAAACCTCGTGTAAGCACATCTGCGATGCGTCCCGCATCCGCATCGGCCAGGCTATACGCGGCCTGCGTGCTGGCGATCATATCGGCCGCTTTAGCCGCGTCGACATTCCCCGCCAGGCTGAGGTTGACCGTTGGCGCGGTGGCCGCAAGCAGCCCATCGGCGTCATAGCCTGAACGAGTCAGTTCGGTTTGTGCCCGAAGGACCGTATCTGCAGGTACTCCGGTCCTGGCACTGACCTCCCGCGCCTGCTGGCGAATCGCCTCAAGCCGGGAATCCCCCTTCGCCAGGCCAAGGTTTGCCTGAATGGCCGACATCTGCTTTTCAACGCTGATGCCTGGCGCCATAAACCGGGACGTCTGGTCAAAGCCCGCTTTGGCCATGCCCACACCCGCATTCGCAAGCTGGCGCACCCGCGCGGTAACGCGTTTGCCTGACTCGTAGCGATTCTGAACGGTACTCAGCCGCTCCTGCTGCTGGTTGACGCGGGCCAGCGCATCACGCTGTCGGTTAAGCTGCTGCGTTTTTTCGCTGATGTGAGTTCGTAAACGACGCTCATCCGACGAGAGCGTACGCGTGTTGACTCCCGCCTGGGCGAGTTCAGTGCGCTGGCGCTGTACCGAATAGCGTAAGCTGTTGTACTCAAGCTTAAGATCGGCCGCCGATTTTCGGGCTGCGGACAGCGCATCAGCCTGTGCCTGGGTAGGGTTTTGCGTGTTTTTAAGCTGCACCGCCAGCGCCGCTGCCTGCTGTTTCGCCTGTGCAAGCGACTGCTCCGTCACGGAGAGCTGGGCGTTTGCTTTCCTGAAGCCGTTAATACGCCCCGCCTGCTCATCAAGCGCCCCCAACGCCGTCTGCGAATCGTGGATATCGCTTGCGAGAGTGACGCTGGCGTTCTGGAGAGCGTTAAGCGGTCGGGTTGCCCGGTCGACTGCCTTAAGCAGCTCCTGAAGACTGACATTATTACTCATGGTGGTTTCCGCTTCGCTGCAGCGCTTTTTCGCGCCATAAGAGGAGTTCGGTCACGCTAAGGGAGTACAGTTCTGACGGCGGCCAGTGAAAAATCACCGCGATATCCGCCATCAGATCGTCGACCGACAGATTTTCGGGAAATTTCAGCGAGCCGAAGCCGGTGACAAAAAACCGATCACCTTACCTGCAAAAGAGAGCAGATCGCAGGCATCCAGGCGCGCAACCTCATGCTCGGTCAGCGCCGGAGAGGTCATTCGCGGCAGCACCTTAATCAGTGCATCGACGTCAGATTGCGCCAGCGACGCCAGCGATACCCCGCGCAGGGTTCCCGCATTGGGTTTAGAAACCGTCACCTGTTCAATTTTCTGCTCACCGCGCTGAACGGGGCTATCAAGCGTGACGATATGTGGGTTTTCACTTTCGTGCATGGCGGTCTCGTTGATATTTTCCATTTCGTTACTCTTCTGAAAGTTAACTCACCGGCCGGTAATCCCGGCCGGTTAAAGGGTTACAGGCCGATGGCCTTACGGTGTTCTGCCAGACGATCGACGCCGTCGACTTTCAGCACCATGTTGATGATGTCGATCTCGATGATCTCTTTGCCATCAATGGTCAGCTGGTAGTACGCGCACTCGGTGGACATCTTGGTGGTGCCGCTCTCGCCCTGCTTGTTTTCACCGCCATCGAACTCTTTATGACGGCCGCGCATGACGATTTCGACGGCGGAGATTTCGCCGGTATCATCGCGCTGATAAGAGCCGGTAAAGCGCAGCGGCACGCTGTCCGCGCCCGGAGAGGCATACTGCGCCCACAGCGCGGCGTCCGGCAGACCGCCAACGGTCCACTCCAGCGCCAGGGCATCATCGTCCAGACCGAGGTCGACAGAGACCGAGCCCGGCATACCGCCGCCGCGATACTTCTCCAGCTTGCGGGTAAGCTTCGGTAGGGTCACAGACTCAACAACGCCCATATAGCTCAGGCCATCGTTGAACATATTCAGGTATTTAAGTTTGCGTGGTAACGCCATGCTGCAGCTCCTTAGCTATTAACCGAATCTGACAGGTCTGCCAGATAGGTATCGGTGATGCGCTGGCGCAGGGTCAGATTTTCCAGCGGCGGGACAGGGGTGTAGTCGTAATCGATATACAGTTTCCCCGCTTTCAGGGTTGATGCATCGTTAGACTCAGGGTCATACCAGCAGGAGCCGTCGACGATATAGCCGTTGGTTTTCAGCTCGCGGAACTTGGCATTAATACCGGAAACGATGTCGCGAATAAGCGTTGGCGTGATGGGTTTATCCATCGCCCACGCGTGCGCTTCCGCCATGGTATCGGCCAGCACCTGCGCGGTACGGGTGTAGTTTTCAAAGACGAATAACGGATCGTCTGAGCAGGTACGGTTACCCCAGAATTTGAAGCCGTCGTTGCGAATCAGCGTGGTGACGCCCGCCTGGTTAAGCAGGTTCGCATCGGTAGCCTGTTCCTGCAGATCCCAGGAGACAGAGGCGCTTACGCCCGTAACGCCGTTGACGCCAACGTTTGACAGGGTTTTATGCCAGCCGATTGTCTGGTCGATTTTGGCGCGCAGGCCAAGCGCGCGGGCGGTCGCCCAGGCCGTCGTCGTTGCGTTCGTGGTGGTATCCCATGCCAGAAAATCAGGATGGATAACCATCAGCTCGCGCTGGCTGAAGTTTTTGCGGTAGTTGATCGCGTCAGAGATGGTTTTACATCCCCATGCGCTGACATAGCCGAATGCGCGCAGGCTCTGGCACATCGCGGCCAGTGCGGTCGCCACTTCCTGAGAATCGAGCCCCGGGACGCCGAGAATACGTGGCTTAACGCCGGTCACTGTTTTCGCGGTCAGAAGCGCCTTCAGGCCGGTGTATTTGCCGTTTTCGTCGGTGGTACCGATGATGTTGGAAACGGTCTGCTTGCGCGCCTCTTCCGGTGTTTCAGCGGTGCCTTCAGCCACGCGAACAACAACGACAACCGGTTTACACTGGTCGGCGATCGCCTGCAGAGAAGCGGACAGCGTCCCCGCCTTGCCGGCTTTCGCAATCGCATTTTGCACGTTGGTAATGAGCACGGGCTCGTTTAAAGGAAATGTCTTGTCGTCAGCATCGCTGGCCGTACAGACCATACCGATGATTGCCGTCGAGACGGTGGAAATGGTGCGGGTGCCATCGTTGATTTCGATAACTTCCACGCCGTGGTGATAGTCGCCCATCCGGTTAACTCCTTCGTTTAGTGGTGAGGCTATTGTCTGTGGAGTGCGTGATTGATGCGACGTATTGGGGTTGGGGAAAGGATTACACAACAAACGAAAACCCTCCGGATGGAGGGTTTGGGTTTAGTCAGGCAATGGCACGATCTTGCTGACTCATATCTCTGTATCTGGTAATGGAGGCCAGTCCGGTTTACTCACGTCAACGCGGTTCAATAACACACGGAATTGTTTCCACTTCTGCAATTTCGCAGCTTCTTCCTCGGTCGCCATATCCAGCTCAATCGCATCCTGAAGCATGGCAATCGCATTATTTGCCTGTTTTAACAATTCCAGTTTTTTGCGTTGTGCTTCTGCCCGATGCTCCACTGGAGCAAGGGTTATCTTCCCATCATCAAAAATAAATGCGCCACCTAGCGCATTATTTCCAGCATTAGTAAATTCATCAGGCACATTGTCTGGTTCAACTTCCACGACAATCTGATTAATAGGAAAAATAGCGCTAGCATCGTAAGAGAAGTGAATAATTTCTTTTGATTCTGGATTAAAAGATATCTTAAGCGTTTCTTTTGAAAGTCTCTTTAGCCACTGATACCAGTCATTGCCATTCTCATCTTTCAGAAAAATAACATTCATAACTGGAGATTTCGCAATATAATATAGCTCAAGTTCCTCCTGTGAAAGTTTAGCCACTTTCGCAGCAGTATACTCTCCCCATTTGTCTAACGGATTATATTTTTCGAATACACCTGATTGCATTGTCATTAAGCCACCCACGCTGTGTACCAGTTTCCACCGATGTTATATTGAAGGGAGCGATATTGTACCGCTGTGTAATTCGTTTTTTGCTGCACAGCAGTGACCACCGTCCCGTTAGGTGCATATGCAAACTCATTATCATTATTCCCGTTTGTAGCGACTCCCGCCGATGCAAGCCGGAGCCCTCCTTGCAGGAAATTTGCTATAGTCCATGCTGTAGTTGCATAAGGACTCAAATCCTGCTTTGGCGGTTGGTTATTAGGTGAATACACTCGCACACCGGGAGTATCGTATAATCCCCCACCGGCCTCTATTAACCCCTTACTGCTGATATTGCGTTCAGAACGCAAATCTCCGGATGTTTGTACGTAATTTGCATAAATACTACCATTAGAAACTAAGTTACCTGCAAGACCTGCATTCCCGGTAGGATCAATATTGAAAAGGTTCTTACTGCCCAACCACATAGCGAACCCCAGCGTGTTAGTGCTGTCACCTCTTACAAGGCCGAGAACCATCGCATTATCGTACCATTCGAAAGCAACTCCAGAGATAATACTGCCAGCACCTCCTTGGGCACTGACAAGCGACGCAGTATTTCTTTCAGTAGGCACAGTTCCGACGCTACCAAACCTGAATATTGAATTATAATTCCCTCCATTCGACGATACTGCGCCAATATCCTGAGAGGTAATATTGATATCATTCGTCAGAGCCCGCCCGTTAATCTTCCTTGCTGACGGCACGCGGCCATTCGCATTGTCATTCGCCGCCTTGACTGCTTTCGGCGTCGCTGCCAGTGTCTCAGACGCGCTGTCAGTGGTGCTACTGAGCTGAACAATCCCTTTCTGTCCTGTGGTCGCATCCTGAGCCGTATACTTCCCACTGGCAAGGTCATAGGCGGCCTTAACCGATTTCGGTGTTGCGGCAAGCGTCTCAGACAGACTATCGGTCGCGCTACTGAGCTGAGTAAATCCTTTTACCGTTAGCGTTGCATCAGGATGCCTGCGGGACTGCTCATGCTCTTCGATCTTTTCGTCTACATACTCCTGGGTCGCTATTACCGTGGATGTATCTATCGAAAGTTCGACCGAGACGATATCACTAACCATGATCACCATTCTCACGGTCTGCGCACGCCCAGATCCCTCATCCAACAACGGCTTATAACTTTCTGCCATGTTCCCGACAGCGATCAGTGTACCCGTGTCATCATAAAGCCCCATTTCGCGCATCCAGAAACCGCCGGTTTCAGGTGGGATGAGCAGCTCAGCGATCACATAATTTTGATTCTTGTTGTCCTGGCTGATTTTATTTAGCCCATGGCGCCAGACTTCATTAACCAGTGTTGTCTGCCCGGCATCGGGCGTCGGCAGTGCACCGCCACCGTCGCCGACCGCCATCGCCGTAAAATTGACTTTCTTCCCGTTCGGGACGGTCGCGGCAGCCAGTTTTTCGGCACCGGCTTTGGTGATAACCGTTTTATATTTCACTGTCATTGTGCTCTCACTTATCCGGGATAAACCGTGATGATGTCGCCGTCATAGCTCAGGGCACCGGTATAGAGATAACCGGGAATGTCCTGGATGATATTCAGGCCAATAAGGTGGCGGCTGGCAGGCTTTGCATCGGCAATAAGCCTCTCCATTTCGTAATACATTTCCTCAGTGATGCCCGTGTCCAGTACGCCGATATCAAGGCGGAAGGTGCCGGGCGGATCGTTGGTTTGCCACCACTCGGTAACGTTAATCAGATAGCCAAGCGGCTCCACCACGCGACGTACAGCGCCTATCGTTCCCTTGTGGGCATGAATAAACCACGCGGCGCGGATCACCTCCCGCTTGGTGGCCTCCGGCCAGTTCTCATCCCAGCGGTCAACGGAAAACGCCCACGCCAGCCAGGGCAGCAAATTCGCCGGACAGGTATCCGCATTCCAGAGATGGCGCAGCGGAACCGGCGTATTTTCGATGTCCGCGCAGGCGCGCGCCGCAGCGACCTCAAGCGCCGATGAGCCAACCGGTAACAGGCGTGTATTACTCATCGTTTCCCCCCACGATTACGCTGTAGTGGCTGCACCATGAGGCCTGCGTTTCATCAAGCACGATGTCAGCCGCGGGTGCGGTCAGTTCCACCCGCTGCACCCCTTCCACATGAAGGGCCGCGTAAATGGCGGACTTGCGGATATCGCGTCCCAGCCGATGCTGAGCCGTGATGTAGGCCTGTAACCGGGCTCTTGCCGCATTGAGTACCGGTTCACTTTCGGGGCCGGGAAAAAGGAAAAGCGATGCTTCAATGCTGTAGTCGACAATGTTGGCCGACTGGACGGTCACCCGGTCGGCGACGGGCCTGACATCCTCATCGTTCAGCGCATTGCGAACAATGGCGAGCAGTTCCTCAGACGCTATGCCGTTATTCTCCCGGGAGAGCACGGAAACCGTGACGTTTGCCGGCTGTGGGCTAATGACGGAAATGTCCGCCACCCGTCCATCTGCACTGCGGCCATGGAACTGATACGCGCCCGTCGAACCGGCCACGCTCAGCCCTTCCGGAGCCTGCTGGATGCGCAGACGAAAGTCGGTATCGGACTCCATCACAGCCGGAGTGGGCGGTAACGTGGTGTCGTCGGCAGGGGTAATAGTCAGACGCGCAAGGTTAGCGTTTGCCCCAATCTGGTCCAGATCGCTGCCCGCCGCGTAGGCCAACATGACCGCCCGTGCAGCCTCGTTAACCCGCTGGCGCCAGATAACTTCCCGGTAGGCGTTCTCCTGCAGCAGCTTCACAATCGGCTCTGACTCCAGGGTCAGCGTCCGTGCAATCGCCTCTCGCTCCTCTTCCGGATAGAGCGACACAAAGGTGGCCTTTCGTTCTGCCAACAGCGTTTCATAATCCACCTCCTCCACGACATCAGGTGCGGCGAGCTGGCTCAGATCAACAATAGCCATAGCGTTTAACTCAGTGAAATGGTGATAGAAAAGGATTGTCCGGAGGTCGGGCGCGTGCCGGTGATATCGACATACAACGTCCCGTCGTTCTCCGAACGTTCGAAAGTGATGGCCGTCAGGCTTATCCGCGGCTCCCATTTCTGGATGGCGGAATAACAGCCGGCCATGATCTGCAGGCGCAGCGCCGGGCTCTGCGGCCTGTCTATCATCGCCGCCAGCAGCGAGCCGTAATCCCGCCGCATGACCCGCGAACCAATCGGCGTGACCAGGATGTCGCGCACGCTTTGCCGAATGTGTTCAGCCTCTGAAATGCTCAGCCCGGTCTGCCTGTTCATCCCCCTGTAACGCACCGTCATTGTGTCCCCTTAGTCCAGCTTCCGCCGCTTTGCACACTGCCGTGCGCGTGGTTGTCCACCTGCACCCCGTTGGAGGTGAATTTACCGCCGGAATGCTCAATATTTCCGGCCATCACACCGCCTTTCTGCACTTCCAGCGAGGCGGTAATTAACCTGTTGGTACACACCACTTCAGGCGTATCCAACGTGATGCGGGACGTTGATGTCACCCTCACCTCTGGCACTGTGGCGGTCAGCGATTCAGAGGCGGTAATATCGGCCGTTTTAATGCCTGCAACCGTCAGCGCCCCGCGCCCGGGTTCGTACTCGATCACCGCGCCGTCCGGAAACGAGACGTGGAACGCGTCAGGTGACCCGGACGGTGCCGGATGGTCGTCCGAGAAAATGCCGGGCAGAACAAAGGCGGTATCCAGCTCACCGCCGATGGCCAGCAGCAGCACCTGCTCTCCCTCGGAAGGGGCCCACCACACGCGCGAACGTCCCGCACGACAGGTTAGCCAGTTCAGCCAGGTGGTTTTCATCCCGCCGGTCTGGACACGACAAAGCCCTCTGTTGAGGTCAACGTCGGTCACAACACCGATACGAATCAGGTTGCGGATCGCGCGAGCGATACCGTTCATGGAAGTTAATGTATTCATGAGAAGAGAATGCCGTTCAGGAGGAACGGCAGCAACGAGACGGGGTTTTCTGCGGGATGATACAACAAGCGGTCCAGACAGCAGTCGGCTGGCGGCCTTCAGCGTGGGGAGCTTAGTCCTCCCACTGGCTGACCAGCTCACCGTTGATGTACAACGCCTTCGGACGCGTGACGGGCTCCGGCAGCGGCGGCTCCGGGGAATAGGTCGCGTGCAGAGCGCCCTGCTCCTGAGTGACAAGAATGCGCTCGGTCAATTGCACGCTGATGGTGATATCCATCGTATCGTCATCGTTTAAGACGAGCGTGAAGGTGTATCCGTTTTTGCGTCCTTCATCGAGGGTAAAAATGTCCGGCTGGTTTTCCCGCAGCCAGGCCAGCACCGGGACAAAAAATCCCTCGCTGTCGCCCGTGAAACCGCTAACCTTCCCGTTCAGCGCATACCGCTTTTCAAAGGAGAGAGAGGAGGCCAGTCGGGCGTCAATATTGCCGCTTCCGACCGACATCTGCAGGCGCTCCGGGTTGGCATTCAGCTGGGGGATCGCGTCAATTAATGCCTGACGCAGGCTCTTGAGTTTGTGCATCGAGTTTATCCTGACAGTCTTTTATGGTTTCAACCTGCAGCGCGCAGGCGATAAGGGCGTACTCAAGCCTGCGAATATCGGCGCTGAGATCGCCGTTAGTGGCGGGTTCGCTTCCCGGCATCGGGCAGCGGCTCACCTTCGGGCAGGCGTTGTAAACAATGGGCTGCGGAGGCGCAGGCGGTGCGGGTGTGCAACCTGCGGACAGCATCAGGCAGCTGAGCGGTATACCAGCGGCGTAACGCTTCATTTTCATTGAGTAATCTCCCGATAGTCGCTTCCCGTCTTGCCCTCTCCTCGCCCGCAGCGACAAGCTCTTCACGGAGCCTGACCTGGGCGTTTTCGTTTGCTCTGGCCATCCGTTGCGACTGGGACAGCTGATGGTTAAGCGTGGCGAGGGCATTTTTTTGTTCGCTGGCGACACGGTTGGCCGTGGCTAAAGAACGGGACAGGGTCTGGTTGTCATGACGAAGCCACAGCGCGATCGCCAGCAGTCCGGCCAGCATCAGCATGAGGACTCTCATGGCAGCCCCTTCATGCACCAGGCCTTCTCGCGGACGCGACGATTTTCCAGCCCGGTATTTTTGACGCCGTTGACGTACACCCAGCGGGTAAGCTGCCCGCACGCCTGTGACCACTGTTTACGTTTGATAAAGGAGACCAGAGTCGAACGGCAGGCAGCGCCTGCGCCGACGTTAAAGGAAAAACTCACCAGCGCGTCGTAGACACGCGGCGGCATCTCCACCGGCGCGCACGCCGCCAGACGACGCTCAACGTTGAGCACATCAGCGACCAGATTTACCGCGGCCTCACGCTCGGTAATGTCCCGCGTCGGCACGACATTTGCCGTGTGCCCAATGCCTGACGTCCATACGCCAGCGCTGCACCGGTAGGGCGAGAGGCGACATCCTTCGAGATCGGCAATCAGCGCCAGCCCCTCCGGGGAGGTTTTCAGTAATCGAAAGTCAGGCATCAGCACCGCCAGGGCCAGCACGCCGGCGACGCTGCAACGCTTAATGATTGAGTTCACGAATGCTCTTCTTATCGAGGCCCAGAGACTGGAGGTAGCGCCAGGTTTTGCGCTTAAACCAGTAATTCGTCAGCGCGGTAAAAATGGCGCAAAGGCTCCCCACGTACAGCGCAACCTTTTCAGGAGACATCGCCCCGAACCAGGCCAGCGCCACGGCCAGCCAGTAGGCGATAACCGTGGTGATTTTCTCCAGGCTCAGTCCCATAGGTTTACGGATTCTTTGGTGGGGGCGCTATTCACCTCCGGCATCTCTACCGACGTGCCGTGAGGCAAAATAACGCCTGACTCCGCGAGGCCAGGATTGGCCTTCAGAACGGCTTCTACGACGCCAGCCGTGCGCCCATAATAGCGGGCGCAAACGGCATCAAGCGTGTCCCCCTGCATTGCATAGATCTTCATCAGACGCTCCCAACATCCGGTTACGAGGTACTGTAGAGTTTCCCGGGCCGGCGGTCTTTTCGCTATCGCTGACGGATGGGCAATCTCGGACACAACAGACCGTCCACAAGCAGCGAAGCGTGGGTCGACGAATGCGCAAAATCTGAATGAGGGGGTACGTTCGGGCTATGACGCTGGGCTAACGCCAGCTCTCGTCTTCCCAGACTTCCCGGAGAATATTATCCAGCATTTCGCGATCGGCCTCTCCTTCAAGCCCCTGGAGCTCGACTCCCGTCACCGATCCTATTTTCACGCTCACCCGCGATGACGGAAACAGGGATCGTATTCTGCGGGTCAGTTCGCACTGAAAGGCTTCAACGACGGCATGGCCAATCTGCTGATCTTTATCGAGCGTAATGTTCACCCGAACGTTACCCTCTTTTTTGATTCGTTCCGGAACAGGCGATGCTGAGAAAACAACGGTAAATGCGTTGTTCTTGATTAAATTTCCCCGCGCAATCTCAGCAATCAAATTCAGGGCAATCTCACGATCTCTTTCCTGACATGTTCCTTCTGTCGTCAGTCGCGCAATCATCTCGACGCGTTCAATCATGACCTGCTCGTTCAACTCTCTGTCCACACAACCTCCACCACGAGATACTGTATAAACATACAGTAGCACGTATTCATAAAAAGAGTGAAGCGAAAAATCAGAACCCTTCACGGTATGTACATGATATGGATGGAGATTAGCGGGCTCTCTGAGCAAAGAGATCCGTTAAATAGCCAATACGTTCAAGGATTTTCCGCGCCTTGTGCTGATAAGAACGCGCTGCCGGAAAGAGCGATCCGTCAGCTGCGCCTCTGCACCATTTGTCGTTAAAGCGGCTAACGCCGCCAGCCATAAGATGCAGGGCCTCTCCACGGCTGATGGCGATTCTGGTGGCGAGCCGTATCTCATCGATCACCTTCTCCGGAACCCCGTTCTGCGGGTCGCTCGCGAAGACGATGGGCGACGACGCGCCAGGGCGGATGAATTTGATGCGTTCGGTTAACGCCCGCCTCGCACGCCTGCTGAGGGGTTGAGAAAGATCGGTCTGCGTACAGTTATTGACAGAACTCCGAGAGGATACAGGTGCGTCCTTAAGTTCCGCGGCCCGCTTCGGCACAATTTTCCACTGCGTGAGTCGGGTTATAATTGGGCTGCCCGCGCCAACGGCAGAATCGTACACGCCGCGGATGCGGACCGTTTCCTCGCCGTACTGGTTAAACCCGGCACCCGGCTCATACAGGGTGCGCACCTGTAAATCATCGCGACGCACAAACGGGCCGCCCTGTGCAGTAACGTATCCCGCCCAGTCGCCGGCGTCGGCAGCCTCATGGACGGCAGCAAACTCAACGCTCAGACCGCTCGCGGCCTCGGGATCCGCCAGACGCCGCAGCTCGCGGTAGACCGTTACCGGCGCGCCGCCAATAAACTGAAACTGGCGAATGTGCCAGCGCCCCGCCCAGGCCGACACGGCGGACGCCGTCTCCTTCAGCAGCCCACCGCTTTCGCTATCGGTCTCGCCATCGAGCGCATAGCCGTCGATATTCTTTGAGATGTATTTGGCAATATAGCCGGTGGCGCTGCCTTTCTGCGGATCGATCGCGTCCGCGTGAAAGCGCGCCTGTCTGGCGCTTTCGCTCTGCAGCTCAACGGCATCCTCCTGCCGCGCGTAGTCTCCGATAATCCGACGAACGCATTCGACATCTTCCGGCAGCATAAACATCAGCATGTGCCAGTGGGGCGTACCGTCGTGATGGGGTTCCGCAACGCGGATACCAAAAATACGGATCCCATCACGGTGGAGCTTTGCGCGGATGCGCGCCCACAGTCGGGTGAGGTAGCCTTGCGTATCCGCCGGACTGGCCCCGTTCCACTTCGCGTTGGGGTAGCCTGATTTCAGCGTCGCGTGATACTGCGCGGGTGCGGTTAAGGTATAGAACTCGCCCACATAGCCCAGCGCCTCACAGATATTTTCAAATCCGCGGATACGGGTCATCAGTTCACAGCGTCGTATCGCCGGGTTGGCCACCGAGCTATCGAATTTTTCAATCAGGCTAATGCGGTTGCCCTCTTCATCTTCCAGCTCCATGCCCTTGAGAAATTCGCGGGTGCGGCGCTTCTGCTCGCGCCACTCGGTCACGCAGCGTTTGCTCGCATACGCCGTTCTCCGTTTGCTGACGTTGCCGAGGGCAATCTGCAAATGCTCGCGCCAGGCCGCCGCGACCCGACGCAGACGCCCGCGCCACCACGCCTCGGAAAACATGCGTATCACCGCCGCGGCAACGTCATCTTTGTCGAAACATGTCTTCGACACCCGTTCCCAGTGCGGAGGCGACACGTTGAACTGGCGGGCGATCAGTCCGGCGCGCTGATACCAGACGTACAGCGTCTGGTATTCGCCCATCTCAGCATCGTTAATATTCGCCAGCTCGCCGCGAATAAAGCTGGCGATATCGGCGGCCAGCAGGTCGATGTCCGCGCGGGACATATCCGGCAGACGGTTATAGCGGGCAACCAGTTCGACCATTCGCGAGGCAAGGTACTGCAGAAGCAGGGTATCGAAATGGCCGTCAAACACGGTTCGGGAGACTGCTTCATGCAAACCTGCGCAGGCATAGCGTTCAGAGACCCGCCGCAGGCGAGGTAACATTCTTTTGCAGAAGCGGATCAAAAAGGCGTTAGCCTGCGGGCTGCCACGATGCTGTTCGAGGGCGTCAAACGCGCGCCAGACCTCAAAACGCACGCAGTCAGGCTGCTGTGAAAGAGCCATTCTTGCCTGCTTCAGCGCCGCGAAGAAGCGATCGCGGCGCTGCTGTTGGGCATGGGTGAGATAAGGGCTGGCAATGGCCGACCGTGGGGCATTCCACGGATAAGCAAATGACGTCGCCAACTCATCCTCCCCGGACGTGTTTATTTTTCATCTCTGCGATCTCCTGACAGGTGACGCACAGGGCTACGCCAGGCACAGCTATTCGGCGCGCCTCCGGTATCGGCGCCTCGCAGTCCTCACAGAGGAAACGCGAAGGCGATGCGGGTCGTCTGCGGGCACGATTAATGTGGCGCTCTCTGTCTTCCTGCTCGCGCGCCTGGGCAAGATCGATAAAATCGGCCATCAGTGCAGCTCCTGGGATTCACGCTCGTAGCGAGCCGCTTCGTGGCACAGCAGTTCGGCAACGTCCTCTCCGCTCATACTGGTTTTGTAGATATGGCTCGCCAGCGCCTCCAGGCGCAGGGAGACAGCGAGGGCTCGCGCGCATCGTTCCTCCGTTTTTGCCTCTGCCAGCAGGCGTTTCAGTTCTTCACTTCCGATCGGATAAGGGCGGTTTTCACTGTTTCGCATCACGCGTTCTCCTTAAATTCAGGCAAAAGGATGCCCGGCGGGTTTACGCCATTAGTTTTGGGTTGGGTTATATCGGCATGGTCAGCCGTTCAGGAAATAAACTCACAACAGCACGAAAATGGTTCATGGCGTTAATCAGCGCCCGTTTCTCTTCGGTCGTCAGCTCGCTGATATCGCACTCATGCCGGGCGACGGGCAATCTCGCCAGGAAAAAAAGGGCGGCCAGTGCCCTGCAGTTCTCCTCAAAACAGGGGTCGCGCTTATCGCGCAGCTCGGCCATAAACCGCGCCAGCTCTTTTCCGCTATCGCTCCCGTATCGGGCGCGCAGTTCAGCGACGTGGTTAAGCCCGTTAAGACGCGCTCCCACGCTAAGTGGAACCCTTGCACGGGCAGCTTCTATCGCCATATCACCCCTCGCATAAATTCACGCACGCTAATGTGCTGAAAACGGGTACAGCACGGTTTTTTCCACCGTTTGATGATTGCGATTTCAGAAGCCATGCTGCATGATTCCCATTTTGATACTGTCTGCAATCATTAGCCTCTGTTTGCCAACGTCTGCCGCTGATTGCCCGAATTTGCAATGATATTAATACCCAATTGAGTATTAGTAAACACCCAAAGGAATATATTTTGATCTTAGATTCTCAAGTGAATAATGAAGAGTTACTCGATAGAATCTGTCAGGTATATGGTTTCACGCAGAAAATCCAGCTGGCCCGGCACTTTAATATCGCCGCCAGCTCGCTTCAGAACCGCTACGCGCGCGGTACCGTCTCTTACGACTTTGCGGTTCAGTGCGCGCTGGACACCGGCGCCAGCCTTCGCTGGCTGATGACCGGCCAAGGGGCGCAGTTTGCAGGAAACCCCGCCCCGGGCGATCCCGTTTCAGTTTCGACATTCACACTCAGTGACGGGAGACTGGAAGAAAATTCCATTTTGAGTATCGACTCTGCTTTCTTTAGCAAACCGCTGGCGCGCGGCATCGCCGTCCGGGCGGAGGGGAAGCTGCACTTTATCGAAAAAGACGCATCGTTAACCGACGGCCTGTGGCTGGTTGAGATTGAAGGCACCGCCAGCATCCGCGACCTGACGCTGCTGCCGGGTAAAAAACTTCACGTGGCGGGCGGCAAGGTTCCGTTTGAGTGCGGTATCGACGAGATTAAAACGGTAGGGCGTGTGGTGGGGATCTATAGCGAAGTAAGCTGAGGATGTTTCATCCCCCCCTCGTGGCTGTGGATCTGCCGCAAGATAAACCGATACAGAGAAGCGAATTATATGTCCGTATAATTCGCTTCTCTGTTCTTGTTTAATCAGGCTTATAACACTCATAAAAAAATATATGTTTTTAAATTATATTTTTTATTACTTCATTCAACCAATGAATGCATGTAACTGTAGTGACACGAAATATTACAAACAGAAAAATCATGAAGGAGTAAGGTCAGAGAAATTAATTAAATAAATGGAGTTAACCAGAATGGCTATACCAGTTTATCTCTGGCTTTACAGCGAAGAAGGGAAACAGTTAAAAGGTAGCGTTGATGTACATAGACGCGAAGGTAGCATTGAAATAACCGGACTGTCACACGGCGTAGAGATACCTACAGATGATTACTCCGGAAAAATAACAGCCACACGCCAACATTCTCCCTTTGTTTTTACAAAAGCGCAAGACGTCTCAAGTCCTTACCTTTATCAGATCGTTAGTACGGGGAGCGTTCTTAAATCTGCTGAGCTAAAAATTTATCGAATCAACCACGCAGGGCAGGAAGAAGAATATTTTAATATTTTTATGGGAAATGCACGTATTACCTGCATTGTGCCTTATATGGAAGATGTGAAGGATCCCGACTTCACACATTATGATCATATGGAAGCCATAGAAATGACATATGAAAAAATAACATGGAAATATCTGGACGGTAACATTGTCCATTCCGATAGCTGGAAAGAACGCAGCGCGGCATAAGGGGAATAGCTCATGGCATGGACCTACTACCAAAGTACCGGTGAACTGTGGCATAAAGGTAAACTTATTGGCACAGGGTATTCCGGAAACCTGACAAACAAAAATAATCCAGACCGTCAGCACGTTAAGGGGATGGGACCATTACCACGCGGAACGTATCGCATAGGAGGCCATACATCCTCAAGGGGGCCAATGACAATTAACCTCAAACAAACCTCTGGTGAGAGCTATGGGCGATCGCTGTTTCGCATCCATGGTGAGAAAAAGGCACCAGCCATTCCTGGTTTTGCATCAGAGGGCTGCATTATCATGGGACCTCACATTCGCTCTAAAATAATTCTTTCGTCAGATCGTACGCTTGAGGTAGTTCGTTGAAAAAGTACGTGTTTTCTCTAATTACCTGCATTCTTACGGCTTCCTGTATAGCGTCAGAGAGTGACTGGATAACCTATATTAAGCTGGTGTCCAGCGCTGACATGGCAGCTATTCAGGCATTACCAGCGAAGATTAAAAGCACTGGTGATAATCTGGATGACGAGCATGCTGAACAGTTGGCGACCGCCATCAGCATGGCGCTTATCCGCGCCCCAGAATTAGTGCTGAATGTCACCAATCAATTTGAGTTGAACCCAGACCCTTTACAGCAACGGTTTGGAACCACTTTGATATGTAGCATACCGATGATGATACACAGCACTAATGCGGAGGTTGAAACCTATTTAGCAAAGGCTAAACCAGCATTGGAGAAAGCGGGCTCCCCAGCAAGAGAATGCTTAAGCAATATGCTCGATGTAATCAATGAGGTTAAGCAAGAAAAGGATAAGGACTCAAAACGTTAGCATCATATTATAACAAGCGCTCTTCTGAGCGCTTAATCTTTGAACCATTAAATAATAAACTACATATCACTCCAGTTTATCCAAAAATAAAAGAGCACATGGCTAAATCCTCCCTTTCAACCATCACCGTATCAAATAACAGCGGCTGCTCGGCTATGAGTGCGACGCAGAAATTTGAAAATATCTATATCCCACCGGGAATGAACTTGATATGAAAACGATGCAGCTGTTTTTGATTATGTTAGTGATATCGCACGTGGCTTATGCAAATGACTGTACTTCTGTTGAAGAAATGGACAAGGCAGATAACGCAGCCTCTGCCATTCAGGACTGGCAAGGCATCCATTCTTTTTACAAAAATTACAGACAGTGTGATGAGGGATATATCGCAGAAGGGATATCAGCGACTATTGTCGGGCTGTTAGCCGACAACTGGAAAACCTCCCATCAACTCATGCAGCTATCTGTAAACGATCGCGCTTTTGAGTCATGGATGATTAATCACATCGATACGACCACGAACGATCGCGAACTCGATAAAGTCGTGAGAAACGCCACGGATAGCTGTCCCGAAGGCGGTAAAGCGTTCTGCAATCAGATTGAGAATGCCGCACAAGGCGCGTTGAAGGAATTGCAAAGCCCATAGCCAAGAATGGTTTCACAGGTAGAGCAGGAAACGGAGCTATCCTCACCCTCCACCTTACAGGCTCCTGCTCACTTCCCCACCTCACAAACTGCAAAACTAAAGAAATCCCCCATCGCGCCGATCATCATCCGTGTGTATTATTTCCTGTAGCTTTTACAACAACTAACCTTAACTCAAATACTTAAGCGCCAAAGCGAAAGGCATCATGAGCACACCGATCAAACGGCTAGAAATCATTAAAAATGCCATTGAACTGGAAGATGACGACATCATCCAGAGCCAGCTGACACGCCTGAAAAATGAAGCGTTTGACGATGAGCTACAGGCAATCGTCGTGGCGCTTGAGGAGAAGAACTACACCGCGGCCATGGCGGCCATTACCGCCTGGCTGCAGGGCCAGCGCGCCGTCACCCCGTGGCGCGACCCGCAGGTGGCCGCCAGCAAGCTGGAACTGAAGGCGCTGGAAGAGCGTCTGCGCGATCTGATTGACCGCCGCAACGCCCGCGTGCAGCAGCTTGATGAGTTTAACGATCTCTATTTTTCCCGCCTTGGGCCGCTGATGCAGCAGATCCTCGCCCTGCGTAAAACCCTGGCGGAGCTAAACCTGCGTCGTCAGCAGGCGGAAGCGCGTCGTCGCGAGGAAGATTACCGTCGCTGCCAGCACTATATGGCGCAGGCGGTAGAGGTGCTGGCGACGCTCACCCAGCGCTGGCGCGATCTCCCGGCCGATTCCGTACAGGCCGCTGAGGCGCGTAAGCATCTGGAACAGCAAAGCAATCTGATTGCCAACCTGCTGGCCGAAGCGCTGGAGCTGGAGAGCGGCTTAACGCGCGAAGAGGAGCCTGCGCGTCAGGCGCGCGACGAGGCGAACGAAGAGTACGACAAGTATCGCGAGCAGCATCATGATGCCGAAGTGCGGCTGCGCAAAGGTAAGCATCTTTCGGAAGAAGACCAGAACGAACTCAAGCGTCTCTGGCGGCAGGCGAGCAAGCTCTGCCACCCGGATCTGGTGGCGGACGATCTGAAAGAAGAAGCCAACAGCATGATGGTGCAGCTTAACCAGGCGAAGCAGCGCGGCGATGTGAAAGCCATTCGCTCGCTGGTGGCCCGTCTGCAACAGGGCTTCGAGCCATTGATGGCCAGCGACAGGCTGAACGATCTGGAACGTATCCGCAAAAAAATGGCGCAGGTCCGCGAGCAGATCGACATTTTAGTGAACGAGCTGGCGGAACTGGAGAAAGAGGAGTCCTGGCTGCTGGTCTCGTCGCTCAATAATATGGAAGCGTACTTCGCTCAGCAGGAGAAAGCGCTGCACGAGGTCCGCGCCTCGCTCGAACATCAGGTGAGCGAAGCGCAGCTGGATTCGGCAGCCTGATTATTTGGCGTGCCAGTATGCGCTGGCACGCACCAGCTGCGGGTCAATGGCGTCGGCTTCAAACTGACGGCTCAGGCTTTTCACCACCTTCCCTTCCCCGGTCAGCCAGATAAAGTAATCGTCCCCCGGAACGGTCAGCGTCGCCAGATGGTCCGCGACTGCCTGCTCGCTGTGGCCCACCACCCAGGTGATGTTGAACGCGCTCAGGTGCGCCAGATAGTCCTTATACGATTCATCCCCAACCGTCACGACCGCCTGCACATCCGGGCGAACCGGCAGTTGCGCAATGCTCTCTAAGCGTCGACGCAGCGCGGGCATGCCGGACTCGTCGCACACGTACAGCTGCCAGGCGTAATCCTCCGGCACCACCAGCGAACCGCGCGGGCCGCCGATGGTCAGCTTATCGCCTACCTTCGCCTGTATCGCCCATCCGCTGGCTATGCCGCCGTCATGAATGAAGAAATCCAACGCCAGCTCATGACGGGCCTCATCGTAGAGCGGCGTATAGTCGCGCGCCTGTGGACGCACGCCGTCACCCCAGTCGATGCCTTCATCGGTGACCACCGGCGGCGTAAACGTCGTCCCGGGTGCCGGGAAAAAGACTTTGGTATGGTCGTCGAAACCGCGGGAGCTAAAGCCCTCCAGCGCCTCACCGCCTAAAACAATGCGCTGGAAACCCGCGCTGGCGCGCTCAACGCGGAGCACCGTCAGCTCGCGAAAACGCAGGTCATTACGAACACGCTGTGGATAACGAGTAGATGCCATTTTTAGACCCTTTTCTGGTGAATACGATATATCTAAATCAATTTTCAAATGATAATGATTACTAATAATGAAAAATGCAAGATCTTTTAGATTGCATCTGAATATATCTTAGATATAGTTTAGATATATCAATTAAAGGACCTGTTATGCGACACGAACACGACAGCGGCGGGCGCCGACCGCGCTTTTTCGGCCACGGCGATCTGCGGCTGGTGATTCTGGATATCCTGACTCGCAGCGCGAGCCACGGCTACGAGCTGATCAAAGAGATTGAAAACCTGACCCAGGGGAATTACACCCCGAGCCCAGGCGTCATCTACCCAACCCTGGATTATCTTCAGGATCAGTCCTTTATCACCATTACGGAAGAAGAGAGCGGGCGTAAGCGCATTGCGATTACCGCTGAAGGACAGCGCTGGCTGGATGAAAACCGGGAACAGCTGGAACAGATCCAGGTGCGTATAAAAGCGCGCAGCGTCGGTTTTCAGCTGCGCAAAAACCCGCAGATGAAGCGGGCGCTGGATAACTTCAAAGCGGTGTTAGACCTGAAGGTGAATCAGGGAGAGCTCAGCGACGCGCAGCTTAAGCAGATTATCGGCGTGATTGACCGCGCGGCGCTGGAGATCTCCCAGCTGGATTAAGCCGGCGCGTGCTCGCTCACGCGGAAGACGCGTACCAGCTCTTTCAGGTGCATCGCCTGTTCGTTAAGCGATGCCGCCGCAGCCACAGACTCCTCCACCAGCGCGGAGTTCTGCTGGGTGGTGGCATCAATCAGGCCAATCGCGCTGTTAATCTGCGAGATACCTTCCGTCTGCTCGTGGCTGGCCTGGCGAATTTCCCGCAGAATCACGTCCATCTCCTCCACGTTGCCCACCATCCCGTTGATCAGCCCACTCGCTTTTTCGACAAGGTTCATCCCGTCCTGGGTCTGGCTGGTGGAGCTCTCAATCAGCTCACGGATTTCGCTGGCAGACGACGCGCTCTTCTGGGCAAGCTGGCGAACCTCACCGGCCACCACCGCAAAGCCGCGTCCGTGCTCGCCGGCGCGCGCCGCTTCCACCGCCGCGTTGAGCGCCAGAATGTTGGTCTGGAACGCAATGGCGTCGATCAGGTCGATAATGTCGGACATCCGGTTCGATGTTTCGTTAATCAGGCGCATTTTGCTGGTCACCTGCTTCATCATCTCACCGTTGTTTTTGACCACCGTGGCGGCATCGGCAGAAAGGTTGGTCGCTTCCCCGGTATGCGAGGCGGTATTTTTCACCGTCGCGGTGATCTGCTCCATCGAGGCGGCGGTCTGTTCGACAGAACTTGCCTGCTCTTCCGTGCGCGCGGCCAAATCCTGGTTCCCGGCGACAATCTGCGCGGCTGCGCTGGAGATATTCTCCGAGCCGGTTTGCACCTGCTGCACAATGTCCAACAGTCGCGTCTTCATCTCCATCAGCGCATGCAGCAGCAGACCCGTTTCGTCTTTGCCGTGCGGCGTGATGCTGCCCGTCAGATCGCCCTCTGAAATGGCTTTTGCAAAATGCACCGCCTCGCCGAGCGGACGTGTGATAGCGCGCACGATAAACCAGCCAATCAGGCTGCCTGCCACGACGCTAAAGAGCGTGATCAGGATCAGCAGCAGTCGGTTAGACCTGAAATCTCCTTCTACCTGCGCCCCTGCACTCTGCATCTCGCTGTTTTGAATAGTAATCAGCTCCTTCACCTTCGCTTTATAAGCCTGCTGCACGGCGAGGGTGGTGGTGGTCATCTCCTGAATAGCGCCCGCACGATTGTTGTTCTGCACCGCCTGCAAAATGCGGTAGCGCGAGTCCAGATACTGCTGGCGCACGCTGCGGATATCCGCCAGCACCTGCTGAGACTTTTGATCCTGCAGCGCGTTGTTCAGCTCGCCCAAGATCACCGTGATGTGCTCGCTGATCTCTTTCAGGCGCTGCTGCGATTGTCCCGTGTAGGTACCCTGCTCATCCAGCAGCATCAGCTGTTGCGTGCTAATAAATTCCTGGAAGTTATCGATTAACTGGTTCGCTTTTACCGTGGTCGGATAATCACTGGTAATAATGGATTGCATCCCGTTATTAGCCCGGTTCAGACTCAGCAGAGACAGGCTCGCGCTGATCGCCATCAGGACAATAAAGAATCCAAACGCCAGAAATAATTTCGTGCCGATCTTTACGTCATGTAAGAACATATTTTCTCCATCGATGTGATTATTTCTCAGACGATCGCTGTTATCGGTAACGAATTTGCTAACTTTATGACTTTGATCGTTTTTTTATTTCATAACCCTCACAATGCATAGGTGTAGGCTATTAATATTGCTTCATCGATCGTTACCAGACCGTCAAACGAGGTATTTTTGAAACAGGATTCTGAAGAACTGACTTAGGCAGGAATAAATAACTGAGGCACTTTCTTTAGTTATTTAATATGAACTTAACAATAAAATACATTAATAGTCACAACCAGAAAATAAAAAGCCACTTATTCCTTACGGAATAAACGGCTTTTCCGGAACATTATTGACTCAATGGAGCACGGTCACCGCATCCTTAAGGCGTCCGGCGCGATGCTTCACCATCGCAGAAATGTGGGCGCTCTCCTCGACCAGGTCGGCGTTTTTCTGCGTGATGCTGTCGAGTTCAGCCACCGCGCGGGTCAACTCTGAAAGTCCGGTTGCCTGCTCGGAGGTCGCGTGGCTGATCTGGGCGATAAGCTGCGTCACGTTTTTCACCTGCACAACGATATCATCCATCGTACGGCCTGCGGCGTGTACCTGCTCAGAGCCGGACTGCACCTTGCTGGCGCTGGCATCAATCAGTTTACGAATATCATTCGCGGCACTGGCGCTGCGGCTGGCAAGATGGCGGACTTCGCCCGCGACCACGGCAAAACCTTTGCCCTGCTCGCCTGCCCTTGCCGCTTCAACCGCCGCGTTCAGCGCCAGAATATTGGTCTGGAAAGCGATATCGTTAATCAGAGAGGTAATCGAGCCAATTCGCTGCGTGCTGTCGGCAATGTCATCCATCGTTTTAACGACGGTCTGCATCGCGTTGCCCCCTTTCGTTGCCGCGCTGCTCGCGGCCACGGAGAGTTTGTCCACCTCGGCGGCGGTTTCGGAGTTACTCTGAACGGACGCGGCCATCTGGTTCATTGTCGCGACGGTCTGCTGCACGTTCGCGACGGTCTGACGCGTACGATCGTTCAGATCTTCATTCCCCTGCGCCAGCCTGTCGCTGCCGTCACGGACGCTCACCACCTGGCTCGACACGTCATTGATCAACCAGCGGCACATCAGGCCCAGTTGCCCGACCGCACGCAGCGTCAGCCCCAGCTCGTCGCTGCGGTTCAGGTGCTGCACGCTGTTGCGCTCGCCGGTGGCGACCTTCAGCGCCTGTCGCGCCACATTCTCTATCGGGCGGACAATCTGTTGCTCAAACAGCAGCGTCCCCAGCAGCATCACCAGCGCGGCTGCGGCAAGCGGCATCCACCCGGCGGAGGTCGCGACCAGCGTGGCGGCGAGTACAGCAAAGAGCACCGCCATCACGCTGCGCACGCGCCAGCGCAGCGGCATTGCCGGCAGTTTGCCCAGCCAGCCCTTTCCGACCACCAGCCCTTTATGAATACGTTTTTTACAGCGCCCGTCGTTCAGCGCCCGGTAGAGCGGCTCCACGGCGGCAATCTCTTCCGCTGTGGCTTTGGTGCGAATGGACATATAGCCCGTCACCTGCCCGCGGCGCACCATCGGTACCGCATTCGCACGCACCCAGTAGTGGTCGCCGTTTTTGCGCCGGTTTTTGACAATCCCGCTCCACGGCTCGCCCTGCTGCAGCGTGTACCACATATCGGCAAACGCGGCTTTTGGCATATCGGGATGGCGTACCATATTGTGCGGCTGGCCCGTCAGCTCATCGAGCTGGTAGCCGCTCACCTGCACAAAGGTGTCGTTGGCGTGGGTGATGTAGCTGTGGACGTCTGTGGTAGACATTAAGGTGGTGTCATCGTCCAGAGGATATTCATTCTGGGTGACATAGGTTGGAGAGGACATGGCGTGCATCCCTTGCAGGTTATTTGAATGTTAATTTTGTGGGTCAATGTTTTTTCGGCGGTAAACAATTTATCTTTAGTTGTTAAACTTGATGGAGATCGCAGATTTGACTTAAACCATACTTTTTGTACGATTTTTTAATCCATTGATTTCAAATACTTTCACAGAGAAATTACCCACAAAGCATGACCCGTTAATGCCCGCTTAAGTCGCAGCGTATGCACTTCTTTAGTGCAGCGGCGCTCTTCCCCCTTCTTTTATACTCTCTGCCCCGTACCGCTAAACCCCGTTTGGCTTCTATCGGCATGATTAAATATTGTGCAACATTATTTTAACCTGGCGTTTATCCCGATTTTCGTTAAGTCATCTGAAGTGGCGTAATCCCTGCAATACTTAAACCAGTATCATGTGATACGCGATCCCCGGGAGCACATTTTGAACAGGTTACCTTCCAGCGCCTCGGCTCTTGCCTGTACCGCGCACGCACTGAATCTCATTGAGAAGCGAACGCTCGATCATGAGGAGATGAAACAACTTAACCGAGAGGTCATCGATTACTTTAAAGATCACGTCAATCCAGGGTTTCTGGAGTATCGCAAATCTGTTACCGCCGGCGGGGATTACGGAGCCGTAGAGTGGCAAGCGGGGAGTCTGAACACGCTTGTCGACACCCAGGGACAGGAGTTTATCGATTGCCTGGGAGGTTTTGGAATTTTCAACGTGGGGCACCGTAATCCAGTTGTGGTTTCCGCCGTACAGAATCAACTTGCGAAACAACCTCTCCATAGCCAGGAACTGCTCGACCCGCTTCGCGCCATGCTCGCGAAAACGCTGGCGGCCTTAACGCCCGGCAAACTGAAGTACAGCTTCTTTAGCAATAGCGGCACGGAATCGGTCGAAGCGGCGATTAAACTCGCCAAAGCGTACCAGTCGCCGCGCGGGAAATTCACCTTTATCGCCACCAGCGGCGCGTTCCACGGGAAATCCCTGGGTGCACTGTCTGCTACCGCCAAATCCACCTTCCGCAAACCGTTTATGCCGCTGCTGCCGGGCTTCCGCCACGTGCCGTTTGGCGACATCAACGCCATGCGCACCGCGCTGAGCGAATGCCGCAAGACCGGCGATGACGTGGCGGCGGTGATCCTGGAGCCGATTCAGGGCGAAGGCGGCGTGATCCTCCCTCCGCAGGGCTATCTGCCCGCCGTGCGTCAGCTGTGCGATGAGTTTGGCGCGCTGCTGATCCTCGACGAAGTCCAGACCGGGATGGGGCGCACCGGCAAGATGTTTGCCTGCGAGCACGAAAACGTGCAGCCGGACATCCTGTGCCTGGCGAAGGCGCTCGGCGGCGGCGTGATGCCGATTGGCGCGACGGTGGCCACCGAGGAGGTCTTCTCGGTGCTGTTCGACAATCCGTTCCTGCATACCACCACCTTTGGCGGTAACCCGCTGGCCTGTGCGGCCGCGCTGGCGACCATCAACGTGCTGCTGGAGCAAAACCTGCCCGCGCAGGCGGAGCAGAAAGGCGACATGCTGCTGGACGGCTTCCGTCAGCTAGGCCGGGAGTATCCGGATCTGGTGCAGGACGCGCGTGGGAAAGGGATGCTGATGGCGATTGAGTTTATTGATAACGAAACCGGCTATAGCTTCGCGAGCGAGATGTTCCGCCAGCGGGTGCTGGTGGCCGGAACGCTCAACAACTCGAAAACCATCCGCATTGAACCGCCGCTGACGCTGACGATTGAGCAGTGTGAGCAGGTGCTGAAAGCGGCGCGTAAAGCGCTGGCAGCGCTGCGGGTGAGCGTGGAAGAGGCGTAATCAACGCCGGGTGGCGTTACGCTACCCGGCAGTTTTTTATCGGTGAAACTCCGCCACCGTCATGGTGAAGCGAAGCACGGTATCGCTTTCATTGGCGTAGCCGTGCGACGCTTCCGTTTTCGCCACCGCCGACGCACCAGCGTTAACCTGGGTCACCGTCTCATCCACCGTCAGCGTTAACACGCCCTCGTTTACGTGCAGCAGCTCAAAGGTTCCCGCCGGGTGCCCCGGAGAGGTAAAACGTTCTCCCGGCTGCATCTCCCACTGCCATAACTCAATCATGTCAGGTCCCGCGGTACCCGCCAGCAGTCTGGCACGTCCACCCAGCGCGCCCTGCCACAGCACCGGAATCGCCTCTTCTTCGATAACATGTACCAGCGGCTCGCTGGAGACGTTGACAATATCCGCCACGGAGATGCCGAGCGCGGCGGCCAGCTTGCACAAAATGGCGATGCTGGGATTGGCTGCGCCCTTTTCGATCTCCACCAGCATCCCTTTGCTGACGCTGGCGCGGCGGGACAGCTCGTCCAGCGACAGCTTTTTCTCTTTACGCCAGTTGCGGATGCGGTTCGCCACGGCCAGGCTTACCTGGGCAACATCGGCACCCGAATCAGTCATTATATTGACTTTATCAGTCATTGGTCACTACCATGGTATAAAACAGTCAATACAGGATTATTTATGTCTCTCGTTACGCCGTCAATAGATTCGCGTCTTGCCGGGATTGCCCCAGGCTTTCGGGCGCTGAGCATTCTGGTTGAAGCTGCGCCGATTACCCACCCGGAGGTAGCGCCCGCCGCGCTGGCGCAGGCCTGCCAGCAGATGTTGAATGATGATGTGCCGTGGGCTGATGCACACCTTTCAGACTGGGATGAGGTGTTTAAAGCCTTCGGCGCGAAACCGAAACGCACGCCCTGTTCCGCCGCGGCCCTGCGCAAGCGGGTACTGAAAGACGGTTCGCTGCCGTCGCTGGATCCGGTGGTGGATATCTATAACTCGGTGAGCATTCGCTATGCCATTCCGGTGGGTGGGGAAAATCTCGCGGCGTACTCGGGTGCGCCGCGTCTGACGCTGGCCGACGGCAGCGAGCCGTTTGATACTTTAAAAGAGGGACAACCAGTGGTAGAACATCCGGAACCTGGCGAGGTTATCTGGCGCGACAACCTCGGCGTCACCTGCCGCCGCTGGAACTGGCGACAGGGGGTGCGTACCCGTCTGGACAGCCAGGCGCAATCTATGTGGTTTATTCTTGAAAGCCTGCCGTCGATGCCGCTTGCGGCACTGGAAGAGGCGGGAGAAGAGCTGGTCAACAACCTGCAGCGGCTGATGCCGGGGGCCACGGCTCAGGTTAAGATGCTGACGCTGTAAGAGGACAACACGATGTTTCACGGATTAAGCGCTTTTCCGTTAACCCCCCTGAAAGAGGGGACGTTTGACGAGCAGTCCTTCATTAATCTTCTGCGCCCCGTGGTCGACGCTGGCGTGGATTCTCTGGGCATTCTCGGCTCAACGGGAAGCTATGCCTATCTGACCGTAGAAGAGCGCGGTCGGATCGCACGCTGCGCGGCGGCGCATGCTGATGACATTCCGGTCATCGTCAGCATTGGCGCATTACGGCTGGACGATATTCTGCATCTGGCTGACGACGCGCAATCGGCAGGTGTCTCCGGCTTGCTGCTGGCGCCCGTGTCGTACCAGCGATTAACGGAAGACGAAGTGTTTAATCTCTATGAAACGGTGACCCGCCAGATCTCCGTACCGCTGTGCATTTACGATAATCCCGCCACGACCGGTTTTTCGTTTAGCGATGAATTGTTATTTGCCGTCGCGGCCCTGCCGAATATAGGCTCCATAAAGCTTGGCCCCGTGCCGGAAGACCTGTCGCAGGTACGGGCTCGTCTTCCTGATACCGTCACGCTGGGCATCGCCGGCGACTGGCGAGCGGCCTCCGCCCTGCATGCCGGGTTTGACGTCTGGTACTCTGTGCTCGGCGGATTGTTCCCGCAAACAGCGCTGGCGATTGCGCGTTCGAAAGAGGCGGCACAATCCGAGCGGCTGGAGCCGCTGTGGGAATTGTTCCGTCGATACGGCAGCTTGCGGGTGGTAGCGGCAGCGGCAGAAATGCTGGGGAAAGTGGAAACACCCGCGCTCCCCTTCCCGCTTCAGGCTATTCAGGGTGAGCCGCGCGAAGCGCTTGCTGCGATACTTGCGGATCTGGTGCTGGCCTGAACAATGCCGGGTGGCGCTAACGCTTACCCGGCCTACAAAATCAACACAACCTCTTACCCGTACCGTTACTCCGGCAACAACCCCACAAAACTGCGTTTCTTACGTGGCTCTGACATCAATTCCTCAAGCTTATCCACGCACGCCAGATAGTGCGGCGTTTGCTTATGCGCCAGCACCGCCTCTTCGTCTTTATAGGCCTCGTAGATAAAGAACCGGGTTTTCACCCGCGGATCCTGCAAGACGTCAAAGCGCAGGTTTCCCGGCTCCTTGATTGCCCCCTCGTGGTTGGCGCGGAATACCTCCAGAAACTCGTCCACCCGCTCGGGCTTAATGTTGATTTCAACCAGCGTCACGTTCATTTTGCTCCTCCCTGTTTCTCTTCCTGCCAGAACTGGAACGCATCGCGGGCGTTCCAGTTCTCGTGAACCACTTTTTTCACCGCCTTCAGCATGGCGAGCGGCGCGCTGGACTGGAAGATGTTGCGCCCCATGTCCACGCCGGATGCCCCCTGATCTATCGCACGCCAGCACATCTCCAGCGCCTCGTGCTCCGGCAGCTTTTTGCCCCCGGCGATGACAATCGGCACCGGACAGCTGGCGGTCACTTTTTCAAAGCCCTCGTCCACGTAGTAGGTTTTGACGAACTGCGCCCCCATTTCGGCGGCGATGCGGCTGGCGAGCGAGAAATAGCGCGCGTCACGCGCCATCTCTTTCCCCACGCCCGTCACCGCCAGCGTCGGCATGCCGTAGCGCGCGCCCGCATCGACAAGCTTGATGATGTTGTTGATCGACTGATGCTCAAACTCACTGCCGATGTACACCTGCGCCGCCACCGCGCAGACGTTCAGGCGCAGCGCGTCCTCCATCGCCACCGCCACGCACTCGTTCGACAGCTCGCCCAGAATCGAATTACCGCCGGAGGCGCGCAGCACCACCGGTTTGTTCGTGGCGGCTGGCACCTGGCTCCTGAGGATGCCGCGGGTGCACATCAGCACGTCGGTTTCACCAAACAGCGGCGCGATGGAGAGATCGATACGCTCAAGGCCGGTGGTCGGCCCCTGAAAGTAGCCGTGGTCAAAGGCAAGCATCACCGTACGGTTGCTCTTAGGGTTGAAGATGCGTGCCAGGCGGGACTGCATGCCCCAGTCCAGCGAGCCGCAGCCCTTCAGCGTGAACGGCACGTTGACCTGCGGCGTGCCGATGCCAAAATCCTTACCGTCTTTGATATCGTCTAAATCAGCCATTTGCTCCCCCGTCAGAAATCGTATTTGCTGATGTTCTCTTTGGTGAACACCACCCGCTCCGGCAGCAGCACGATGCCGTTGCCCTTCGCCTCATACTGGTAACCCTGCACGCTGTTCGGCTCGACCTTCAGCGCCCCGATATTTTTTACGTCCACGCTGTCGCCGACGTTAAGATCGCCTTTTTTCAGCAAACGATCGGCGACATTGACCGCAATTTTGCCCTGTTGTACGACATCCCACAGGCCGAAGGCTTTTACCGTGCCGCGCTCAACGTACGGACGCATCACGTTCGGCGTACTGAACCCGACAATCGCCACCCCTTCGCGCTTCAGGTTTTCCGCCGCCTGCGCAGCGGCCGGCAGCGCGTTGGCATCCGGGGCGATGATCGCATCCAGATCCGGATATGCTTTTAAGATCCCTTCGGCAGTTTGCAACGATTTGGTGGCGTCGTTATAGCCAAACTGGGTAGTGACGACCTGCCACTGGGGATGATCTTTCTCGATTTTGGCCTTCGCCTCTTTCACCCACTGGTTCTGGTCGGTGACGGTGGGGCTGGAGTAGAAGAACGCCACTTTGGCATTCGGTTTGGTGACCTGCTTGCCCGCCATCTCCACCAGCAGGCCGCCCAGCTGTTCCGGCGTTCCCTGGTTGATATAGATGCTGCGGCACTCCGGTTTGGTGTCGGAGTCCCAGGTCAGGACCTTGACGCCGCGCTGCATCGCGCGCTTGAGCGCCGGGCAGAGGCCGTCCGGCGACACGGCGGAGACGATGATGGCGTTATAGCCCTGGTTGACGAAGTTATTGATCAGCTGCACCTGGCCGGAGACGCTCGGCTCGGTCGGGCCGTCGTAGGTGACGTCCACCCCAAGATCTTTCCCCGCCTCTTTCGCGCCGTTGCCGCCGCTGGTGAAGAAGCCCACGCCCACCAGCTTCGGGATAAAGGCAATGCGGTCCGCCGCCTGCGCCGAGGCGAAGCTGAGGGCCATTGCCAGGACGAACAGTTTTGTTTTCATCTTACGCTCCGGATAGTTTTCTAAAGAGAGAACGCACCCACTCGCGGTGCAGACTCAGCGAACGTCCCATCACCACCACAACCAGCAGCGCCCCTGACAGCGCGCTCGACACCTGGTTGGGGATGCCGACCATCTGTAAACCCTGCTGCAGATACCCCACCAACAGCGCCGCCAGCGCTGTACCGACAACCGAACCTGAACCACCGTAGATATTGGCTCCTCCGAGTACGGCGGCGGTGAGCGCGGGCATCAGCAAATCGCGCCCCAGATCCGACCGCGCGGAGCCGAAATAGGAGACCATCACCAGCGCGGCAACCGCCGAGGCCACCCCCACCAGACCATACAGCGCGTAGGGCATGCCGTTCACCGACAGCGCCGCATAGCGCGCCGCGCGAGGATTCTGCCCAATCAAAAACAGATGACGACCAAAGCGCCCGCGGTGGGTAATCAGCCAGAAGAAGACGGTAATCACCGCGAACAGCACCAGCGGGATCGGCAGGCCAAACACCGTGAGGTTAGCGAACGCCGTGAAGCTGTCCGGGAAGCCGCCGATGCCCTCGTAGCCCGTGGCTCCCGCCATGCCGGAGAGCAGCAGCGCCCCGCCGCCGTAGAGGTAGAGCGTGCCGAGGGTAATCACCAGCGGGCTGATGCCGGTGTAGTGGATCAGCGCCGCGTTTACCAGCCCGCACAGCAGTCCCAGCAGCAGCGTCAGCGGAACGGCGACCGCCATCGGCCACCCAGCCTGCATCATCACCCCCAGCGCAATCGCGCACAGGCCGATGGTCGAGCCGAGGGAGATGTCGATCCCGCCGCTGATGATCACCAGCGTCAGCGGCAGCGCCACAATGCCGATGCAGATGAAGTCGCTGGTGCTGAACAGCAGCATGTTGATGTCGAGCATGCGCGGGTTGATGGCGCCGAAGAGCAGGATCTCCAGCACCAGCAAAATGAGCAGCGCGCTTTCCCAGTTAAGCCTCATTTACGCCACCTCTTTTTTGCGTTTGGGAAACGGGGTGACGTGCTTCCCCCCTCTGTTACCCGGCTGGAAGCGACCGTACTTCAGCGCCCGCTGATGGCGCGCCAGCGCCTGGCGCAGACGCCCGTCGAGCACCAGCACGCCCAGCAGCACCAGCCCGGCGATAAAGTCGTTCCACCAGGCCGGGAGCCTGAACAGCACCAGCACGGTGTCGATTTGGGTCAGGAAGAAGGCGCCGAGCAGCGCGCCAACCAGCGTGCCCGTGCCGCCCAGCAGCGAAATCCCCCCGAGCACGCAGGCGGCGATGGCCTTCATCTCCAGCCCGCTGCCGGTCTGGTTGGGCACAAAACCAATCTGCGCGGCAAAGACGATCCCGGCGCAGGCCGCCAACATGCCGTTCAGGGTAAAGGCGATCATGCGGGTGCGGTTCACCGCCACGCCCAGCTGGCGCGCGGCGGCGAGGTTATCGCCCACGGCGTAAAAATCACGCCCGAACGCGGTGCGCGACAGCGTCCACGCGCCGGTGACCACGATAATCAACACCACCATGCCAAGGGGCGACACGCCGATGGCCGCAGGCTCAGAGAGAGATTTCAGCCCCGGCGGCAGCCCTTCAATCCACTTTCCGCCCGTCCAGAGCAGCATCGCTCCACGGTACAGCCCCAGCGTGCCGAGGGTGGCGACAATCGCCGGGATGCGCAGCCCCACCACCAGAAACCCGTTGAATACCCCGGCCAGCGCGCCAACCGTGAGCGCGAAGAGGATGGAAACCGGCAGGCTGTAGCCGCTGTTGAGCGCCACGCCGACGGCGATGGCGGACAGCCCGACGATGGAGCCGACGGAAACGTCGATATTGCGGGTCAGCATCACCAGCGCCGCGCCGATAGCCAGCAGGATCAGGATCTGCGAGCTGGCGAAGATCATCCCCAGCGTCTGCAAACTCAGGTAGGACGGATTGAGCGCCACCAGCACGGCGAACAGCGCCAGAATGGCGAGAAACGCGCTCAGCTCGCGGTTTTTCAGTAAAGTCTTCATGCTTGCCCTCCGAACGCCAGCGCCATCATTCTGTCGAGGCTGACGGCATGGCGCGGCAGCTCGCCGCTGAGTACGCCCTGATGCATCACCAGCACGCGGTCCGCGAGGCCCGGAAACTCATCGAGATCGCTTGAGATCATCAGCACCGCCACGTTCTGCGCCGCCACGCTTTTGATCAGCTGGTAGATGTCGGCGCGCGCCGAGACGTCCACGCCGCGCGTCGGTTCATCGACGATCAGCAGCAAAGGGTTGGCCTCCAGGCAGCGCGCCAGCAGCACCTTCTGCTGGTTACCGCCGGAGAGCGTGCGCACGGTTTGATCCGCATGGTTGAGCTTGATCCCCAGCGCCCGGTGATAGCGCTCCACCACCGCCGACTCCCGCTTGCGCTGCTGCCAGAGAGACGGCTCGTTCAGCGCCACGGTGTTCCAGCGGATCGGCGCGTCGAGGAACAGGCCGGACACCTGCCTGTCTTCCGGCAGGTAGACCAGCCCTTTTTCCAGGCGTGAACTTACCGGATCGCCGGTGATCTCCTGGTTCTCCAGCCAGACACGGCCCCCGCGCACGGGCCGCAGGCCGTAGAGCGTTTCCGCAAACTCGGTGCGCCCGGATCCCACCAGCCCTGCCAGGCCGACGATCTCCCCGGCGTAGATCTCAAGGCTGAGATCGATAAAGCCTTCCCCGGTAAGATCGTCAACGCGCAGCACCGGGAAATCCTGCGGCTGGGTGCGGCGGTTTCCCGGCAGCGCCAGCCACAGCTTTTGCGTATCGCTGAGGGATTTCTCCCGGCTTACCGGCGTCATGGCGGCGATCAGGGCGCTATCGTCAAACTGCGCGGTTTCGCCGCTCAGCACCACCGCGCCGTCGCGCATCACCGAGACATGGCTTGAAAGCATGCGAATTTCCGGCAGCTTATGGGAGATAAAAACAATCCCGACGCCGAGTGTCTGCAGGGCGCGGATCTGGCGGAACAGCCGTTCGGTTTCGCCCGGCGTGAGGGAGGCCGTAGGTTCGTCGAGGATCAGGATCCGGGCGTTGCGCATTAATCCGCGCAGGATCTCCAACATCTGCTGATCCGCCACTTCCAGAGTGCTGGCGGCGGCGTCGAGGTTAAGCTGGCACTGCAGCTGCTGGAGTTTCTCCGCCAGGCACTTTTCAAGATCGCGCTCGCGCGGCAGACGGAACAGGATGTTTTCCCGCACCGTCAGGTTGGGGAACAGCAGCGGCTCCTGCGGCACGAGATAAATGCCAAGCCTGTGCGCCTGAACGGGCGTCAGCCGCGCATATGACTGCCCCTCGACAGAAAGTTCACCGCTGTCAGGCGTTTCGACCCCGGCGATGATTTTCATCAGCGTCGATTTTCCCGCGCCGTTTCCGCCCATCAGGGCGTGCACCTGGCCCGCAAGCAGCGTGAAATCAATGCCTTTAAGAACCGGCACGCCTGAGAACTGCTTGCTGATATTCCGCGCGTCGAGAAGTGAGGTCATCATCGCTCCGCTATTGAACAAATGATTTTTAGATTTAATAATGTTCAAAAGCGTAGACGGTGAACTATATTTACAACCGTGCAGGGATCACAGTTTTATCGATTGAGATTCAGATAAACCAGAAACGATCGAAATGATCCGTTTTGTCGCGTGGCTCACACTTTCCCTTCGCGCCATCACGAACATATGATCTAAATTTTTATAAGAGTTCAACTATGAGCGATAAACGCACTGCGGAAGAAGGACGGTTTGCCGGGCTGGCACTGGCGGAAGAGGAGCTGGTGGCGCGCGTGGCCTGGTGCTACTACCACGATGGGCTGACCCAGAACGATATCGGCGAGCGGCTCGGGCTGCCGCGATTAAAAATCTCCCGCCTGCTGGAGAAGGGCCGTCAGTCCGGGGTGATCCGCGTGCAGATCAACTCCCGCTACGAGGGCTGCCTGGCGCTGGAAACCGAGCTACAGCAGCGCTTTGACCTGAAGCTGGTGCGCGTGATGCCCGCCCTGAATACGCCGCCGATGAACGTGCGGCTGGGCATTGGCGCGGCGCAGTCGCTGATGGGCGTACTGGAGCCCGGCCAGCTGCTGGCGGTGGGGTTTGGTGAAACCACCATGAGCAGCCTGCAGCACCTGAGCGGCTTTATCAGCTCGCAGCAGATCCGCCTGGTGACGCTCTCCGGCGGCGTCGGGCCGTATATGACCGGTATCGGCCAGCTGGACGCGGCATGCAGTGTCAGCATGATCCCCGCCCCGCTTCGCGTGTCATCCGCCGAGGTGGCCGGGATCTTAAAACGTGAAACCAGCGTGCGGGACGTAATCCTCGCCGCCACCGCTGCCGACGTGGCGGTGGTCGGCATTGGGTCGGTGAACCAGCGCCGTGACGCCACGATACTGCGATCCGGCTATATCAGCGAAGGTGAACAGCTGATGTACGCCCGCAAAGGCGCGGTCGGCGACATTCTCGGCTATTTCCTCAATGCCGAAGGGGAGTGCGTCGAGGAACTGGAGATCCATAAAGAATTACTCGGCGTCTCGCTTGATGAGCTGGCGCAGCTGCCCACCATCGTTGGCGTGGCCGGAGGGGAAGAGAAAGCCGATGCGATTTATGCCGCACTGAAGGGTCGCCGTATCAATGGCCTGGTGACGGAGGAGACGACAGCCCGCGCGGTGCTGGCTCTGGCCAAGTGAGAGCCCGCCCTGCGCTAACAGCGAGGCAAGCTCATGAGTTACCTTTTAGCGTTAGATGCAGGGACCGGCAGCGTTCGCGCCGTGATTTTCGATTTGCAGGGCAACCAGATTGCCGTCGGCCAGGCCGAGTGGAAGCACCTGAACGTAGAGAACGTGCCGGGGTCGATGGAGTTCGACCTCGACACCAACTGGCGGCTGGCCTGCCAGTGCATTCATCAGGCGCTGTCGCGCGCGAATCTGGGCGCGGCGGATATTCAGTCCGTTGCATGCTGCTCCATGCGCGAAGGGATAGTGCTGTATGACCGCAACGGCGAGGCCATCTGGGCCTGCGCCAACGTTGACGCCCGCGCCAGCCGCGAGGTGGCCGAACTCAAAGAGATCCACGACTACCGTTTTGAATCCGAAGTGTATGACGTTTCCGGGCAGACGCTGGCGCTGAGCGCCATGCCGCGCCTGCTGTGGCTGGCACACCATCGCCCGGATATTTACCGCAAGGCCGCGACCATCACCATGATCAGCGACTGGCTGGCGGCGAAGCTCTCCGGCGAGCTGGCGGTCGACCCGTCTAACGCGGGCACCACCGGCATGCTGGATCTCTTCTCCCGCGACTGGCGTCCGGCGCTGCTCGACATGGCCGGGCTGCGCGCCGATATTCTCTCCCCGGTGAAAGAGACCGGCACCGTGCTGGGCGCTATCACCAAAGAGGCCGCGCAGCAAAGCGGCCTGCGCGAAGGCACGCCGGTCGTCATGGGCGGCGGCGACGTACAGCTGGGCTGTCTGGGGCTGGGCGTAGTTCGCGCCGGGCAGACGGCGGTGCTGGGCGGCACCTTCTGGCAGCAGGTGGTGAACCTGCCGCAGGTGCGCACCGACCCCGAGATGAACATCCGCGTCAACCCGCACGTTATCCCCGGCATGGCGCAGGCGGAGTCGATCAGCTTTTTTACCGGGCTGACCATGCGCTGGTTCCGCGACGCCTTCTGCGCGGAGGAAAAGCTGATTGCCGAGCGGATGGGGATGGACACCTACTCCCTGCTGGAAGAGATGGCCAGCCGCGTGCCGGCGGGTTCACACGGGGTGATGCCGATCTTCTCCGACGCCATGCATTTTAAGCAGTGGTACCACGCCGCGCCGTCGTTTATTAACCTCTCCATCGACCCGGAAAAATGCAATAAAGCGACGCTGTTCCGCGCACTGGAGGAGAACGCGGCGATCGTCTCGGCCTGCAACCTGGCGCAGATTTCGCGCTTCTCCGGCGTGACGTTTGAGAGCCTGGTGTTTGCCGGTGGCGGTTCGAAAGGCGCGCTGTGGAGCCAGATCTTAAGCGACGTCACCGGCCTGCCGGTGCGCGTGCCGGAAGTGAAGGAGGCGACGGCGCTGGGCTGCGCCATTGCGGCAGGCGTTGGCGCAGGGCTGTTTGCCGATATGGCCTCGACGGGCGAGCGGCTGGTGAAATGGAGCCGCGAGTTCACGCCAAACCCGATACATCGCGAGCTGTACGACGGCATGATGCAGAAATGGCAGGCGGTATATGCGGACCAGCTTGGGTTGGTGGACAGCGGGCTGACGACGTCGATGTGGCAGGCACCGGGGTTAGTAAAAACCCATACCCCTCTCCCCATAGGGGAGAGGGAAAAAACCAGATCGAGCTGATTCTTTAAGGCCGCACCGGCCAGTCCCCTCTCCCCTCCGGGGTGAGGGGAAGTTCTTTGAGATCTATCACAATCATTCGATCCCGCTTTTACCTTTCCGCTGCCGCTGGCTAAATTAGTAACTCATCCGACCACATAACAATAATTTTACACTGGAAGAGACTATGAGCCGCTACCCGTCGTTATTCGCCCCCCTCGATCTGGGGTTCACCACACTCAAAAACCGCGTGTTGATGGGCTCGATGCACACCGGGCTGGAGGAGCATCCGGACGGGGCCGAGCGTCTGGCCGCCTTCTATGCCGAACGCGCCCGCCATGGGGTAGCGCTGATCGTCACCGGCGGCGTGGCCCCTGCCCCTTCCGGCGTCGGCATGGAGGGCGGCGCGGTGCTAAACGATGCGTCACAGCTGCCGCACCACCGCATTGTGACCGACGCGGTACACAACGAGGGCGGTAAAATCGCCCTGCAAATTCTGCACACCGGACGCTACAGCTATCAGCCGAATCTGGTCGCGCCATCGGCCATTCAGGCGCCGATTAACCGCTTCACTCCGCATGCCCTGAGCCACGACGAGATCCTGGCGCTGATTGACGACTTCGCCCGCTGCGCGGCGCTGGCGCGCGAGGCGGGCTACGACGGCGTTGAGGTGATGGGCTCAGAAGGCTACCTGATCAACGAGTTTCTCGCCGCCCGCACCAACCACCGTGAAGACGAATGGGGCGGCGACTATGCCCGTCGGATGCGCTTTGCCGTGGAGGTGGTGCGCGCGGTGCGCGAACGTGCAGGGGCTGATTTTATTATCGTCTTCCGCCTGTCGATGCTCGACCTGGTGGAGGGCGGCGGAACGTTCGATGAAACCGTGCAGCTGGCGCAGGCGATTGAAGCCGCAGGTGCCACGATTATCAACACCGGCATCGGCTGGCACGAGGCGCGCATCCCGACCATCGCCACGCCGGTGCCGCGCGCGGCGTTCAGCTGGGTGACGCGCAGGCTGAAGGGCAAAGTGTCTGTTCCGCTGGTGACCACCAACCGCATTAACGATCCGCAGGTGGCGGACGATGTGATTTCACGCGGCGACGCCGACATGGTCTCAATGGCGCGGCCGTTCCTTGCCGATGCCGAGCTGCTGTCCAAAGCGCAAAGCGGCCGTGCGGATGAAATCAACACCTGCATCGGCTGTAACCAGGCCTGCCTGGATCAGATCTTCGTCGGCAAGGTCACCTCATGCCTGGTTAACCCACGCGCCTGCCATGAAACCAAAATGCCGGTCGTTCCGGCGGTCAATAAAAAACGCCTGGCCGTGGTGGGCGCAGGACCTGCGGGCCTGGCGTTTGCGGTCAATGCCGCCTCGCGCGGGCACGGCGTGACGCTGTTTGATGCGCTGGGGGAGATTGGCGGGCAGTTTAATATCGCCAAACAGATCCCCGGCAAAGAGGAGTTCTACGAAACGCTGCGCTACTACCGCCGGATGATCGAGCTGACGGGCGTCGAGCTGCGGCTTAACCAGTTTGTCCACGCGGCGGATCTGACTGATTTCGATGAGGTGATCCTGGCGAGCGGGATCGTACCGCGCACGCCTGCGATCGAGGGTATCGATCATCCAAAAGTGCTGAGCTATCTCGACGTGCTGCGTGACAAAGTACCGGTTGGCGAGAAGGTGGCGATTATCGGCTGCGGCGGGATCGGCTTTGATACCGCTATGTATTTGAGCCAGCCGGGCGAGGCGACCAGCCAGAACATTGCTGAGTTTTGCGTCGAATGGGGCATTGATACCAGCCTCAGCCAGTCCGGCGGCCTGCGCCCCGAAGGGCCGCAGCTGCCAAAAAGCCCGCGCCAGATCGTGATGCTGCAGCGTAAGGCCAGCAAGCCGGGCGAAGGGCTGGGCAAAACCACCGGCTGGATCCACCGCGCTACCCTGCTCTCACGCGGGGTGAAGATGATCCCGGCGGTCAGCTATCAGAAGATCGACGACGAGGGGCTGCACGTCACGATCGGCGGCGAGCCGCAGCTGCTGCGCGTGGATCATGTCATTTTGTGCGCCGGGCAGGAGCCAAAGCGCGATCTGGCGGATCCGCTGCGCGAGGCCGGTAAAACGGTGCATCTGATTGGCGGGTGTGACGTGGCGATGGAGCTGGATGCGCGGCGCGCGATTGCGCAGGGGACGAAATTAGCTCTGATGATCTAGAACATTGCCGGGCAGCGGGGTAAAAGCAAAACGGCAACCCAGTTGCCGTTTTTAATGTTTGCTCCCTCTCCCTGTGGGAGAGGGTCGGGGTGAGGGCATCAAGCCGCACATACCCAATCTTAACGACGACGTCCCAGCTTCACCGACTTCAGCACCACAAACTTGTTATTCGTCGCAATGGTGACGCAGTTACCGAAAATCTTCTTCAGCTTGTGGAAGTAGTCCAGGTGGCGATTCGCCACGATGTACAGCTCGCCGTTAATTTTCAGGCAACGGCGCGCGTGGTGGAACATCTCCCAGGCGACGTTATCCGTCAGGGCGTGCTTCTGGTGGAACGGCGGGTTACAGAACACCGCGTTGAAGCGGAACGGCTCTACCCCCGACAGCGCGTTGTTGATCATAAACTCGCAGCGGTCCAGCGCGTCCGGCAGGTTGGTTTCTACGTTCAGACGGCTGGAGGCCACCGCCATCGGCGATTCGTCGCTGAACACTACGCTGGCTTCCGGGTTCTTCGCCAGCAGCGTCAGGCCAATCACGCCGTTGCCGCAGCCAAGATCGACAATCTCACCTTCCAGATTTTCCGGCAGATGTTCCATAAAGAAACGCGCGCCGATATCCAGACCGGTGCGGGAGAAGACGTTCGCGTGGTTATGGATGGTCCAGTCTGTCCCTTCCAGCTTCCAGCTCAGCGTTTCTGGCGCGTCGGCCAGCTCAGGGGCGCTGAAGGTGCAGTTGATCAGGCGCGCTTTTTTCCAGGCCAGCGTGGTGGTGGTCGGGCCGAGGACTTTCTCGAACAGCTCGAGCGTCGAAGTGTGGATATCGCGCGCTTTGGCACCCGCGATGATGCGCGTATCCGGCGTCACGACCTTACGCAGCGCGCGCAGCTGCTGCTCCAACAACGCCATGGTTTTTGGCACTTTGATCAGCACCACGCCGGGCGCCTGCGGGTAGTCCGCGGTGCTGTCGAGAAACTTCACGCTGGACTCTTCGATGTCGTTATGGCGCAGGTTTTCACGCGTCGCCAGCTCGCTCAGGTAGGAATCGCCGATGCTGTATGGCGTGTGCTCCGCCAGGGCGCATCCCAGCGCGCCAAACGCGTCATTCAGGATCAAAACCGGGCCGCGGATTTCAGTCTCATCCAACTGCTGCAGCAGATATTCATCCGCCGCTTCCCACGCCTGAAGCGGGTTAACGTCGTCCGTTTCCGGGAAACGTTTAAGGTTGAGTGAACGGAAACCGTTGTCTAAGTGGCTCATCGGCCCTCCTGAATGGTAAAATTTGGCGTATCCCTGAAAAGGGTGCGTGAGTATACCCGTTTTCGCATTAATTTGGGCTTTTGATGAACCAACTTACTTATCTCCAGGGCTATCCGGAGCATTTACTGACTCAGGTTCGCAGCCTGATTGCCGAGCAGAAGCTCGGTGCGGTGCTGGAAAAACGCTATCCCGGCACGCACGATTTCGCGACCGATAAGGCCCTATGGCAGTATACGCAGGATCTGAAAAGCCGGTATCTGAAGAGCGCGCCGCCGATCAACAAGGTGATGTACGACAATAAGATCCACGTGCTGAAAAACGCGCTCGGCCTGCACACCGCTATCTCCCGCGTGCAGGGCGGCAAGCTGAAGGCGAAGGCCGAAATCCGCGTCGCGACGGTGTTCCGTAACGCGCCGGAAGCGTTTCTACGGATGATCGTGGTGCACGAACTGGCGCACCTGAAAGAGAAAGAGCACGACAAAGCGTTCTATTCCCTGTGCTGCCACATGGAGCCGCAGTACCATCAGCTGGAGTTTGATACCCGCCTGTGGCTTACGCATTTATCGTTAAATGGTAATGCGGAATAGCGCACGCGAATTGTCATGATGACGTGCTACAGTGGCTAAAGGTTCCCCGCTACGGAGTACGTAAACGTTTATGATACGTTTCGCAGTCATTGGTACGAACTGGATCACGCGCCAGTTCGTCGACGCCGCCCACGAAACCGGCAAACTTAAACTTACCGCAGTCTATTCCCGCAGCCTTGAGCAGGCGCAGAGTTTTGCTAACGACTACCTCGTTGAGCATCTCTTCACTTCGCTTGATGAGATGGCGCAAAGCGACGCCATTGACGCGGTCTATATCGCCAGCCCGAACTCCCTGCACTTCCCGCAGACAAAGCTGTTTCTCAGCCACAAAAAGCATGTGATTTGCGAGAAGCCGCTGGCGTCGAATATCCAGGAAGTGGAAGCGGCCATTGCGCTTGCCCGCGAAAATCAAGTGGTGCTGTTCGAAGCGTTCAAAACCGCCAGCCTGCCGAATTTCCTGCTGCTGCAGCAGTCCCTGCCGAAAATTGGCAAAGTGCGTAAAGCCTTTATCAACTACTGCCAGTACTCGTCGCGCTACCAGCGCTATCTGGACGGCGAGAACCCGAATACCTTTAACCCGGCCTTCTCTAACGGTTCGATTATGGATATCGGCTTCTACTGTCTGGCCTCTGCCGTGGCCCTGTGGGGCGAGCCGCACGGCGTAACGGCCACCGCCAGCCTGCTGGAGAGCGGCGTGGATGCGCACGGTTTAGCGGTGCTGGACTACGGTGATTTCAGCGTCACGCTGCAGCACTCCAAGGTGAGCGACTCTGTCCTGCCGAGCGAAATTCAGGGCGAAGCGGGCTCGCTGGTTATCGAGAAGATCTCCGAGTGCCAGAAGGTGAGCTTTGTGCCGCGCGGCGGCAAAGCTCAGGAGCTGACGCAGCCTCAGCATATAAACACTATGCTCTATGAGGCAGAGGTCTTCGCCCGTCTGGTGGAAGACAACGAAGTGAATCACCCAGGCCTTGCGGTGAGCCGCACCACAGCGAAGCTGCAAACGGAGATCCGCCGTCAGACCGGCGTGGTGTTCCCGGCAGACGGCGTGAGCGCGGAAGCTATCGCGTAAAGCTGTGTAATGAAACGGTGCAGACCATTGACGAAACCGATGGTCTGACATATTTTGTTACCTGCAAAGGGGAGTAACTTCTTCGTCGGTGGATCGTCATTACGATGCGTGCAATACCGCATCCGGTCGCCGGGCAACCCTCGTGGTTGTAAGTGAGACCTTGCCGGAAGGCGAGGTCTATGCATAAAAAGCTAACGGCTATCGTCTTCTGACCATGGCCGTTTTTGTTTTTTATGTGTAAGGAAAATAGTATGCATTCTGTCGGCACTCCCATGTTGTGGGGCGGATTCGCGGTTGTCGTGCTCATCATGCTGGCGATCGACCTCTTTTTACAGGGGCGTCGCGGCGCGCACGGCATGACCATGAAACAGGCTGCGGCCTGGTCGCTGGTGTGGGTTACCCTCTCCCTGCTGTTCTGTGCCGCCTTCTGGTGGTATCTGGCCTCGACCGAAGGCCGCGCGGTGGCCGATCCTCAGGCCCTCGCCTTCCTCACTGGCTATCTGATTGAAAAAGCCCTGGCGGTCGATAACGTCTTCGTCTGGCTGATGCTGTTCAGCTATTTCGCCGTGCCTGCGGCCCTGCAGCGCCGCGTGCTGGTCTACGGCGTGCTGGGGGCGATTATCCTGCGTACCATAATGATCTTCGCCGGCAGCTGGCTGATTACCCAGTTCGAATGGCTGCTGTACGTCTTCGGCGCGTTCCTGCTGTTCACCGGGGTCAAAATGGCGCTGGCGAAAGAGGACGGCTCTGCGATTGGCGATCGCCCGCTGGTGAAGTGGATCCGTGGACACCTGCGCATGACCGATAAGATTGAGAGCGAACACTTCTTCGTGCGCAAGAACGGCCTGCTGTTTGCCACCCCGCTGCTGCTGGTGCTGATTCTGGTTGAGCTGAGCGACGTGATTTTCGCCGTGGACAGCATCCCGGCTATCTTCGCGGTGACCACCGACCCGTTCATCGTCCTGACCTCAAACCTGTTCGCCATTCTCGGCCTGCGTGCGATGTACTTCCTGCTGGCGGGCGCGGCGGAGCGCTTCTCGATGCTGAAGTACGGTCTGTCGGTGATCCTGGTGTTTATCGGTATCAAGATGCTGATCGTCGATTTCTACCATATCCCGATCGCCATTTCGCTCGGCGTGGTGTTTGGCATTCTGATCGTGACGCTGATTATCAATACCTGGGTTAACCGCCAGCACGATAAGAAGCAGCAGGTGGAGTAAAACGTTCGGTGCGGACTGATGCCCTCACCCCGGCCCTCTCCCACAGGGAGAGGGTGAACACACATTTGTAACGAAGTAGTTAAAAAACATGACGCACCACGTAAAATCCAGCATTTTACGCTTCCCTCCCAAGACACTTTCCCTATACTCGACCAGGCAAACATTTACTTACATCCGGACATAAATGTGACTAAGAGCACATCCGGGATGGAACGCAATTTCACTCAGGAATAATGTATGAGCACACAATCAACGGGGCTGTTTGCGCGCCTGGCGCAGGGAAGTCTGGTTAAACAAATTCTGGTAGGACTGATATTGGGTATTCTGCTTGCGATGGTTTCAAAACCTGCAGCGGAAGCCACGGGGCTGCTCGGTACCCTTTTCGTTGGCGCACTGAAAGCGGTCGCGCCGGTTCTGGTACTGATGCTGGTTATGGCGTCGATTGCCAACCACCAGCACGGACAAAAAACCAATATTCGCCCTATTCTGTTCCTGTATCTTCTGGGGACCTTCTCAGCCGCGCTAACCGCCGTTGTGTTTAGTTTCCTGTTCCCGTCCACGCTGCACCTGACCAGCGCGGCCGGTGATATCACGCCGCCATCCGGCATTGTCGAAGTGCTTCGCGGCCTGCTGATGAGCATGGTCTCTAACCCCATCGCCGCGCTGATGAGCGGAAACTACATTGGCATCCTGGTCTGGGCGATTGGTCTGGGCTTCGCACTGCGCCACGGTAACGACACCACGAAACACCTGGTCAACGATTTGTCGAACGCCGTCACCTTTATGGTGAAGCTGGTCATTCGCTTTGCGCCAATTGGTATTTTCGGTCTGGTCTCTTCCACGCTGGCAACCACCGGTTTTGACGCGCTGTGGGGTTACGCGCAGCTGCTGGTGGTTCTGGTCGGCTGTATGCTGCTGGTGGCGCTGGTGATCAACCCGCTGCTGGTGTTCTGGCAGATCCGCCGTAATCCGTACCCGCTGGTGCTGACCTGCCTGCGCGAAAGCGGCGTGTATGCCTTCTTCACCCGCAGCTCTGCGGCGAACATTCCGGTTAACATGGCACTGGCGGAGAAGCTGAACCTGGACCGCGATACCTACTCCGTGTCGATCCCGCTGGGTGCAACCGTAAACATGGCGGGCGCGGCGATCACCATTACGGTGCTGACGCTGGCCGCGGTGCAGACGCTGGGTATTCCGGTGGATCTGCCAACCGCGCTGCTGCTGAGCGTGGTGGCGTCGCTGTGTGCATGCGGCGCATCCGGTGTGGCGGGCGGTTCCCTGCTGCTGATCCCGCTGGCGTGCAATATGTTCGGCATCCCGAACGAGATCGCAATGCAGGTTGTGGCCGTCGGCTTTATCATCGGCGTGCTGCAGGACTCCTGCGAAACCGCGCTGAACTCCTCTACCGACGTGCTGTTCACCGCAGCGGCCTGTCAGGCGGAAGACGCGCGTTTAGCGAAGAACGCCCTACGAGGTTAACAGCAAAACGGCAACCCTGAGGTTGCCGTTTTTAGTGTTTGTACCCTCTCCCCGTGGGAGAGGGCTAGGGTGAGGGCATCAGGCCGCACCGATTAAAGCGTCACACCACTCTTAAAGATCGCCAGCTCGCGGAAATCGTTCTTCTCGTTGCAGGTCTGCCTGCCGTTGGCAAATTCCACAATCGCGTCCACGAATTCCGTCAGCAACTGCGGCATCGCCTTGCCGTGGATAAGCTGCCCGGCATCAAAGTCAATCCAGTGTTTTTTCTTCGCCGCCAGCTCGCTGTTGGTGGCGATTTTCACCGTCGGCACAAAACCGCCGTACGGCGTGCCGCGACCGGTGCTAAACAGCACCATATGACAGCCGGCTCCCGCCAGCGCGCTGGTGGCGACCGCATCGTTACCCGGCGCGCTCAGCAGGTTCAGACCGTGCGTTTTCAGGCGCTCGCCGTAACGCAGAACGTCAACCACCTGGCTCGCACCCGCTTTCTGGGTGCAGCCGAGGGATTTCTCTTCCAGCGTGGTGATCCCGCCCGCTTTGTTACCCGGAGACGGGTTTTCATAAATCGGCTGATTGTGAGCAATGAAGTACTGTTTGAAGTCGTTCACCATGGTGACGGTTTTCTCAAACGTCTCTTCGTCGCGGCAGTGGCTCATCAGAATACGTTCCGCGCCGAACATTTCCGGCACTTCGGTCAGCACCGTCGTGCCGCCGTTAGCAATCATATAGTCCGAGAAGCGGCCCAGCATCGGGTTGGCGGTGATACCGGACAGGCCGTCAGACCCGCCGCACTCCAGACCAAACTTCAGCTCGCTCAGCTTGCCCAGCTCGCGCTTGTCGTGGCGCATCACGTTATACAGCTGATGAAGCTGCTCAACGCCCGCTTCCACTTCGTCGTCCTGATGCTGACACACCATAAAATGCACGCGCTCAGGGTCGAATTCCCCCAGCGTTTCGCGGAAGGCGTCCACCTGGTTGTTCTCGCAGCCCAGGCCAATCACCAGCACCGCGCCCGCGTTCGGGTGACGCACCATGTTTTGCAGCATGGTGCGGGTATTAATGTGGTCATCACCCAGCTGGGAGCAGCCGTAGGTGTGGCTAAACAGATGTACCCCGTCGGTGCCTTCGGCATCGTGAGTCTCTTTCAGGAAGCGCGTCTGGATCTGACGCGCAATCCCGTTCACGCAGCCGACGGTCGGGAGGATCCACAGCTCGTTGCGGATCCCCACGTCGCCATTGGCGCGGCGGTAGATCTGCACGTCACGATCCGCCGCCTGCTCTTGTGCCGCAGGTAAATCAGGTTGATAGCTGTACTCGTCCAGATCGCTCAGATTGGTGCGGGTATTATGGGAATGAATATGTTCACCCGGCACGATATCCGCCAGCGCATGCCCAATCGGAAGACCGTACTTAATGACGTTGTCCCCTTTAGCGAGAGGCTTCACGGCAAACTTGTGTCCGCGAGCAATCGCCTGACGCAGGGTGACGCTCTGGTTATCAACGGTCACCACGTCGCCTTCAGCGAGATCCGTCAGCGCGACGGCCACGTTATCCAGCGAATGGATTTTGATGTATTGCATATCAACCTCAAACGGCCTTAGTTCAGTTCAATGGCGAAGTAGTCACGCGCATTGTTAAAGCAGATGTTTCTCACCATGTCGCCCAGCAGCTGGATATCCGCCGGCGCTTCGCCCGCGTGCACCCAGCGGCCAATCATCTGGCACAGAATGCGGCGGAAGTATTCGTGGCGAGTGTAAGAGAGGAAGCTGCGGCTATCGGTTAGCATGCCGACAAAGCGGCTCAGCAGACCAAGCTGCGCCAGCTGCGTCATCTGACGCTCCATGCCGTCTTTCTGATCGTTGAACCACCAGCCGGAACCAAACTGCATCTTGCCCGGCATCCCTTCGCCCTGGAAGTTGCCGACCATGGTGCCCAGCACTTCGTTATCGCGCGGGTTCAGGCAGTACAGGATGGTTTTTGGCAGCAGGTTTTGTTCATTCTGTTTGCTCAGCAGTTTGGACAGCTCTTCCGCCAGCGGACGGTCGTTGATGGAGTCAAAGCCCACGTCCGCACCGATCAGTTTGAACTGGCGCTGGTTATTGTTGCGCAGTGCGCCGATGTGGTACTGCTGTACCCAGCCGCGACGCGCGTATTCCGCGCCGAGGAACACCAGTACCGCCGTTTTGAACTGCGCCACTTCGTGCTCGCTAAGCGATTCACCGGACAGGCGACGCGCAAGGATGCTGTCCAGCTCGGCTTCGTTTGATTCCGCGAACAGCACGACGTCCAGCGCGTGGTCAGAGACTTTACAGCCGTGCGCCGCGAAGTGATCCAGACGTTTGGTCAGCGCGGTTTGCAGATCGGCGAAACGGCGAATGTCGGTATCGGACACTTCCGCCAGCTTCGCCATGTAGTCGTTAAACGTAGCCTGCTCAATGTTGAAGGCTTTGTCCGGGCGCCAGCTTGGGAGCACTTTGATATCAAAAGCGGTGTCTTTGGCGACGACGGCATGATGTTCCAGGGAATCAATCGGATCGTCGGTGGTCCCCACCATCTTCACGTTCATCTGCTTCATGATGCCGCGCGCGGAAAAGTTATCCTGCGCCAGCAGCGCATTGCAGCGATCCCAGATTTCATCGGCGGTCGTTGGGGAGAGCAGTTTGCCGGTGATGCCAAACGGACGACGCAGCTCGAGGTGCGTCCAGTGATAAAGCGGGTTGCCGATGGTGTGCGGAACGGTCGCCGCCCAGGCGTCAAACTTCTCGCGGTCGGTCGCATCGCCGGTGCACAGGCGTTCAGCGACGCCGTTGGTGCGCATGGCACGCCATTTATAGTGGTCACCCTTCAGCCAGATGTCATACAGGTTTTTGAAACGGTAATTTTCGGCAACCTGCTGCGGTGGTAAATGGCAGTGGTAGTCGAAAATCGGCTGGTCTTTTGCGTAGTCATGATACAGGCGGCGAGCAAATTCGGTATCCAACAGAAAATCTTCGGTCATAAACGGCGTCATTATCGTCTTCCTCATTACGGGAGCGTCAGAAAGCGTATGTTCATATGCTGCAAAGTTATCACACCAATTTCCACCCGCCGAAGCTTTTTTCGTGAGTGAGATCAATAAACACCAACAAATAAATTACCCTCAATGGCGTAAACCCTTCTACAGGCCGCGCCATTACTGGCTTTGCGTGCAGCGATTAATGTCCCTACAAAGAATCATACATTTGTGATGTCACTCACCTTTTAAAGTTGTATGACAAGTTATCTTTTCGCCGTCGCAAACGCTAAGCCGACGGAATGCATTACCGGTGTGAGAGGCATCGGGTTTAACGGTACGGATACCGACTTATGCACGCTTACTTATGGCAAGGTTCGGGCCGTTCCGGGACATGCTCCCGCTACGCCCCTCCCGTTACACAACTGCTCCCGGAAACGGTTGAGAGGTTGCCGTGCTCTGGCGCGGACATAACATAACGATGAGGTTTTAGATGCGTAAAATTAAAGGGTTACGTTGGTATATGATCGCACTGGTGACGTTAGGCACCGTGCTGGGCTACCTGACGCGTAACACCGTGGCAGCTGCAGCGCCAACGTTAATGGAAGAGCTGCATATCTCCACGCAGCAATACTCCTACATCATTGCCGCCTATTCCGCGGCGTATACCATCATGCAGCCTGTTGCTGGCTATGTGCTGGACATTCTCGGTACCAAAATCGGTTATGCCTTCTTCGCCATCGCCTGGGCGGTGTTCTGCGGTGCCACCGCGCTGGCAGGCAGCTGGGGTGGGCTGGCGCTGGCGCGTGGTGCGGTCGGTGCGGCAGAAGCCGCGATGATCCCGGCAGGCCTGAAGGCCAGCTCCGAGTGGTTCCCGGCAAAAGAGCGATCCATTGCGGTCGGCTACTTCAACGTGGGCTCGTCCATCGGGGCAATGATTGCACCGCCGCTGGTGGTGTGGGCCATTGTGATGCACAGCTGGCAGATGGCGTTCATCATCTCTGGCGTGCTGAGCTTTGCCTGGGCAATGGCGTGGCTGATTTTCTATAAACACCCGCGCGATCAGAAAAAGCTCTCCGAAGAAGAACGCGAATACATCATTGGTGGTCAGGAAGCGCAGCATCAGACCAACAACGGCAAAAAAATGACCGTCTGGCAGATCCTGGGCACCCGTCAGTTCTGGGGTATCGCCCTGCCGCGTTTCCTGGCTGAACCGGCCTGGGGCACCTTTAACGCGTGGATCCCCCTGTTCATGTTTAAAGTCTACGGCTTTAACCTGAAAGAGATCGCGATGTTCGCCTGGATGCCAATGCTGTTCGCTGACCTGGGCTGTATCGTGGGCGGCTACCTGCCACCGCTGTTCCAGCGCTGGTTTGGGGTGAACCTGATTGTTTCCCGTAAGATGGTCGTCACCATGGGCGCGCTGCTGATGATTGGCCCGGGTATGATCGGCCTGTTCACCAGCCCGTACGTCGCCATTGCCCTGCTGTGCATCGGTGGCTTTGCGCACCAGTCCCTGTCCGGCGCGCTGATTACGCTCTCGTCTGACGTCTTCGGCCGCAACGAAGTGGCCACCGCCAACGGCCTGACCGGGATGGCCGCCTGGACCGCGAGTACGATGTTTGCGCTGGTGGTCGGCGCGCTGGCGGATACCATCGGCTTCAGTCCGCTGTTCGCCGTGCTGGCTATTTTCGACCTGCTGGGGGCGGTAGTGATCTGGACGGTGTTGAAAAGCAAATCGGCAGAAGAGCTGGCGAAAGAGTCCCTCGGGAAACCGGCGACGCAGAGTTAGCGAAAATGCGTTTCACCGAAGCCGCCTCCGGGCGGCTTTTTTAATGGCAAAATCTGGAGAGTGGCACGCAAAAGTGGTATAACAAATCATCTGCCGTACCCTGCCTGGAGCGCATATGGAAATCACCGAACCACGTCGTTTATATCAACAACTTGCTGCCGAGCTGAAAGATCGCATCGAGCAAGGGGTCTATCTTGTCGGTGATAAACTTCCCGCCGAGCGCTTTATCGCGGATGAAAAAAGCGTGAGCCGCACCGTGGTGCGTGAAGCGATTATCATGCTCGAAGTGGAAGGTTACGTTGAGGTACGCAAAGGCTCCGGCATTCACGTGATTTCTAATCTGCCGAAACACTCTCCCGTCGCGGACGAAAGTCTGGAATTCGCCAGCTATGGCCCGTTTGAGCTGCTCCAGGCTCGCCAGCTGATCGAAAGCAATATTGCCGAGTTTGCGGCGACGCAGGTGACCAAGCAGGACATCATGAAGTTGATGGAGATCCAGGAGAATGCCCGTAAGGAAAAATGTTTCCGCGATTCAGAGTGGGATCTGCAGTTCCACGTTCAGGTCGCCCTGGCAACCCAAAATACGGCGCTGGCGGCAATCGTAGAAAAAATGTGGACTCAGCGCGTTCACAACCCGTACTGGAAAAAACTGCACGACCATATCGATTCCCGTACCGTCGACAACTGGTGTGACGATCACGATCAAATCCTTAAGGCGCTGATTCGTAAAGACCCGCATGCCGCTAAGCTGGCGATGTGGCAGCACCTGGAAAACACCAAGCAGATGCTGTTCAACGAAACCAGCGATGACTTCGAATTTAACGCTGACCGCTATCTTTTCGCCGACAATCCCGTTGTTCATCTCGATACGGCATCCAGTGCCGCAAAATAGATGACCTTTCTGCTGGCAGGCGCTACGTTGCGCCTTCCGGCTTACATGGGTAAGCAAAACATATATAGTGTCAGCCTTTGTAAATCCCCTCGCTCACTTCCTGGGCTTACGCCAAAATCAACTCACCCCTGCAAATTCTGTGACGCAGAACGTTGGGCTTTGTTACAATTGGATTCAATTCCTTATTTTGTAAGTTAGTGCTTGCTAACCAGCCAATTAACAGGGAACAGTGTTGGCCACACCGCAATGTGTCCGCGAGCGACCATAATGAAATCACAACAATGTCGCCGTGCTGTTTGTCCCGGATAACAGGCGTGACGTTAACCGATTTCCAGGAACACTGAATGGAACTTTTGACCCAACTACTGCATGCCCTTTGGGCGCAGGATTTTGAAACGCTGGCCAACCCTTCCATGATTGGCATGCTCTATTTCGTCTTGTTTATGATCCTGTTCCTTGAGAACGGTTTGCTGCCTGCTGCCTTCCTGCCCGGTGATAGTTTGCTGGTGCTCGTCGGCGTGCTGTGTGCCAAAGGGGCGATGGCGTTTCCACACACCATTTTATTACTGACCGTCGCGGCCAGCCTCGGCTGCTGGGTGAGCTATATCCAGGGAAGATGGCTGGGCAATACCCGAATCGTCCAGAACTGGCTCTCGCACCTGCCTGCACATTATCATCAGCGTGCGCACCACCTTTTCCATAAGCACGGGCTTTCCGCGCTGCTGATTGGCCGCTTTATTGCCTTTGTTCGCACCCTGTTGCCCACCATTGCCGGGCTGTCTGGGTTGAGCAGCACGCGCTTCCAGTTCTTCAACTGGATGAGTGGTCTGCTATGGGTGCTTATTCTGACGACGCTGGGTTATGCATTGGGTAAAACGCCGGTCTTTATGAAATATGAAGACCAGCTGATGTCCTGCCTGATGCTGCTGCCTGTGGTTCTGCTGGTCTTTGGCCTGATCGGCTCCCTGGTCGTCCTGTGGAAAAAGAAATACGGAGCCAGAGGCTGACGATGGTTATCTCACCGCTCGCTCTGCGCCGTTTTGCCTTTGCCATGATTACGCTGGTGCTGCTCAGCGCCCTGCTGCTGGCCTGGAGCGCGCTTTCGCATCAGGAATCGACGCTGGCCATCCGCCCGGTAAACCAGGGTGCCAGCGTGCCTGACGGTTTTTCTGTCTGGCATCATCTGGATGCGAACGGGATCCGCTTTAAGAGCATCACCCCGCAGGACGATGTTTTACTGATCAAGTTTGATTCCCGTGCGCAAAGTGCCGCCGCGAAAGTGGTTCTCGACCGTACGCTGCCGCGCGGGTATATCATTGCTCAGCAGGAAGATGACAGCCAGCCAGCTGCCTGGCTCTCATTGATTCGCGATACGTCGCATCGGTTTGGATAACTTCCAGGATTCCGAATCTTTTCACTCACTTTGGTGAATCCCCCGTTTACTTACTATGCTTAAGTACGCGGAGCACCCCTCGATGTACTCCGCATAACTTTGGATAGCGGCTTATGCCGCCACACAATGGAAGGTTTCGATAATGAAATTCCGCATGACTCTGGCTTTGGCCCTTTTTTCTTTAAGCACAGCATCCTTCGCAAACTCTCTCTGTCAGGAGAAAGAACAGGATATTCAGCGTGAGATCGGTTATGCCGAAAAGCATAACAATCAGCACCGTGTTGATGGTCTAAAAAAAGCGCTGAGCGAAGTGAAAGCGAACTGTTCAGACAGCAAGCTTCGTGCCGACCACCAGAAGAAAATCGCTGAACAGAAGGACGAGATAGCCGAGCGCCGTCGCGACCTGCAGGAAGCGAAAGAGAAAGGGGATGCGGAAAAAATTGCTAAGCGCGAGAAGAAGTTGAAAGAAGCGCAGGACGACCTGAAAGCGCTGGAAGCTCGCGATTATTGAGTTAACGGAAATCTCAACAGGAGAGAGAATCATGTCAAAAGATACGACGTCTGAACATCTGCGCGCTGAACTGAAATCCCTGGCCGATACCCTTGAAGAGGTGCTGAACTCCTCTGCTGACAAGTCAAAAGAAGAGGTCAGCAAGCTGCGCAGCAAGGCGGAGCAAGCGCTGAAGGAGAGCCGTTATCGCCTGGGTGAAACCGGTGATGCACTGGCGAAACAAACCCGTGAAGCGGCTGCCCGCGCGGACGAATATGTGCGTGATAATCCATGGACGGGTGTAGGGATTGGTGCCGCAGTGGGTGTGGTGCTGGGTGTCCTGCTGACGCGTCGTTGATATGGAAGATCCTCGTCACGCACAAGGGCCTGCTAACAACGTCCTCGGCATCGGCCAGCGTATTTTAACGACGCTGGTCGGGATTGCCGAAACGCGCGTCCGGCTGGCAGTGGTCGAGCTGGAAGAGGAGAAAGCGAACCTCTTCCAGATGCTGCTGATGCTCGGGCTGACCATGCTCTTCGCCGCGTTTGGCCTGATGAGCCTGATGGTGTTAATCATCTGGGCCATTGACCCGCAGTATCGTCTTAACGCGATGATTGCCACCACCGTCGTTCTGCTGGTCGCCGCGTTGATCGGCGGTATCTGGACGCTGCGTAAAGCGCGCAAGTCTACTTTCCTGCGCCATACGCGTCAGGAGCTGGCGAACGATCGCGCCCTGCTGGAGGATGACTAGCCGTGAGCGGTAAAGCCGAACGTCAAAAGCGAAAAGCGTACCTGTTAAGCCAGATCCAGCAGCAACGGCTGGACCTGTCTGCCAGCCGTCGCGACTGGATTGACGCGACGCGACGGTTTGACCGGGGCTGGAATACCGTCCTGAGCCTGCGTTCATGGGCGCTGGTCGGCAGCAGCGTGATGGCTATCTGGTCCGTTCGTCATCCAAATATGCTGATCCGCTGGGCGCGTCGTGGATTTGGTGCATGGAGCGCCTGGCGTCTGGTGAAAGCAACGTTGCGGCAGCAGCAGCTGCGGTGATAAAAGCAAAACGGTAACCCAGGTTACCGTTTTTTGTTTTTGCACCCTCTCCCTGTGGGAGAGGGTTGGGGTGAGGGCACCAGCGCGCACTTTCCCTTACTCAATATCTTTGAAAAAGATTGACAGTTTTCCTTGCTAACAATTGCCACCCGCCCCGTTTATTATCCTCTCCATCGACAGCAACGACGCGGTATCTACCCGGAATTGCAGACAAATAACGTTCAGCCGCTGATGTGGTTTCCTGGAGAGTAAAATGAAAAAATTAGAAGATGTTGGTGTACTGGTAGCGCGTATTCTGATGCCAATTCTGTTCATCGTGGCAGGTTGGGGAAAAATCACCGGTTATGCGGGTACCCAGCAGTATATGGAAGCCATGGGCGTTCCGGGGTTCCTGTTGCCACTGACCATTCTTCTTGAGTTCGGCGGCGGCCTGGCAGTCCTGTTCGGCTTCCTGACCCGCACCACCGCGCTGTTTACCGCAGGCTTTACCGTGCTGACGGCGTTCATCTTCCACAGCAACTTTGCGGAAGGCGTGAACTCTCTGATGTTCATGAAAAACCTGACCATCGCGGGTGGCTTCCTGCTGCTGGCCGTCACTGGCCCGGGCGCATACAGCATCGACCGCGTTCTGAATAAGAAATGGTAAGCACGCTATACTGAATGAACACAAAGCGAGGAGACATCTCCTCGCTTTTGCTATCTGACGGAGGAGAAAAAATGGGACAACTCGTAGACGGCGTCTGGCAGGATGTCTGGTATGACACCAAATCCACCGGAGGTCGCTTTAAGCGCTCTGTTTCGGCCTTCCGTAACTGGCTGACCGCCGATGGTGCGCCTGGCCCTAGCGGTGAAGGCGGCTTCGCGGCTGAGAAAGACCGTTATCATCTTTATGTTTCCCTTGCCTGTCCGTGGGCCCACCGCACGCTGATCGTGCGCAAGCTTAAAGGTCTTGAATCCTTCATTCCGGTTTCCGTCGTCAACCCGTTGATGCTGGAAAACGGCTGGACGTTTGACAGTGATTTCCCTGCGGCGACCGGCGACGAACTGTATCACCACGATTTCCTGTACCAGCTCTATCTGCGCGCCGATCCGCATTACACCGGTCGCGTGACCGTGCCGGTGCTGTGGGACAAGAAAAACCAGACGATTGTCAGCAATGAGTCTGCGGAAATCATCCGCATGTTCAATACCGCATTTGATGCCCACGGCGCCCGCGCCGGGGATTACTACCCGGTTGAACTGCGCGATAAGATTGATGAGCTGAACAGCTGGATTTACGACAACGTCAACAACGGTGTCTATAAGGCCGGTTTCGCCACCAGCCAGGAAGCGTATGACGAAGCGGTTGGAAAAGTGTTTGAATCGCTTGAACGCCTGGAACAGCTCCTGGGCAAGCATCGCTACCTGACGGGCGATCGCCTCACGGAAGCGGACATTCGCCTGTGGACCACGCTGGTTCGCTTTGATCCGGTCTATGTCACCCACTTTAAGTGCGACAAGCACCGCATCAGCGATTACCTGAACCTGTATGGTTTCCTGCGCGACATCTACCAGATGCCGGGCATCGCGGAGACGGTCGACTTCGACCATATTCGCACCCACTATTTCCGCAGCCACAAAACCATCAACCCGACGGGCATTATCTCCATTGGGCCGTGGCAGGATCTGGATGAACCTCACGGGCGCGACGTCCGTTTTGGATAAATATTAAGGGCATCAATAGATGCCCTTTTTTAATTCACAATCTCCATCTATCCTTACTTTGATTGCTTAAAAAACAAGTGATTGACCGACTATTGAGGCAAGGAAAAATGGACTGGTATTTAAAAGTACTGCGCAACTACATTGGATTTGGTGGCCGCGCCCGCCGCAAAGAGTACTGGATGTTCGTTCTGGTGAACTTCATCCTCGTCATGGTGCTGGGCATTGTGGATAAAATTCTCGGCTGGGAGCGGGCTGGCGGTGAAGGCGTGCTGACCACCATTTATGGCCTGTTGGTCCTGCTGCCATCATGGGCGGTGCTGTTCCGTCGACTGCACGACACCGATCGTTCAGCGTGGTGGCTATTGCTGCTGTTGATCCCGATTGTGGGCTGGATCGTGATTTTGATTTTCAACTGCCAGAGCGGGACGCCGGGCGAAAACCGCTTTGGCCCCGATCCTAAGGTCGGCGCGTAAAATAACGCCCGGTGGCGCTGACGCTTACCGGGCCTACTCGTTTATTTATTGTGGTGGGCGAAGAGTTTGGGTATTTCGCGCAGGCACCATGATTTGGCTTCGCCCATGCTGTCGCGACGCCACGCCATAATGATATCCACTTCGCTGGTATACTCCGGGCTCACGACCCGCAGTCGCCCTTCTGCAATATCTTTTTCCACAAACGGGTACGGCATGGTCGCCACGCCCAGACCTGCCAGCAGCGCCTGCCGTTTGTCTTCCAGCGAGGTCACCGTCAGACGAGGCTGCTTATCCAGTAACTGCACCGTCAGCACCGGACGCTCGCGCGCGGTATCCGCGACCGCCACGCCGCGATACTTCACGCGCGTGACTTCAGAGAGCGGCTCCGGCTCCTGGTGAATCGGGTGGTTGGGGGCAGCAACGTAGACGTTCATCACGCTGTAGAGCTTGCGCGAGTTGATTTCTGACGATGAGCGGAAGTGCATGTCCGGCGCAATGACGATATCCGCCCTGCCCGTCTCCAGACGCTCCCACGCCCCTGCCAGCACCTCGGTGATGATCGACAGCTGCGTATTGGCCTTCGCTGCCAGGCGGTCCACCAGCGGAAACAGCGCTTCTGACGGCACCAGCGCTTCGGTAACTAACGTCAGATGGGTTTCCCAGCCGCGCGCCAGCGCTTCGGCGTCCGTCGTGAGCTTGTCCGCCGCTTCCAGCAGCACGCGGCCACGCTCCAGCAGCATCCGCCCGACGTTGGTGAATTTAGTTCGATGACCGGAGCGGTCAAACAGCACCACGTCCAGCTCTTCTTCCAGCTTCTGCATGGTGTAGCTCAGCGCAGACGGAACGCGCCCCAGTTCATCGGCCGCCGCCGCAAAACTGCCGCGCCGGTCAATCGCGTCCATGACGCGAAGCGCCTCAAGCGTCAATGCTCTCTCTTTAGCCATCTCGTTCTCATTCAGGAAATTTGAACATACCAGGCAGAATATCTGGCTAACAATGCAGCGTCCATACCTTTACCATTGTTTTAGTGTAAAGAGAGGTCAAGTTTATGATTACGACAAGAACAGCTAAACAGTGCGGACAAGCCGATTTCGGTTGGCTGCAGGCCCGCTACACCTTTTCCTTTGGACACTACTTTGACCCTAAACTCCTCGGTTACGCTTCATTGCGCGTGTTGAACCAGGAAGTGCTCGCCCCGGGCGCCTCCTTCCAGCCGCGTACGTACCCGAAAGTCGATATCCTGAACCTGATCCTGGAAGGCGAGGCAGAATACCGCGATAGCGAGGGCAATCATGTCCAGGCAAAGGCTGGCGAAGCATTGTTAATTTCCACGCAGCCGGGCATCAGCTACAGCGAGCATAACCTCAGCAAAGACAAAACGCTGACCCGCATGCAGCTGTGGCTGGACGCCTGCCCTGAGCGGGAAAATCCGCTGGTACAGAAGTTAGATTTAACGGGCGATAAGCAACAGCTGATTGCATCGCCGGATGGCAGTAAAGGTAGCCTGCAGCTGCGTCAGCAGGTGTGGCTGCACCATATCGAACTGAAGAAAGGTGAACAGGCGAGCTTCCAGCTTCATGGCCCGCGCGCCTATTTGCAGTCTATTCACGGTACGGTGCATGCGGTGACGCATACGGAAGAGAAAGAAGCGCTAACCTGCGGCGACGGGGCGTTTATTCGTGATGAAGCGAATATCACCCTGGTGGCGGATACGCCGCTGCGCGCGCTGCTGATTGATTTGCCGGTTTAAAAATCCCCCTCACCCCAACCCCTCTCCCCTTTGGGGAGAGGGCCGGGGTGAGGGGTAACGGGTTGGATTAATTCACGACACCTTACTCGCCATAATCTCAATAATCTGCCGGTCCGTGGCCTGCATCGAGCGGCACGCCAGCGCGCACAGGTTTGCGATTGACTGCTCCACATCGTGCGCCACAATCCCCTCGTTGCCCGTTACGCCCGACTCATCCAGCGCCATCATCACCGCTTTCCAGGCGCTACTGACGCTGGTTGAGACCTTCATGGCGCAGCTGTTTGACGCCCCGTCGCAGATCATCCCGCTGACGTCGCCGATCATGCTTCCAATCGCCATCGCGATGGTCTGGTAACTGCCACCCATCAGCCACGCCATACCCGCCGCAGCGCCCATCGCCGCCGTTGTCGCCGCACACAGTGCGGACAGGCGCGGAAGCTGATAATGGATATAGATCGCCGACAGATGCGACAGCATCAGCGCCCGCGCGAGCCTTTCGTCGTCAGCCTGAACGTGTTCAGCCACGACCACAACCGGCATAGTGGCGGTGATCCCCTGATTGCCAGAGCCCGAATTGCTCATCGCGGGCAGCGTCGCGCCGCCCATGCGGGCATCCGAGGCTGCGCTGGTACGAATTACAATATCTGACCCCAGATCCTGCGCCATCCATCCGCGCGCGCGCTGCTTATCAAGCGTTGCGCCAATATGCAGCCCCCACTTCCCGCTGAGCCCTTCGCGGGAGAGCGCATCGTTCAGCCGCCCTGCCTGCAGGATAAAGCGGATCGCCTCAAACGGCACCTGCTCAACAAATTCCAGGATCTGCGACAGTGTAGTAGTTGAAAGCACCGCCAGCGGATCGTCATTCGTCTGGCACCGTTGATCGTCAAGCGTAAAGCGCGTTTCCCCCTGGCAAACCACTTCCACCACCCGGGTATGCCCGCCCGCGATGGTCACCATCGCCGAGTGATCCCCGGCATGAACGCAGGCGCGGGAATAGAGGATCTCATCACAGGGCTCCTGCAGTTTTACCTGCACTTGCCCTGCCTCAAGCAGGGCTTTGCCGCGGACCAGTGCATCGGCGGTGGCATCTTTCAACACCTCCAGTCCGGCGTGCGCGTTACCGCCAATCGCGCCCAGCGCCGCCGCAATCGGTAACCCGACCATACCGGTACCCGGTACCGTCACGCCCAGCCCGTTTTTCATCAGGTTCGGCGAGACCCACGCCTCAATCCGTGTGACCTCCCCCGGCAGAAGGTCTGCGGCCATCGCACAGGCCAGTGCCAGAGAGACGGGTTCGGTACACCCAAGGGCAGGCTTCACTTCTTCCTGCACCGCGCGAATAAATTGATTCCATAAAGGATGAGTTTGCTCAGACATCGTTACAACCTTAATTACCCTCAGGAGAATGCGAGGAAAGGAGAAACACAAAGCAGCAGTCCGGTGATGACGATAATCACCAGCGATACGCCTTTATATTTATGCAGGGCTGGCACCTTGTAGACCAGCCATGCAGGTATCAGGCAGCCCACCATGCCGAAGATGGGGCTGCAAATGGAGGTGAAGCTCAGCACCGGCGCGTTCAGGACTATCGCGCTCCAGGCCAGCAGGATGGCGAACAGCATAATCCCGCGCTGGACGGCGTTTTCATTGATTTTCTCAGCCGGCATTCTGCGGCGCAGGATGTTCATGACGATACCCTGCGTCGCCTCGCGAAAGCCGAGATAGACGCCGAAGAACGCGGTCATCACGGCGAAGATATTGAGGATCACGCTGACGATTTTGACCCAGCCCGCGCCATCACCGCTGATAAACTGCGCCGCAATCGCCAGAGCCGAAATGTTCTGCTCGTAGGCTTTAACCGCCTCATCGTGCCCCATCGCCAGCGTGAAGGAGACGGCGTAGAAAAAGACCGTCACAAACAGGATGCCAAAGGCAATATTCATCGCCCGCAGCGCTTTGTGGCGCGCCACCTCCACCGATTTTTCCCGTGAACGGTATGAGATCACCATCGGACTCAGGGTCTGAATAAACAGAATGGAGGTTAAGGTAAAGGGCAGCGTAATGATGGCGTTTTTAATCAACAGTCCCAGCGGCGGCAGCATGCCCACGTTGGCTAAATGCCAGAGGCCAATCATTGACAGCCCCAGCGCGGCTACCACGAATAATTTGGTCAGCACCATCAGGCTGGAGACTTTAAACAGCAGCTTTTCTCCGCGCGACGAAATGGCCACCAGAATGCAGATCAGGCATAAACCGTAAAACGGATTATCTGATAACAAACCGTCGGTCACGCCGAAGGTGTGCAAATACGAGGCGCTGTCGTTGGTAATGGCCGTGGAATAGACAAACATCCAGATCACCAGCATCACGAAATAGAGCGCGCCTAATAAGATGCCCCAGTTCTTACCCAAATAACCGCTAATTACGCTCGGGTAATCTTTGCACTCCGGTGATTCCGCCAGCGTATTAATAAACAGACGCTGGAATAAATACATGGCCGGATAGCCGATTATTGATGAGAGCAAAAATACCCACAGCCCCATTAATCCGACCTGCACGGGGAGAAAAACTATCCCCGCGCCGATAGCCATCCCAATACTCATGATGACCCAGCCCGTGTCGGTGCTGTCGAATTTAATCGCCTCTCGCCACTCGCTTTCACTCATTCCCGCCCGCCTTGCCGCGGGGGAATCACTCACAATCATACTGCTGTTTGTTGCCGTATCCATTGGGCACTCGCTTATTTTGTAGGGTAAACAGTTGTTTTTATTAGTTTCCGATCGCCAGCGATTGCGATTCAGATGGTTGCAGGTGAGTGTTATTGGTGTGGGAAGATCATATCCGGAGAGCGGGAGAAAAAGGTCACAACATTAATAAGGATATTCTGCTTCTGGAGGAAATTTTGCTTCTGAAGTGGGATATTAAAAGCTAATTTTCTAAAAGTGACGCCGATCAAGAAATAAAAACCCGCGCTATGCGCGGGTAGGAAATCAGTTAGCCAGCGCGTTAGCCATATCCGTTCTAATCTGTTTACGCTGTTCCGGCGTCAAAACCTGGCTGACGTCGAAGTAATATTTCACGCGGTAATAACGGGTCTGCTCTTCAATTTTGCTAAAGGCAGCAAGCTGGCTTTTCACCGTGCTTTCGTCCCATTTGCCCGCCTGGAACATGTCGATCAGCGCGCCGTCCTTCACGCCCGTCATCGGGATCTTGCTGACATTTTGTTCCAGCTGCTTATGCAGACCTTCAATCTTCGTAACCTGCTCATTGCTGAGCTTCAGGTGCTGCACCAGCGGATCCTGCGATGGAGACGGAGCAGCCTCAACGTTCGCGGCCTGTGCCGTAAAACTACACACTGCCAGCGAGGCGGCGACCAGCGCAATACGGGTCATTTTCATCATCTTACTGTCCTTACATGCTGTTATAGGGAAAAGCAGGGGTATTGTTTTTCAAGAGCGGATGAATATGTGTGAGTAATTATATAAACAATTTTGTATGTTTAGCGGACAAAAAAAGGCCCCCTGCATTGAGGGGGCATGAGAGCTCACGTTTAGATAGAGTGGGTAAAGGTTCGCGAAATCACATCCTGCTGCTGCTCGCGCGTCAGCGCATTAAACCGCACCGCATAACCTGAAACGCGGATGGTCAGGTTCGGGTAATTCTCCGGGTGCGCGATGGCATCGAGGAGCATTTCCCGGTTCATGACGTTGACGTTCAGATGCTGCCCTCCCTCAATAGAGGCTTCGTGATGGAAATACCCGTCCAGTAGCCCCACCAGGTTGGTTTTGCGCACCAGCTCGTCCTTGCCAAGCGCCTGCGGCACGATGGAGAAGGTGTAGGAAATCCCGTCTTTCGCATAGGTGAACGGCAGTTTGGCAACCGACGTTAGCGAGGCCACCGCCCCTTTTCTGTCGCGCCCGTGCATTGGGTTCGCGCCTGGGGCAAACGGCGTACCGCCTCGTCGTCCGTCCGGCGTGTTCCCGGTCTTCTGGCCATAAACCACGTTGGAGGTGATGGTCAGGATCGACTGGGTTGGCACCGCGTTGCGGTAGGTCCGCAGCGCCTGAATTTTCTTCATAAAGCGCTCCACCAGGTCGCAGGCAATGCTGTCCACGCGGTCGTCGTTGTTGCCGTACTGCGGATAATCCCCTTCAATCACGAAATCGACTGCCAGTCCGGTATGGTCGCGCACCGGCTTCACCGTGGCATATTTAATGGCCGACAGGGAATCCGCGGCTACCGACAGCCCGGCAATGCCGCAGGCCATGGTGCGATAGACGTCCCGGTCGTGCAGCGCCATCAGCGAGGCTTCGTAGCTGTACTTATCATGCATGTAGTGAATGAGATTCAGGGCGCTAATGTACTGCACCGCCAGCCAGTCCATAAAGTGATCGAGGCTCGCCATCACGGTGTCGTAATCCAGCACGTCGTCCAGCAGCGGCTCGGTTTTAGGACCGACCTGGATCTTCAGCTTCTCGTCCACCCCGCCGTTGATCGCGAACAGCAGCGTTTTGGCGAGGTTGGCGCGCGCGCCAAAGAACTGCATCTGCTTGCCGATCACCATCGGGCTGACGCAGCAGGCAATTGCGTAGTCGTCACTGTTGAAGTCCGCACGCATCAGATCGTCGTTCTCATACTGCAGCGAAGAGGTGACGATCGACACCTGCGCGGCGTATTTCTTGAACGCGATCGGCAGCTGTTCTGACCAGAGGATCGTCAGGTTCGGCTCAGGTGCTGGCCCCATGGTGTGCAGGGTGTGCAGATAGCGGAAGCTGTTTTTGGTCACCAGCGTGCGCCCGTCCAGCCCCATGCCGCCGATCACTTCCGTCGCCCAGATCGGATCGCCGGAGAAGAGCGTGTCGAACTCCGGCGTGCGCAGGAAGCGCACCATGCGGATCTTCATGATGAAGTGGTCGATCAGCTCCTGCGCCTGGACTTCATTCAGCCTTCCTGCCTGCATGTCACGTTCAATGTAGATATCGAGGAACGAGGCCGTGCGCCCCAGCGACATCGCCCCGCCGTTCTGGGATTTCACCGCGGCAAGGTAGGCAAAATAGAGCCACTGCACCGCTTCCTGGGCGTTCATCGCCGGGCGTGCGATATCAAAGCCATAGTTCGCCGCCATCTGCTGGATCTGCAGCAGCGCGCGCTTATGCTCCGCCAGCTCTTCACGCAGGCGGATCGTCGCCTCCAGATCCTCACCGCGCTCCAGCCTGCCCTGCAGATCCGTAAACTGGAGTTCACGTTCGCGCACCAGATAAGCGATCCCGTACAGCGCCACGCGGCGATAGTCGCCAATGATGCGTCCGCGCCCGTAGCCGTCTGGCAAGCCGGTCAGCACGCCGGACTTACGGCAGCGCATCATCTCTGGCGAATAGACGTCAAACACGCCCTGGTTGTGGGTTTTGCGCAGGTCGGTAAAGAGATATTCAAACTGCGGATCCATCTCCCGCCCGTAGGCTTCGAACGAGCTGCGGATCATGTTGATCCCGCCGTACGGATGCAGGGCGCGCTTGAGCGGCTTATCGGTTTGCAGGCCGACGATCGTCTCCAGATCCTGGTCGATATAGCCCGGCCCGTGGGCCGTAATGGTGGTGGCAATGTTGGTGTCAAAATCCACCGGGGCGTGGGTGGCATTCTCCTGGCGAATGCCTACCATCACCTTCTGCCACAGCGCCGTCGTTGCTGGCGTCGCCTGCGCGAGGAAAGCTTCATCGCCTTCATAAGGGGTGTAGTTATGCTGAATAAAATCGCGGACGTTGACGGCGTTTTTCCATTCTTCACCGCGAAACCCGGCCCATGCGTCGCTGTAGGGCGCGACGCCCGTATCGATTGTTACTTTCATGTGTTTCTCGCTTTATCAGGCGTAAGCCGCAGCCGGGGTAACCTTCCCAAGACGGAGGGCGTCCAGCGCGATCATTTTTTCTTCGTTGGTAGGGATCACCGCGCAGGCCACGCGGGACGACTCGGTGGAGATCACGCGCTCACCCGCGCTGCCCGGCAGGGCATTTTTGGCGTCGTCGAGGCGGATGCCGAACACGTTCAGATGTTCCGCCACCAGCGCGCGGACAAGCGTCGAGTTTTCGCCAATACCGCCGGTAAAGACCACCCCATCGAGGCGGTGCAGCGACGCAGCGTGCCCGGCAATGTGTCGCGCTATACGGTGAACGAAGGTCTGGATAGCCAGCTGCGCCCGCTCGTTGCCAGCGTGCCAGGCTTTCTCCAGCGCGCGTAAATCGGAGGAGATGCCGGAAATCCCAAGCAACCCGGACTCTTTGTTGACCACGCGCTCCAGATCCTCGAACGACTGCCCGGTCTGCTGGGCAATCCACGCCACTGCGCCGAAGTCCACGTCGCCGCAGCGCGTGCCCATTACCAGCCCTTCCAGGGGGGTCATCCCCATGGAAGTATCCACGCTTTCGCCGTTGCGCACCGCGCAGATGGACGCTCCGTTGCCGAGATGGGCAATCACCAGGCCGCTGTCATCGGGGGACAGCCCGAGAAGCGTATGCGCCTGCGCGGCCACGTAGCGGTGAGAGGTGCCGTGGAAGCCGTAGCGGCGCACGCCCAGCTCTTCAAAATAGCGGTACGGCAATCCGTACAGATACGCCTGCGGCGGCAGCGTCTGGTGGAAGCTGGTATCAAATACCGCGACCTGCTGCACGCCCGGGAACAAGCGCTCTGCGGCTTCCACGCCGCTCAGGTTAGCGTAGTTATGCAGCGGCGCCAGCGGAGAGACCTGGCGGATCTGCTCAATCACCGCTTCCGTAATCAGGGTCGACTCGCTGAAGAGGTCGCCGCCGTGCGCAATGCGGTGGCCAATTAAGGCCACGCTGCTCATCAGGTCACGCTTCTCCAGCTCCAGGGCGATGGCAGCCAGCGCCCCTTCGTAGTCCTGGTGAGCCAGTCTGGCTGGCTCACCCCCGTTCACGGAAATAAAGGCCTTCTCGGTGTTGATGCCGTCTGCAATGCCCGTCATCAGGGCGTCGCAGCTGCTGGCGTCGAGCACCGAAAACTTAACAGAGGACGAACCGCAGTTAATTACCAGTACAACCGGAAACTCAATCATCATGTGACTCCGCTCTTCCTGAGCAATGGGTTAGAACAGTTTGTAAACGATATTCAGAATGGTCAGCAGGCCGACCGCGGTAACGAAGATGTTCTCGGTACGCCCTTTGTATTTCGCCAGAGCCGGGGCTTTGCGGATGGCGTACATCGGCAGCAGGCACAGCAGAGAGGCGATGATTGGTGCGCCCATGGCTTCAATAAGGTCGAGAATGTTCGGGTTGGCGTAGGCCACAACCCAGGTGGAGCCCATGATGAACACCATGCTGATGGTGTTCAGTTTGCCAACAGAAACTTTCTTTTTATCGCCCTTGTAGCCGAACTTGAGGATCAGGCCATTCAGACCTTCCAGCGTGCCCAGGTAGTGCCCGAAGAAGGATTTGAAGATAGCAACCAGCGCGATGATGGAGGCACCGTATTCCAGTACCGTCGCGAACGTCGATTTAGTTCCGGACATTGACGCAAAGTGGTTCGCCAGGTAAGAGAGCACCGGAATATTCTGCGCCTTGGCGTCCGCCATGTTCTGCGGAGAGAGCGTAAACAGACAGCTAAAGGCGAAGAACATCACCACAGCCACCATCAGCAGGCTGGCGCGACCGATGATTTTGGAACATTTCTGCTCGGTGAACTCTTTACCGAACGTTGGCTCGTACTCTTCGCGCTTGGAGACCACGAACGAGGAGACGATAGGCGAGAAGTTGAAGGAGAAGACCATGATGGAGATACCCAGCCACACGGTGACCAGAATGCCGTCATGACCGGTGAAGGCGATATCGCTCAGGTTGACCTGGTCGATCACCGCCGAGTTCCAGTAAGGGATCAGCGACAGGGAAATCAGCACCAGGCTGGCGATAAACGGGAACACCAGGAAGCTCATGACCTTCACCATCAGGTCTTTACCAAACCAGATAACAAAGGCCATCAGCAGCAGCAGGAACAGCGCCACCACGCCGCGGTTCAGCGCTGGCAGCTGGAGCTGGTTTTCCCAGAAGGTCATGAAGGTGTTGGTAATGGTGACGCCGTAAATCCACAGCAGCGGGCAAATGGCGAAGAAGTAGAGGAACGTGATCACCACCCCGCCGGTTTTACCGAAATGCTCTTCCACCGTTTCGGTGATGTTGCCGGAGACGTTGCTGCCGGACAGACACAAACGCGCCAGCGCGCGGTGGCAGTAAAACGCAATCGGGAATGCGAGAACCAGCATCAGCAGGATCGGGATCAATCCGCCAAAGCCTGCGCGAATGGGGAAGAACAGCACGCCTGCGCCAATGGCGGTACCAAACAGGCCAAGCGTCCAGGTGGTATCAGACTTACGCCAGGAGGACGTTTTTGTCTGGCCAACGATAATGCTTTCTGTGTTGCTCATAGGTCACCTTTATGCGTCAACGAAGCCGGTAATTTGGGAAACACGGGAGAGGTCGATATTGCCGCCGGAAATAATGCAGACGGTTTTGCGGCCCTGAATATAGTGGTCAAGTTTGCCGCTTAATAACGCAGCACAAGCCAGTGCGCCAGCGCCTTCCGTCACCACTTTATTTCGCTGAATAAGGGCAATCATGCTGTTGCGAATATCGTTTTCGCTCACCAGCACAATGTCATCGACCAGTTCACGAACGATTTCGAAGGTTAATTTCCCCGGACGAGAGACGTCGCAGCCGTCGGCTAACGTGCCGGTAACGCGATGGTTGGTTATTTCTCCTGCCTGCCAGGAGGCTGCCATTCCGTGCACGTTTTCAGACTGTACGCCGATAATATTAATGGTCGGGTTGATGGATTTAATCGCCGTCGCAATCCCGGCAATTAATCCGCCGCCGCCGATAGGTACAATGACGTTATCCACGTCGTATAAATCTTCGAGAATTTCCAGGCCGATGGTGCCCTGCCCGGCAATCACTTTTGGGTCATCGTAAGGCGGAATAAAAATACGCCCTTCCGTCTCAACGATTTCGCTCACTTTGGCGATGGTATCGTTGAAGTTCTCGCCGTGCAGCACCACTTCGGCGGAGTAGTCGCGGGTGGCGGCAACCTTGGATTTCGGTGCCCCCTTCGGCATCACCACTTTGCCGTCGATGCCGAGCATGGCGCAGGAGAGGGACACACCCTGCGCGTGGTTTCCCGCGGAGCAGGCGACAACGCCTTTGCGTTTTTCAGCGTCGGTCAGCGAGCTTAACTTGTTAAACGCGCCGCGGATCTTAAACGAGCCGGTACGCTGCATATTCTCAAATTTCAGGAATATTTCGCCCTTACAACGTTCGCTGAGATAATTCGAACGTGGCATACCGGTTTTATATATTTTTCCTGCCAGTCGTTTTCTGGCGTCCTGAATATCTTCAATCGTTACCGGGAGATCGTAGGTAATATGCATAATATCCTCGTTATAATAATTTATTCTTTTCAGGCAAAGTCAGGGTATCAGCGCGTTAACACGTTAACGCTCTGGGTGTTTTTAAAATGGGTACTAATTATTCATCGTCGTCTTTCGATATTCATCGACGAATATTGTTTTGCCAACTCAACTAATACTGACGCCGATTTTTTAATCCTGTAATTTTTTGACCACACGGCGGCATAACGCGCCACGGGTAATTCATCTTCCACTGGCAGTACAATAAACTGGTCAGAACCGAACGGTGCAATCATGTCGCGGGGAATAACCGTCAGATAATCGGCATTCAGCACAAGGTTATAAATGGTGACGACGGAATCGGTCTGGACGATGTTTTCGATGCTGATGTGATTGTCTTGCAGGGTGGTCAGAAGTTCTTTGTAGTAGCCCATATCGGTTTGCGGCATCACCCACTGCTCGTGCGTGAGCGATGCCAGTGTCGTCGGGCCGGTGCACGTTCGCGTTTTGCTGGCGACCAGCACAAACTCGGACTCAAACAGCGGTTCGACGTGCAGATCCTGCAGCAGCATTTCATCACTCAGCGTGCCGATAGCGAAATCCAGACGACCGTCGCGAATGGCCGGCAGGAAAGAGGAGAGCTGGGCTTCATACATCGAGACGCGTGCTTTCGGGAACACTTCCTTAAATTTTTTGATCATTTCGGACAGGAAGGTGAAGCCGATCAGCGACGGGTAACCAAAGGAGACGTCCATAACGGTGCTGAAACTCAGGCTGTTAATCTCACTCACCATGTTTTTCATTTCGCGGGTGATGGACTCTGAGTACGAGAGCAGAACCTGGCCCGCAGCAGTGAGTTTTACGCCGGTGTTTTTACGCACCATCACTTCCACGCCGAAGTAGGACTCAATATCGCTGATGATTTTGCTGACGGCGGGTTGCGTCAGGCCCAGCTGTCTTGCTGCAGAACCTATGGAGCCACTTTTAATGACTTCCTGAAATACCACGAGGTGCTGTGTTTTCGGTAGAATAATAGTGTTCATAATATTCTGCACTTATTTCCCTATGACGGGGTGAATTCTACTCAATAATGTTTGAAGGGGTATGTGCTGTTACTCACAATTTGCTTTCCAGGCCCTTTATCACGCACAGCGAAAAACCATAAAAACGCTTATTTATCAAAGCAATAAACAGAGACAAATATGCTACTACGCTGATATTGATCAACAAAAATAGCGGTAATAAATTTATTTTATGGCGATAACCCGGATAAATTTTACCGTTCGGAAAAAATCAATAAAGGCGATATTTCAGGCAATTAAAGACCAATAAATAACCGCTATTTGTTTGAAACATTCTTTCAATTTATCAAATTTTTCCGACGCGAATTTTCAGGCTGGCAGAAAAGAGTGGAATACGTCACATATTCACGGGAGAAATGTATTTGATTTCAATGTATGCATATCAAACGAGAAAAGTTTCGCGATCATTAAGATAACAATCATAACAAATTATCAATACTGAAAATCGCAAGTTTTTTAGCGTGAAATTTTGTGATGACGATCGTCCACAGACACAGGAGCGATACTGAAGGGATAAAAACAGTGAAATGTGCTTAATGTCGCAAATATGAGAATTGATGTCGTTTGTCTGGTGCCGGGTGGCGCTGCGCTTACCCAGTCTACACCCCCTGAAAGCAAAAACCCCGCCGAAGCGGGGTTCTCTAAGAAGTTGAAGCTGACCGATAAGCCGGGTTCTGTCGTTGGACAGTCATTCATCTAGGCCAGCAATCGCTCACTGGCTCAAGCAGCCTACCCGGGTTCAGTACGGGCCGTACCATGTGAACCCCTATTTGGCCTTGCTCCGGGTGGAGTTTACCGTGCCACGGACTGTTACCAGCCGCGCGGTGCGCTCTTACCGCACCCTTTCACCCTTACCTGATCCCGCTTGCGCGGGCCATCGGCGGTTTGCTCTCTGTTGCACTGGTCGTGGGTTTCCCCCCCAGGCGTTACCTGGCACCCTGCCCTATGGAGCCCGGACTTTCCTCCCCTCCGCCCGTCTCCCCCGAAAGGGACGACGACGAAGCGGCGACTGTCTGGTCAGCTTCGGCGCGCAGTATAGAGGGTTTGCGCGCCGCTGTCACCCTCAGGTATGGGCAAGGCGTGATTAACGCGCCACTTCCACCTTCGCCAGTTTTTCGTAGTAGCATGCAATCGCGCTGTGATCGGCCGTGCCCAGGCCATCGGCACGCAGCGCCTGCATCATCTCCATGACCGCCGCGGTCAGCGGCAGCTGCGCGCCCACGCCGTGTGACGTATCCAGCGCGTTGGCCAGATCTTTGATATGCAGGTCGATGCGGAAACCGGGTTTGAAATTACGATCCATGACCATCGGCGCTTTGGCCTCCAGCACGGTACTGCCCGCCAGACCACCGCGAATGGCCTGGTAGACCAGGTCCGGGTTGACGCCCGCTTTGGTTGCCAGCGTCAGCGCTTCGGACATGGCGGCAATGTTCAGCGCCACAATCACCTGGTTTGCCAGCTTGGTCACGTTACCCGCCCCGATATCCCCGGTATGCACCACGGAGCCCGCCATCGCTTTCATCAGGTCGTAGTATCTATCGAAAACGGCTTTATCACCGCCGACCATCACCGACAGCGTACCGTCTATCGCTTTCGGCTCACCGCCGCTGACCGGCGCGTCCAGCATATCGACGTCCTTCGCTTTTAACGCCTCACTGATTTCACGACTTGCGAGCGGCGCAATAGAGCTCATATCAATCAGTACCAGGCCCGGCTTCGCGCCATCGATAATGCCGTTTTCACCCAGCGCGACCTCTTTAACATGCGGTGAGTTTGGCAGCATGGTGATGATGACGTCGCACTGCTCAGCAATCGCTTTGGCGGTGGTGGCCGTTTCTGCGCCCGCCGCCATCACTTCCGCCACGGCCTGTGGATTATGATCGGATACCACCAGCGAGAAACCCGCTTTGATGAGGTTCTTACTCATTGGTTTACCCATGATCCCCAGGCCAATAAAACCCACTTTCAGCGTCATAATCTGTATCCTCAATGATGGTTATTTTTTAAATGCGTCCGCTAATTTCTGCGTGGCCGAGCGGAATACGCCGAGGTCGCTGCCGACGGCAACAAACATGGCTCCCCACTCCAGATAGCGACGGGCGTCCGCCTCAACCGGCGCCAGAATGCCGCACGGTTTGCCGTGTGCTTTGGCGCGGGCAAAGATGTGCTGGATCGCGCGCTGCACGTCAGGGTGGCTGGCGTTGCCCAGATGGCCAAAGGCGGCAGCCAGATCGCTTGGGCCGACGAAGATACCGTCCACGCCGTTTGTGGCGGCAATCGCGTCAACGTTATCAACGCCCTGCTGGCTCTCGATCTGAACCAGAATGGTGATGTTGCTGTTGGACTGCGCGAAATAGTCCGGCACGGTGCCAAACATATTGGCGCGGTGCGAAACGGAGACGCCGCGGATCCCTTCCGGGGGGTAGCGCGTTGACGCAACGGCCAGCGCCGCTTGTTCTTCCGTCTCCACAAACGGGATCAGAAAGTTGTAGAAGCCGATATCCAGCAGACGCTTGATAATCACCGGCTCGTTGGTGGGTACACGCACCACCGGGGCGCTGTGGCTGCCTTTCAGCGCCATCAGCTGCGGAATAAACGTGCTGATATCGTTCGGCGCATGTTCGCCGTCCAGCACCAGCCAGTCGAAACCGGCCAGGCCCAGCACTTCGGTGCTGATTGGGTTTGCCAGCGCGGACCAACAGCCAATCTGAATCTGGTGCGCCGCGAGGGCCGCTTTAAATTTATTCGGGAAGATATCGTTACTCATCGTATTTACCTTTTTATTCCGCAGCCTTTTTCAGTGTCATTTTATTTATTCATTCAGACACCGTGCCAGCATGATATTTATTATTCTGACGTATTCTGGCGTGATAAAATCGTCATTCAGTATAAGACGCCATCCGCGACCGCACATTGTTTTAATGCTCAGGTATTACGGCATATTTTGATAAAAATTTTTGCATATGCACAAAGCACTGGGCGCTAATGCACAGAATCAAGGATTACGGGTTCGGGAGCGATCGAGATCACATTTTAATATCCCCTATGCTGACATGCTTTATTTCTGAAAGCCGCGTATTAATTTCTACCATTAGAAAATTGGCTGAATTTATTATCAGACACTTTGCTGGAGAATAGTGAACAATGGCCGACATTGAAATTCGACAGGCATCGCCGACGGCGTTTTATATCAAAGTACACGACATCGATAATGTGGCGATTATTGTCAACGACAATGGCTTAAAAGCGGGCACTCGATTCCCGGACGGGCTGGAACTGATTGAGCATATTCCACAGGGACATAAAGTCGCCCTGGTGGATATCCCTGCTAATAGCGAAATCGTACGTTACGGTGAAGTCATCGGCTATGCCGTTCGCGCTATACCACAGGGTAGCTGGGTTGAGGAGTCGCTGGTGGCACTTCCAGAAGCGCCGCCGCTGAACACGCTTCCGCTGGCAACCCGCGTGCCGGAACCGCTTCCTCCGCTGGAGGGCTATACCTTCGAAGGCTACCGCAATGCGGACGGCAGCGTCGGCACCAAAAATCTGCTCGGTATTACCACCAGCGTGCACTGCGTGGCGGGCGTAGTGGATTACGTGGTGAAAATCATCGAACGCGATCTGCTGCCAAAATACCCGAACGTCGACGGCGTGGTGGGCCTGAACCACCTCTACGGCTGCGGCGTGGCGATTAACGCGCCCGCTGCCGTGGTGCCTATCCGGACCATCCACAATATCGCCCTCAACCCGAACTTTGGCGGCGAGGTGATGGTCATCGGCCTCGGCTGTGAAAAATTGCAGCCAGAACGCCTGCTGCAGGGTACTGAGGATGTCAAAGCCATCCCGGCAGACGAGGCCAGCATCGTGCGCCTGCAGGACGAACGCCACGTTGGTTTCCGCTCAATGGTCGATGACATTCTGCAGGTGGCAGAGCGACATCTGGACAAACTCAACCGCCGCCAGCGCGAAACGTGTCCGGCCTCGGAACTGGTCGTGGGCACCCAATGCGGCGGCAGCGATGCCTTCTCCGGCGTGACGGCCAACCCGGCGGTAGGCTATGCGTCCGATCTGCTTGTTCGCTGCGGCGCCACGGTGATGTTCTCCGAGGTGACCGAAGTGCGTGACGCCATCCATCTGCTTACGCCACGCGCCGTTAATGAAGAGGTCGGCAAGCGCCTGCTTGAGGAGATGGCCTGGTACGATAGCTATCTCGATATGGGCAAAACCGACCGCAGCGCCAACCCGTCTCCGGGGAACAAAAAAGGCGGCCTGGCAAACGTGGTGGAAAAAGCCCTTGGCTCCATTGCCAAATCCGGTCAGAGCGCCATTGCAGAAGTGCTCTCTCCGGGCCAGCGCCCGACAAAACGCGGCCTGATTTACGCGGCAACGCCGGCCAGCGATTTTGTCTGCGGCACGCAGCAGGTGGCATCCGGCATTACGGTACAGGTCTTTACCACCGGGCGCGGCACGCCGTACGGCCTGATGGCGGTGCCGGTGATTAAGATGGCGACCCGCACCGAGTTGGCAAACCGCTGGTATGACTTAATGGATATCAATGCGGGCACTATCGCCACCGGAGAAGAGAGTATTGAGGACGTGGGCTGGAAACTGTTCCACTTCATTCTGGATGTCGCCAGCGGACGGAAGAAAACCTTTTCGGATCAGTGGGGATTGCATAATCAGCTGGCGGTGTTTAACCCGGCACCGGTGACGTGACTTTGCTGTAAACCTCGCTTAGCATGGCTTAGGCCATGCTTTTTTTTTGCTTTCACTTCTTTCGCATACTTATCTTTCATTTCGATTCTTTCATTTTTAAGATACCAATCACAAAATAACATTCCGAAACCCTATATTGTCTTTCGCATAAACAAAACGAAAGGTTTCGGAGGAAAGATGTATATCATCTCGTCGAAAGCGATGCTGCAAAAGGCTCAGCGTGAAGGTTACGCGGTTCCGGCATTCAATATTCATAATCTCGAAACGCTGCAGGTGGTCGTTGAAACGGCCTCTGAGATGCGATCTCCCCTGATCGTGGCGGGTACACCCGGTACCTTTAGCTATGCTGGAACCGGAAACGTGGTCGCCATCGCCAGCGATCTGGCCAAAACGTACAACCAGCCACTGGCGATCCACCTCGATCATCACGAAGATTTTGACGATATCGCGCAGAAGGTACAAAGCGGGATCCGCTCAGCAATGATCGATGGTTCTCATCATCCGTTCACTGAAAACGTCGCGCTGGTAAAGAACGTGACGGACTACTGCCACCGCTATGATGTGAGCGTCGAGGCTGAACTTGGACGCCTGGGCGGACAGGAGGATGACCTTGTCGTCGACAGTAAAGATGCCCTCTACACCAGCCCGCAACAGGCGCGCGAGTTTGTTGAGTTAACGGGTATCGACTCTCTCGCCGTCGCCATCGGTACCGCGCATGGCCTCTATACTGCCGTCCCTAAACTCGACTTTGACCGTCTGGCGGCAATCCGCAATCAGGTCGATGTCCCGCTGGTGCTGCACGGCGCCTCCGGCTTATCGACGGCCGATATCCGTACCGCGATTCGCCTGGGGATTTGCAAGGTGAACGTCGCTACAGAGCTCAAAATCGCCTTCTCAAACGCACTGAAAACCTATCTCGCTTCACATCCAGATGCCAGCGACCCGCGTCATTACATGGTACCCGCCAAGCTCGCCATGAAAGAGGTGGTGCGCAAGGTCATTGCTGATTGCGGCTGTGAAGGAAAACTCTAATTACGAAAGCCTGTCGTCCCACACCGGAGGAAACGTGAAAGATATTATTGCTCGCCATAAGGCGGGAGAACACCTCGGCATTTGCTCAGTTTGCTCAGCACACCCGCTGGTTATCGAAGCCGCTTTGCGGTTCGATCTGCATACCGACAATAAGGTACTGATAGAAGCCACATCAAATCAGGTGAACCAATTCGGTGGGTACACCGGAATGAAACCTGCTGACTTCCGTAGTTTTGTGCTGAACATTGCTAAGGAAGTCGGTTTTCCGGAGGAACGCCTGATTTTGGGCGGCGATCATCTGGGGCCAAACTGCTGGCAGCATGAACCCGCAGACGCAGCGATGGCGAAATCCGTTGAACTGATAAAAGCCTATGTCGCGGCTGGATTCAGCAAGATCCACCTGGATGCTTCAATGTCCTGCGCCGACGATCCTGTACCGCTTCCACCTGCCGTCGTCGCACAGCGTGCGGCGCGCCTTTGCCTGGCAGCAGAAGAGACGGCAAGCGACGCGCAAAAAGCCGTACTGACCTACGTCATTGGCACTGAAGTCCCCGTACCGGGAGGGGAAGCCAATAGCATCAACAGCGTTCACGTCACCCAGGTGGAGGATGCCGCAAAAACGCTGGAAACACACCGCGTGGCCTTCGCCGCACTCGGTCTGGACGACGCCCTGTCACGCGTCATTGCGATGGTGGTTCAGCCTGGGGTGGAGTTCGACCATACGCAAATTATTCACTACCAGCCGCACGCGGCAGAAGCACTTTCCGGCTGGATCTGTCAGACCCCGATGATCTATGAGGCACACTCAACGGACTACCAGACCCGTCAGGCCTATCACTCCCTGGTTCGCGATCATTTTGCGATACTGAAAGTCGGCCCGGCGCTCACCTTTGCCCTGCGCGAAGCCATCTTTGCCCTCGCGCAAATGGAGACTGCCCTCATCGCCCCTGAGCAACGCAGCCATGCGCTTGACGTGATCGACGAAGTCATGCTGAACGAGCCGGATTACTGGAAGAAGTACTACCGTCCCACCTGGAGTCAGGCAATGGTGGATATTCACTTTAGCCTGTCCGATCGCATTCGCTACTACTGGCCGCATCCGCGCATTCGTCAGAGCGTTGAGAAACTAATCGCTAACCTGAGCGCAACCTCCTTGCCTCTGGGGCTGATCAGCCAGTTTATGCCCGTCCAGTTCGAACGATTGTCGATGAATGAGATCGCCGCAACACCGCAAAATCTCATCATCGACAAAATACAGGATGTATTACGCGCCTATCGATTTGGCTGTGCCCCTGAACACGTCTGACGCCGGAGAGTGTATGAGCCACATTTTTGTCAGTACCGGAATTGAGTTTGAAAACTGCCAGCTGGCGCTGGCGCATATTGGCGAGGAGATGCTGGCAAAGGGTGTCGTACACGCCACCTACCCTGCCGCACTTCTGGAACGAGAGATGAGTTACCCCACTGGCATTGCACTTGAACGCCATGCGGTGGCTATTCCGCACTGCGAAGCCGTACATGCGAAAAGCCCAGCGATTTACCTGATTCGCCCGGACAAACCGGTGAATTTTCAGCAGGCAGATGATGATGGAGACATCGCGGTTTCGCTCATCATCGCGTTAATTGTTGAAAACCCTGCGGCGCAATTGAAATTGCTGCGCCGCCTTTTTAGTGAGCTGCAAAACCCGGACGTGCTGGACATACTGCTGGCTGTGCCCGCAGAGCGCCTGGCCGACCGTTTCAGGAAGACGATCCTTGAACCTGTCGCCTGTACCCAGGCTTCATAACAGTCTGATAATAAAAAAAGGAGTGCCCTATGAAACGCAAAATTATTGTTGCCTGCGGCGGCGCTGTCGCCACCTCAACCATGGCAGCAGAAGAGATAAAAGAGCTGTGTGAAGCCCACCACATTGAGCTGGATCTGGTCCAGTGCCGGGTGACCGAAATTGAAACCTATATGGATGGCGCTGACCTAATCTGCACCACAGCGAAAGTCGACAGAGCATTTGGCGACATTCCGGTGGTGCACGGTATGCCGTTTGTATCCGGTGTCGGCATCGAAGCCCTGCAGCAAAAAATCCTGACCATCCTCGAGGGGTAAGAACATGTTTACCGAAATCATGCGGTATATCCTCGATTTGGGGCCAACCGTAATGCTACCAATCGTCATCATCATCTTCTCTAAGCTATTGGGGATGAAGCTGGGCGATTGCTTTAAATCCGGCCTGCATATTGGCATCGGCTTCGTCGGGATCGGGCTGGTTATAGGCCTTATGCTTGACTCCATCGGCCCGGCGGCCAAAGCGATGGCTGAACAGTTCCAGATTAACCTGCACGTGGTGGACGTCGGCTGGCCAGGTTCCTCCCCTATGACCTGGGCATCACAGATTGCACTTATTGCTATCCCTGTTGCCATTGGCGTTAACGTTGTCATGCTGGTGACACGGATGACCCGGGTAGTGAACGTCGATATCTGGAACATCTGGCACATGACCTTCACCGGTGCGATGCTGCACCTGGCAACCAGCTCTTACTGGCTGGGGATCCTGGGCGTTGTGGTACACGCAGCCTTTGTTTACAAACTTGGAGACTGGTTTGCTAAAGACACCCGAGACTTTTTCGGTCTGGAAGGGATCGCCATCCCTCACGGCTCGTCAGCTTACCTCGGCCCGATCGCCGTTCTGGTCGATACGATTATCGATAAAATCCCAGGCCTGAAGCGTATTCATTTTAGCGCTGACGATGTGCAAAAACGCTTTGGCCCGTTTGGCGAACCGGTCACGGTTGGGTTTGTGATGGGACTGGCCATTGGCATGCTGGCTGGCTACGATACTAAATCGGTTCTCCAGCTGGCCGTGAAAACTGCCGCCGTGATGCTGCTGATGCCGCGCGTCATCAAACCAATCATGGACGGCCTGACGCCGATTGCTAAACATGCCCGTAAACGTCTGCAGGCGAAGTTTGGTGGACAGGAGTTCTTAATCGGTCTCGATCCGGCACTCCTGCTGGGCCATACGTCCGTTGTCTCCGCTAGCCTGATTTTTATCCCGCTTACCATCCTGATTGCTGTTCTGGTGCCGGGTAACCAGGTGCTGCCGTTCGGTGACCTTGCCACCATCGGCTTCTTTGTGGCTATGGCGGTCGCGGTGCATCAGGGCAACCTGTTCCGCACGCTTATCTCTGGCGTCATCATCATGGCCATAACACTGTGGATTGCGACCCAGACCATCGGCCTGCATACCCAGCTCGCGCAGAACGCCGGTGCCCTGAAAGCGGGTGGGCTGGTAGCCTCTATGGACCAGGGCGGATCGCCCGTCACATGGCTGCTCATCCAACTCTTCACATGGCAAAACGTAGTGGGGTTCATCGTGATTGGCGCGATTTACTTCACCGGCGTCCTGCTCACCTGGCGCCGTGCCCGCGTGTTTACAGCGGCGGAGAAGCGCGCTGCGAACACGCAAAGCCAGACCGTTTCGTGATATCCGGGGAGCCATGCTCCCCTTCTTTTCTCTGGAGTGAATATGAAATCAGTGGTAATTCACGCTGAGGGCAACGTGCGCGTTGAAGAACGTCCAATCCCTCACATTCGGGCTGCGGATGATGTGCGGGTGCGCATTGCCTGCTCGGGACTATGTGGCTCCGATATCCCACGAATTTTTGCCAAAGGAGCACATTACTATCCCATCACGTTGGGCCACGAGTTTAGCGGTCACGTCGACGCCTGTGGCACTGAAGTGCACGATCTCAAGACAGGCGATCCGGTTGCCTGCGTGCCATTACTGCCCTGCTTTTCCTGTCCGGCGTGTGAAAAAGGCTACTACTCGCTGTGCAAGCAGTATCAGTTTGTCGGTTCTCGTAGCGAAGGTGGCAATGCGGAATATATCGTGATGAAACGCGCAAACCTGTTCCGCCTTCCCGCAGAGATGGCAATTGAAGATGGTGCATTTATTGAACCCATAACCGTAGGGCTGCACGCGTTTCATCTCGCTTCCGGCTGCGAGGGTAAGAACGTCATCATTGTCGGCGCAGGGACGATTGGCCTGCTGGCGATGCAGTGTGCGCTGGCATTGGGCGCCAACAGCGTAACCGCGATCGATATCAACGACGATAAGCTCACGCTGGCAACAGCGCTGGGGGCAACTCAGGTGTTCAATAGCCGCGCTCTGGCCGCAGACGACATCCTTAACGCCTTGAGCGACAACCCGTTTGATCAGTTGGTTCTGGAGACTGCTGGCACACCGCAAACCGTCACGCTCGCCATTGATATCGCCGGGCCGCGCGCCCAGGTCGCTCTGGTGGGTACGCTGCATCGCGACCTGAACTTAACGGCGGCGACATTTGGCAAGATACTGCGTAAGGAGTTGACGCTTCTGGGAAGCTGGATGAATTATTCTGCCCCGTGGCCGGGCGAAGAGTGGGAAACGGCAGCCCGTCTGCTCGCTGAGAAAAAACTGCAGTTGGCCCCCTTGATTGCCCATACCGGTGACTGCGAGAGCTTTGCTCAGGTCGTGCAGCGGCTGGACGGTTCGCCTATGCAAGGCAAAATCATGCTGCGCTTCGCGTAGTGCTTCGAGCCAGCAACCTGAGCTGGCTCACATTTCCTTTCGAATATTACCGTACACCTTTCGCATACCTTCGATTAGAATAGAGGCAGTTAATAATCAGGCAATTCAATATGAACTCATTTGAGCGTCGCAACAAAATCGTTGACCTGGTCAACGCTCAGGGCAGCGTCATGGTGCTGGATCTTTCGAATAAGTTTGGCATTTCGGAAGTCACCATCAGAACGGACCTGCGCCTTCTGGAAGAAAAGGGATTGGTCACCCGCTTTCACGGTGGCGCCGCAAGGCCCGGCAGCAACCTGGCAGAAAGCGAAAATCAGGAAGTCGTACTGGAAGACCGTTATCAGCTGGCAAGCGACCCGAAAAAGCGGATCGCACAGGCTGCAGCGGCCATGATTGAAGAGGGAATGACGATCATTCTGGACAGCGGAAGCACCACCATGCTCATCGCTGAAGCGCTGACCAAACGCGCCAATATCACCGTCATCACCAACAGCCTGCCCGCCGCGTTTGCCCTCTCGGAAAATAAAGATATTACGCTCGTGGTCTGCGGCGGTACCGTGCGCCATAAAACGCACTCTATGCATGGCACCATCGCCGAGCGTTCTCTGACCGGGATAAGCGCGGATTTGATGTTTGTCGGGGCTGACGGCATCGATGCCACCAACGGCATTACAACGTTCAATGAAGGCTATTCGATCAGCAGCGTGATGGCTGCTGCCGCGCATAAGGTGATTGCCGTGCTGGACGCCAGCAAATTCAATCGCCGCGGGTTCAACCAGGTGCTGCCGATGGAAAAAATAGACTGTGTGATTACGGATGATGGGATCGGAAAGCACGAAAAAGAACTGTTGGGTAAAACGGGCACCGAGATCATTACGGTTTAGCGAACGACGCAGGTCAGCGTATGACATGAGCAATTTGCTTTTCCGACATTTATACCGACATTTTATAAATGTTGCAGGCCGGGTAAGGCGCAGCCGCCACCCGGCAAAACAGGCGTAAGGGATTACTCCGCCTGCTGCTCCAGCGCATGCTTATACAGCGCATTTTTCTTCACGCCGTGGATCTCCGCCGCTAATGCCGCCGCTTTCTTCAGCGGCAGTTCCGCCTGCAGCAGCGCCAGCGTACGCAGCGCGTCGGCAGGAAGCGCGTCTTCTTCCGCCTTGTGCCCTTCGACAATCAGCACCATTTCGCCCTTGCGGCGGTTTTCGTCTTCCTTCACCCACGCCAGCAGTTCACCCACCGGCGCGCCGTGGATCGTTTCCCAGGTTTTGGTCAGCTCGCGCGCCAGCACCACGTAGCGGGCTTCCCCCCAGACGGTCACCATATCTTCCAGGCTCTCCAGCAGGCGGTGCGTGGATTCGTAGAAAATCAGGGTGCGCGGTTCCGCTTCCAGGTCTTTTAAGACGTCGCGACGGCCTTTGGATTTGGCTGGCAGGAAGCCTTCATAGCAGAAACGGTCAGACGGCAGACCTGCGGCGCTCAGCGCAGCAATGGCAGCGCATGGACCCGGCAGGGGCACAACGCGAATACCGGCTTCGCGACAGGTACGCACCAGGTGATAGCCTGGATCGTTAATCAACGGCGTACCGGCGTCGGAGACCAGGGCGATGTTCTGCCCCTCTTTCAGCTTTGCCACCAGCGTTTCGGCTTTTTGTTGCTCATTGTGATCGTGCAGAGCGAACAAACGGGCGTTAATCGCGAAATGTTGCAGCAGCAGGCCAGTGTGGCGGGTATCTTCAGCAGCAATTAAATCAACAGCTTGCAGTACGGTGAGCGCACGTTGGGTAATATCAGACAAATTCCCGATAGGAGTAGGTACAATATAAAGCTGGCCTTGAGAATTATCTGCCGTTTCGTGTTGTTTCATTGTTTCGTCCGTATTGCCGATTTAATATTGAGCATTGCGTAAAAAAAATCACTGGATACAGTATGGTACCGTTAACGTTTCTTCGAAAAAAAGCCACGCGCAGCGTGCCGCTTCTGCTGGCAGCCCTGATCTTTGCAGGCTGTGGCACCCAGGCACCTGACCAGAGCACCGCCCATCTCCAGGGTTCTGCTCAGGCTGATTCTGGCTTTTATCTGCAACAAATGTCGCAGAGTTCAAATGATACCAAGACCAACTGGCAATTACTCGCCATTCGTGCACTGCTGAAAGAGGGTAAAACCCAGCGGGCAGCCGAGCTGTTTAACCAGTTGCCAAAAGATCTTAACGACGCCCAGCGTCGTGAGCAGAGCCTGCTCTCTGCCGAGCTGAAAGTCGCGCTGAAAGATTACGCCGCCGCGAAGAAGATCCTCGGGGATATTGACGTGAGCGCGCTGGATAAAAATCAGCAGGCGCGCTTCTGGCAGGCGGGCATTACCGCTGAGCAGGGACGCCCTTCGCTGACCTTGCTCCGCGCGCTCGTCGCGCAAGAGCCACTGCTTGGCGGTGCCGATAAGCAGAAAAATATCGATGCCACCTGGCAAGCGCTGGCGTCGATGACGCAGGAACAGGCGCAGGCGCTGGTCATCAACGCCGATGAAAACGTCCTGCAGGGCTGGCTGGATCTGCAGCAGATGTGGTTTAACAACCGCAGCGATCCAAAGATGCTGAAAGCCGGTATTACGGACTGGCAGACGCGCTACCCGCAAAACCCGGGCGCGAAAATGCTGCCAACCCAGCTGGTGAACGTGCAGAACTTTAAGCCTGCGTCTACCAGCAAAATCGCTCTGCTGCTGCCGCTCAACGGCCAGGCGGCGGTGTTTGGCCGCACCATTCAGCAGGGCTTTGAAGCGGCGAAAAACGGCACGACGACGGTAACCGGCAGCGCGGTTCCAGCGCAGGCGGCCCAGGCGGCTAACGTGAATGATGTTGTCAGTCCATCTGCCGCAGAGACCAGCGACCTGACCACGGCGCAAGCGCCAGCGCAGGGCACGATGCAAAACCCGGTGACGGCTCCGACGACGCCGCCAGCTACAGCGGCACCGGCTACTACAGCACCTGCGACCCAGGCTCCGGCCGAGACGCAAGCGGCACCTGCACCTGTCACAACAGCAGAGCAACCTCAACAGCAGCCTGCGCAACCCGCGGCCCAACCTGCCGCGCAGCCGCAGGCCGTGGCAACCACCAGCGCCAATCCGGGCGCTGAGTTGAAAATCTACGACACCAGTTCGCAGCCGCTTGATCAGGTGCTGGCGCAGGTTCAACAGGACGGGGCGAGCATCGTTGTCGGTCCGCTACTGAAAAACAATGTGGAAGAGCTGATGAAGAGCAATACCACGCTGAACGTGCTGGCGCTCAACCAGCCGGAGCAGGTTCAGAACCGGGCCAATATTTGCTACTTCGCGCTCTCTCCTGAAGATGAAGCCCGCGATGCGGCGCGTCATATTCACGAGCAGGGTAAGCAGGCTCCGCTGCTGCTCATCCCACGCAGCGCGCTGGGCGATCGCGTGGCCAATGCCTTTGCCGATGAGTGGCAGAAGCTGGGCGGCGGCGTGGTGCTGCAGCAGAAATTCGGTTCCGTCTCTGAACTGCGCGCGGGCGTAAACGGCGGGGCGGGCATCGCGCTTAACGGCAGTCCTGTCACCGCGAGCCTGCCACAGCAGCAGGGCGTGACGATTGGCGGCCTGACGATCCCTGCCCCACCTACCGACGCGCAGATCAGCGGTGGCGGTAAAGTGGATGCGGCCTATATCGTTGCCACGCCGCAGGAGATCGCCTTTATCAAACCGATGATCGCGATGCGTAACGGCAGCCAGAGCGGCGCAACGCTCTACGCCAGCTCCCGCAGCGCGCAGGGCACCGCAGGGCCGGATTTCCGTCTGGAAATGGACGGTCTGCAGTACAGCGAAATCCCGATGCTGGCCGGCAGCAACCCGGCGCTGATGCAGCAGGCGCTGAGTACCGTACGTAACGATTATTCGCTGGCGCGTCTGTATGCGATGGGTGTCGATGCATGGGCGCTGGCGAACCACTTTACCCAGATGCGTCAGGTGCCGGGCTTTGAGCTTAACGGCAACACCGGCGATCTGACCGCGACTCAGGACTGCGTGATCAACAGGAAGTTATCATGGCTCAAATACCAGCAGGGGCAGATCGTCCCGGCCAGTTAAGCCGCAAACAGACCGGCGATGCGTGGGAGTTAAAGGCGCGTCGCTGGCTTGAAGGCAAAGGACTGCGCTTTATTGCCGCCAACGTCCGCGGGCGTGGCGGCGAAATTGATCTGATCATGAAAGACGGTCAGGTCATCGTGTTTGTAGAAGTCCGCTTTCGACAGTCCTCCCGTTTTGGCGGTGCTGCCGCCAGCGTGACGCTCGCCAAACAACATAAATTATTACAGACTGCCCACTTGTGGCTTGCCCGCCATAATGGGAGCTTTGATACTGTGGATTGCCGGTTCGATGTGATAGCCTTCACCGGAAATGAGATCGAATGGCTTAAAAACGCTTTTGGCGAAGACGCATAATTAGGATTTAAAAGGGATAACGTGCTCGAAAGAATTAAAGTGTGCTTCACAGAAAGCATCCAGACTCAGATTGCCGCGGCGGAAGCCCTTCCGGATGCTATCTCGCGTGCCGCAATGACGCTGGTGCAATCCCTGCTTAATGGCAACAAAATCCTCTGTTGTGGCAACGGCACGTCAGCCGCCAACGCACAGCATTTTGCTGCCAGCATGATCAATCGCTTTGAAACAGAACGCCCGAGTTTACCCGCCATTGCACTTAATACCGATAACGTGGTCTTAACGGCGATTGCTAACGATCGTCTGCATGACGAAATTTACGCAAAGCAGGTGCGAGCCCTGGGTCATGCCGGAGATGTGCTGCTGGCCATCTCTACGCGCGGTAATAGCCGGGATATTGTCAAAGCCGTTGAAGCCGCCGTCACCCGCGACATGACCATCGTGGCCTTAACCGGCTATGACGGGGGTGAGCTGGCGGGTCTGCTTGGGCCGCAGGATGTGGAAATCCGCATTCCGTCTCACCGGAGCGCGCGTATTCAGGAAATGCATATGCTCACGGTGAACTGCTTATGTGACTTGATCGATAACACGCTTTTCCCTCACCAGGATGATTAAGGAGTTCTTATGAAGGCTTTATCGACCCTCGCAGTCCTTATGTCTGCATTACTGCTTCAGGGATGTATCGCTGCGGCCGTTGTGGGTACCGCCGCAGTAGGCACCAAAGCGGCAACCGATCCGCGCTCTGTGGGGACACAGGTGGATGACGGTACGCTGGAGCTGCGCGTCAACAGTGCGCTGTCGAAAGACGAACAGATCAAGAAAGAGGCGCGTATTAACGTGACGGCTTACCAGGGCAAAGTGCTGCTGGCAGGCCAGGCGCCGAATATGGAACTCGCCTCTCGTGCGAAACAAATCGCAATGGGCGTTGAAGGAACCACAGAGGTGTTTAACGAAGTGCGTCAGGGCAAGCCAATTGGTTTAGGTGATGCCTCTTCCGATACCTGGATCACCACCAAAGTGCGTTCCCAGCTGCTGGGCTCGGACCAGGTGAAATCCTCCAACGTGAAAGTGACGACTGAAAACGGCGAAGTGTTCCTGCTGGGTCTGGTGACCGACCGTGAAGGGAAAGCGGCGGCCGATATCGCCAGCCGGGTGAGCGGCGTGAAGCACGTCACCACCGCGTTTACTTACATTAAATAAAAAAAATCCCCTCACTTGAGGGGATTTTTTTGTAGGCCCGGTAAGCGTAGCGCCACCGGGCGTTTTTCACAGAAGCGCAATACTTCCCACCATAATCCCGCTCAACGCCACCAGCCCTGCGGTCAGCCAGAGCGCTTTCGCCGGGAATGACTTACGCAGCATAATCAGCGACGGCAGGCTGATCGCCGGCAGCGTAATCAGCAGCGCCAGCGCCGGCGCGGTGCCCATGCCGGCCAGCATCATGGTCTGAACAATCGGGATCTCCGCCGCCGTTGGGATCACAAACAGGCAGCCTGCAACGGCCATCGCAATGACCCACATCAGCGTGTTGTCGATAGCACCATCCGCATGCGGGAAGAGCCAGACGCGCGCCGCCCCCAGAACCAGTACCGCCAGGATATAGACCGGGATGGTGCTCCAGAAAAGTTGCCATAGCGCCCTGCCCCAGCGCGCAAAGAAGCCCCCCTGCGGCTCGCTGACGTCCAGCTCAACGGCTGCGGGTTCTTCGGCAGTATCCTTCACCAGTTTTTGCACCAGCGTCGCCACCACCAGCACGGTCAGCAGTCCGGCGACCAGACGGATGAACGCGAAATGCCAGCCCAGCACAAAGCCCATAAACACCAGCGTCGCCGGGTTGAGCAGCGGGTTGCCCATCCAGAACGCCAGCGCGCCGCCCATCGACACGCGCTGGCGGCGCATCCCTGCAGCCACGGGCGCGGCACAGCAGGAGCACATCATGCCCGGCAGGGAGAAAATCGTCCCCAGCAGCGTGCCCTGAAAGCGCGGCTGGCCCAGGGTTTTCACCAGCCAGTTACGCGGGATAAGCACCTGAATCAGCGACCCCAGAATGACGCCTAAAACGGCGGCTTTCCAGACGGCAAGGAAGTAGACCATGGCATAGTCCCACGCCGCCTGCAGCGGGCTGGACTCAGCCTGAGCGAGAATAGATTTACCGATGCTGTGCGTTTCGGCGGCGGTGAAGGCTTTGCCGTAGTACGGCTGCCATTTCACGTACCAGAGGCCAACAATGACCACGAGAAAGAAGAGTGCGGGCTTCCACCATTGAACAGGTGTTGCCGCCTGAGATGAAGACTGACCAGTCATAGCATTCCCCGGAGAGTATTAGGTTATTAGCCGGGGGAGTTTACGCCTCGCCCTGCGCGATTTCACGCAGTTTTGCCGAAGGGATAATGTTTACGCCCGCTTTCGACGGAGCCAGTCCCTCTTTTAACATCGCCCGCGCGACGTCCCGCGCCTCGATGGCCTTCCAGTTGCCGGGAAGGATGCGAAACAGCGGGGCCAGTATTGACTCGTTAAAGCGGCGTTCGTCCCGGTGGCCGATCAGCATCGAAGGGCGCACAATCGTCAGTTGCTCCCATTTCTGCGCAATCAGCGCATCCTCCATCTTGCCCTTCACCTTGTTGTAGAAGAAAGGCGATCCGGCATTAGCGCCCAGCGCGCTGACCACCAGAAAATGTTTGGCCCCCAGCTTTTTCGCTGTAAGCGCGGTGTCCACCACCAGCGTATAGTCGGCGTGGATAAATGCCTCTTTGCTGCCCGCCTCCCGTCGCGTGGTGCCCAGACAGCAAAAGGCGATATCAATAGGATCCTGGACCTGCGCCAGCGCGTCCGTCAGCTGAGGATCGTGCGGATTAAAGACGCCAGATAAATCTGCCAGCGGTCGACGCGTCGGGGCGGCGATATAGTTCACGCGGCGATCCTGAATCAGCAGCCGCAGCAGATGATCGCCCACTAACCCGGTAGCCCCGGTAATCAATACCTGACTCATCGTATCCCCTTTACAGAATTGTCCGTTTGCGAACTCAGCGTCGTCGACCACACTTAGAAGTCTGTTACAGGTAAGTATTTACCACAAGCGGAGAAAAATCAGTCTGAAGCCAAAACAACGGAGGAAGCATGGGCAAGAAAATCGCAGTCTTGATTACCGACGAGTTTGAAGATTCAGAATTCACCTCGCCTGCAGAGGCGTTCCGCAAGGCGGGACATGAGGTCATCACCATTGAGAAAGAGGCGGGCAAAACGGTGACAGGCCATAAGGGCGAGGCGACCGTAACCATTGATGAGACTATCGATAACGTTAGCCCCTCAGATTTCGACGCCCTGCTGTTACCCGGTGGCCATTCCCCGGATTCCCTGCGCGGGGACGAACGCTTCGTGACCTTTACCCGGGACTTTGTCTCTACCGGCAAACCGGTCTTTGCCATCTGTCACGGTCCGCAGCTGCTCATCAGCGCGGAGGTTGTACGCGGGCGTAAGCTCACGGCGGTGAAACCGATCGTTATCGATCTGAAAAATGCGGGCGCCGAGTTTTACGATCAGGAAGTGGTCAACGACAAAGATCAGCTGATCACCAGCCGTACCCCGGACGATCTCCCGGCGTTTAACCGCGAAGCGCTACGCCTGCTCGGCGCGTAACCAGTGCAGCTTCTTGCCAAAGCCCAGGGTGTTGTCGGTAAATTTCAGCTCATCGAGGCGGATTTCCCACACCGGGGCTTTTAGCGCAGCGGCAACGGGAAAGCGGCGCGTGTAGAGTTTACGGCGCGCGTCGCTCTCTTCGCCGTCCAGACGACGGATCTCCCCTTTGAACTGCACGCCGCGGATCAGCGCGACCGTTTTCGGCTGGCCATTCACCGTGCCTGCGACCTTCGCCTGCAGGCCGGTCATCTGCGCATGACGCGTTTTGTCTTCGCTCATGACATAAAACGCGACGCGCTCCGGATCGTAGTAGTAAAACGCGTTTGCGCACCACATTTCCCCCTCGTCATAGACGCACCAGGTGACAACATGCTGCTTCGCCAGCCAGCGGTTAATGGCGGCCAGTGTTTCCATTTTCGTTCTCTCTCATGCTATGGTGCGTTCACCTTAACATACTGAATCTGTTTACCGTGTGCTGGTTTCTCTATCTTGTCCGAACCGCTGATAACGCACTCTACACCGGGATCACCACCGATGTGGCGCGGCGTTTTTTACAACATCAAACGGGGAAAGGGGCAAAAGCACTGCGAGGGAAAGGGGAATTACAGCTCGCCTTTTCGGCGCCCGTCGGTGACCGATCGCTGGCGCTCAGGCTGGAATACCGCATCAAGCAGCTGACGAAGCGCCAGAAAGAGCGCCTCGTGACCGGAGACGGCTCCTTTGAGGCGCTACGCGAGAGCCTGATTAAAAGCGATTGAAATGGTCGTGGTACTCGACCAGGCCATTGACGCCGTTCAGCGCGTCGTCCGCCAGACGGTGCACCTGGAACGCGGATTCCGTACCCGGCCAGCGGCAGCGCAGATCGTAATGCGCGGCCTGCTCGAAGCCTAAACGGCCATAGAACGCCGGATCGCCCAGCGTGACAACGGCCGCATAACCGAACTCATTGAGCGAATCCAGCCCTTCATAGACCAGCTGGCGTGCCAGCCCCTGCCCGCGATAGCTTTCATCTACCGCCAGCGGTGCCATGCCTACCCACTGCAGCTCTTCGCCCTGAACGATGACCGGACTGAAGGCAACATAGCCCACCACCTGACCTTCGTCATCGGTGGCAACCAGCCCCAGCGTAATCAGGCCGTCTTCGCGAAGGTCATGGACCAGTTGGGCTTCGGCATCGCTCGCAAAGGCGCGGCGTAACAACGCATCGATCCCCGGCGCATCAATCCCAATTTCGACTCGAATCAGCATGGCTCACCTACTGAAGTATGTTTACCGTCCGGCGGGGTTTTCAGCCCGGCCTCAACGAAATCTGCCATTTGCATTAACATCACGCGCAGCGCTTTCGGCATCTGCTCCAGCTCAATGGCATCCATTAAATTCTTCACGTACAGACCGAGCTCCGTGTCGCCTTCAATCACCAGACGGCGCTGGAAGAAGAGCGTATCCGGATCCTGCTTACGCGCGGCGATCATCAGCAGATCGCTGGCGTTGGCGCTAAAGCTCACATCCGCCTCGGCGGTTTCGCGAACGATCAGCTGGTCATTCTCAACGGAGGTAAACCAGCGCAGCCCGATATCACGCACCTCAATGCTCAACCAGCGCCCTTCCAGGAATTCCAGCTCGCCATCCTGCAGCGCCTGGCGGAACTGCCAGCTCAGGACCTGCTCCAGCACCTGACGTTTAAGCGCGAACGGCGCCAGCTTTACCGGCACGCTCAGCATTGATGGACCAAATTGTACGAGACGTGAACGCAGTTTATCCAGCACGAGCTTTACTCCCTGATATCTATAGTCCTGCTATTTTGCCATATCCGAAGCGCAACATAGCGGCGTAAATCAACAAACCGTCGTCCGCCGTACCTCATTATTGGTGTCATCAATACGCCATTAGCTGCCTTAAATCAAAAATTGTCGCCTATGGGTTAATTAAAATCCCAGCTCGTTAACAATTTTGCGATCGACTACATCAGGATAAATTATGGAGCTGCTCTGCCCTGCCGGAAATCTTCCGGCGCTTAAGGCGGCCATCGAAAATGGGGCCGATGCGGTCTATATCGGGCTAAAAGATGACACCAACGCCCGCCATTTTGCTGGCCTCAACTTTACGGAGAAAAAGCTTCAGGAAGCCGTTAACTTCGTTCACCAGCACCGCCGCAAATTGCATATCGCCATCAATACCTTTGCTCATCCTGACGGCTACGCCCGCTGGCAGCGCGCGGTGGATATGGCGGCACAGCTGGGTGCCGATGCGCTGATCCTGGCCGACCTCGCCATGCTTGAGTATGCGGCAGAACGCTATCCCCATATTGAGCGCCACGTCTCTGTTCAGGCATCTGCCACCAACGAAGAAGCTGTGCGTTTTTACCATCAACACTTTGACGTGGCTCGCGTGGTGCTGCCGCGCGTGCTCTCTATTCATCAGGTTAAGCAACTCGCGCGCGTCACGCCAGTGCCGCTGGAAGTTTTTGCCTTTGGCAGCCTGTGCATCATGGCCGAAGGCCGTTGCTATCTTTCCTCTTATTTAACCGGTGAATCGCCGAATACCGTCGGGGCCTGCTCCCCTGCCCGCTTTGTCCGCTGGCAGCAGACCCCTCAGGGGCTGGAATCCCGCCTGAATGAGGTGCTGATTGACCGCTATCAGGACGGTGAAAACGCCGGTTATCCCACCCTGTGTAAAGGCCGCTATCTGGTCGACGGCGAGCGCTACCACGCGCTGGAGGAGCCGACCAGCCTCAACACGCTGGAGCTGCTGCCGGAACTGCTGGCGGCCAATATTGCCTCGGTGAAAATCGAAGGTCGTCAGCGCAGCCCGGCCTATGTGAGCCAGGTGGCGAAAGTGTGGCGTCAGGCCATCGACCGCTGCATGGCGGACCCGCAGAACTATGCTCCGCAGCAGGCCTGGATGGACACGCTCGGATCGATGTCCGAAGGCACGCAAACCACGCTTGGCGCGTATCACCGTAAATGGCAGTGAGATAACCATGAAATATTCATTAGGACCGGTGCTCTACTACTGGCCAAAAGAGACGCTGGAAGATTTTTACCAACAGGCCGCCACCAGCAGCGCCGATGTGATTTACCTCGGCGAAGCGGTGTGCAGCAAGCGCCGGGCGACGAAAGTGGGCGACTGGCTGGACATGGCGAAAAGCCTGGCCGGCAGCGGCAAGCAGGTGGTGCTCTCCACGCTTGCGCTGGTGCAGGCGTCTTCCGAACTGGGCGAGCTGAAGCGCTATGTCGAAAACGGCGAGTTCCTGCTGGAAGCGAGCGATCTCGGCGTGGTGAATATGTGCGCCGAACGCAAGCTACCGTTTGTAGCGGGCCATGCTCTGAACTGCTATAACGCCGTGACCCTGCGCCTGCTGCTCAAACAGGGGATGACGCGCTGGTGCATGCCGGTGGAGCTCTCCCGCGACTGGCTGGCTAACCTGCTGAACCAGTGCGACGAGCTGGGCATTCGCAATCAGTTTGAAGTGGAAGTGCTGAGCTACGGGCATCTGCCGCTGGCCTATTCTGCCCGCTGCTTTACCGCGCGCTCGGAAGGCCGTCCGAAAGACGAGTGCGAAACCTGCTGCATTAAGTACCCAAACGGGCGCAGCATGCTGTCGCAGGAGAATCAGCAGGTGTTTGTCCTCAACGGCATTCAGACCATGAGCGGCTATGTCTATAACCTCGGCAACGAGCTGGCGTCGATGGACGGGCTGGTGGATATGGTTCGGCTGTCACCGCTGGATACCGGCGTGTTCGCGATGCTTGACGCCTTCCGTGCCAACGAAAACGGTTCCGCTCCGCTGCCGCTGACGGCAAACAGCGACTGCAACGGCTACTGGAAGCGTCTGGCCGGGCTGGAATTGCAGGCGTAAAAAAGGCTCACTTTGTTAACAACGGTTATCATTTTTTAATGCAGTATTAAAGATTGACCGTCGACAAAGTGAGCTGTTATGACTGACAAAACTATTCCGTTTTCGGTGCTGGATCTGGCGCCGATCCCACAAGGCTCCTCGGCAAGAGAAGCCTTTTCGCACTCCCTCGATCTCGCTCAGTTGGCCGAAAAGCGTGGCTATCACCGCTACTGGCTGGCCGAGCACCACAACATGGTGGGCATTGCCAGCGCCGCCACCTCGGTACTGATTGGTTATCTGGCGGCAAATACCACCACTCTGCACCTGGGCTCCGGCGGCGTGATGCTGCCGAACCATGCCCCGCTGGTGATCGCCGAGCAGTTCGGCACGCTGAATACCCTCTATCCGGGCCGTATCGATTTGGGGCTTGGCCGTGCGCCTGGCAGCGACCAGCCAACGATGCGCGCCCTACGTCGCCATATGAGCGGCGATATCGATAACTTCCCGCGCGACGTGGCAGAGCTGGTGGACTGGTTCGACGCGCGTGACCCGAACCCGCACGTGCGCCCGGTACCAGGTTACGGCGAGAAGATCCCGGTATGGCTGTTGGGATCAAGCCTCTACAGCGCACAGCTGGCCGCACAGCTGGGGCTGCCGTTTGCGTTTGCCTCGCACTTCGCGCCGGATATGCTGCATCAGGCGCTGCATCTTTACCGCACGCACTTCAAACCGTCCGAGCGTCTGGAGAAACCGTACGCGATGGTGTGCATCAACATCATTGCCGCCGACAGCAATCGCGACGCGGAATTCCTGTTCACCTCTATGCAGCAGGCGTTTGTGAAGCTGCGCCGCGGTGAGACGGGCCAGCTTCCGCCGCCGGTGGAGAATATGCATCAGCTGTGGTCAGCGTCAGAGCAGTATGGCGTTCAGCAGGCGCTGAGCATGTCGCTGGTAGGCGATAAAGCGAAAGTGCGTCACGGGCTGGAGGCGGTGCTGCGCGAAACGCAGGCGGATGAAATTATGGTTAACGGCCAGATTTTCGATCACCAGGCGCGATTGCATTCGTTTGAGCTGGCGATGCAGGTGAAAGAGGAGCTGGTGGGGTAGTTTTTTGCCGGATGGCGGCTTCGCCTTATCCGGCCTACGCGATTCCTGTAAGCCCGGTAAGCGCAGCGCCACCGGGCAATGTGTTTAATGGTAAACAGGCAGCAGGTTAAAACTCGACAGCACGTGTACCAGCGCATTGCCAGCACCGAACACCAGAATCAGCGCAATCATCGGCTTACCGCCCCAGACGCGGAATTTCGGGCTACCGAAGCGTTTACGTGATTTACGTGCCAGCAGCGCTGGCACAATCGCCGCCCAGATTGTTGCCGCCAGTCCGGCATAGCCGATGGCGTACAGGAAGCCGTTCGGCCACAGCAGGCCACCCACAATCGGCGGCAGGAAGGTCAGCAGCGCGGTTTTGAAACGCCCCATCGCAGAATCATCAAAGCCAAACAGATCCGCCAGGTAGTCAAACAGGCCCAGGGTTACGCCGAGGAAAGAGCTCGCCACCGCAAAGTTAGAGAAGATAACCAGCAACAGATCCAGGCTGCGGCTGTTCAGCACGCCGCTCAGCGCCTGCACCAGCACGTCAATGTTACCGCCCTTCTGGGCAATGCCGATAAACTCCGGACGCGGGATGTTGCCCATCGTTCCGAGCAGCCAGATGACGTACAGCGCCAGCGCCAGCAGCGTGCCGTAGACCAGACACTTCACAATGGTGCGCGGATCTTTGCCGTAGTACTTCATCAGGCTCGGCACGTTGCCGTGGTAGCCGAACGACGCCAGACAGAACGGTAGCGTCATCAGCAGGTACGGCGTGTAGGAGGTATTCACTTCGGCAACGTTAAACAGCGTGGTGGGCGTCACGTGCCCCAGCAGGCTGCCGAAGGTCAGGAAGAAGGTGATGACCTTCGCGCCCAGTACGATTGCCGTCATCCGGCTTACCGCTTTGGTACTCATCCAGACGATAAACGCCACGCCCAGCGCAAAGCATAGTCCGGCCAGACGCGCCGGAACGTTCAGCGACATCTCAGAGAAGGTGTGATGCAGAATCGAACCGCTCGCCGAGATATATGCGTAGGTCAGGATATAGAGCACAAAGGCGATGGACAGCCCGTTAACCAGGTTCCAGCCTTTGCCCAGCAGATCTTTGGTGATGGTGTCGAAGCTGGAGCCAATGCGGTAGTTCAGGTTTGCTTCGAGGATCATCAGCCCGGAATGGAGCATACAGAACCAGGTAAAGACCAGCGCAGCCAGCGACCAGAAGAACCACGCACCGGACATGACCACGGGCAGGGAGAACATCCCGGCACCTATAATGGTTCCGCCGATGATCACCACGCCGCCAAGCAGCGAAGGTGACGTTTGGGTGGTGGTTAGTGTCGCCATACAGCCTTTTCTCCAGTCAATCATGCGGTTCTGCATTTTAATGTGACGCACTGTACCAGTACAAGAGTACAAAGGGAATAAAAAAAGCCCCGATAGCATGTATCGGGGCTGTATATTTTACTTTACGTCAGAAGCGTAAGGCTTACGCGTCACCGAAACGACGACGGCTGGTGCCTTCTTCACGACGTGGACCACGGCTTTCGCGGCGCTCGCCGGAGAAACGACGACCTTCACCACCGCGACCTTCGCTGCGACCGCCTTCACGACGCTCGCCGCCGAAACCGCGACCACCACCACGGCGTTCGCCGCCACGGTCAGGACGTGGCTGTGCATCACCCAGCAGCTGCATGTTCATCGGCTTGTTCAGGATGCGGGTACGCGTAAAGTGCTGCAGTACTTCACCCGGCATGCCTTTTGGCAGCTCGATGGTAGAGTGGGATGCGAACAGCTTGATGTTACCGATGTAACGGCTGCTGATGTCGCCTTCGTTAGCGATCGCGCCAACGATGTGACGAACTTCAACGCCATCATCACGGCCCACTTCAATGCGGTACAGTTCCATGTCGCCCGCGTCACGGCGTTCACGACGTGGACGGTCTTCACCACCACGCTCTGGACGGTCACCACGTGGGCCACGATCGTTACGGTCGCCACGACGTTCGAAGCGATCGTCACGGTCACGGAATTCACGCTTAGGACGCATCGGCGCATCTGGTGGCACGATCAGGCTACGTTCGCCCTGAGCCATTTTCAGCAGTGCTGCAGCCAGGGTTTCCATATCCAGCTCTTCGCCTTCAGCAACAGGCTGAATCTGCGACAGCAGCGCGCGGTACTGATCCAGATCGCTGCTTTCCAGCTGCTGCTGTACTTTGGCGGCGAATTTTTCCAGACGGCGTTTGCCCAGCAGCTCTGCGTTTGGCAGGTCCGCTTCTGGAATGGTCAGCTTCATGGTACGTTCGATGTTGCGCAGCAGACGACGCTCGCGGTTCTCAACGAACAGCAGTGCACGGCCAGCACGACCCGCACGACCGGTACGGCCGATACGGTGAACGTAAGACTCGGAATCCATCGGGATGTCGTAGTTAACAACCAGGCTGATACGCTCAACGTCCAGACCACGTGCTGCCACGTCGGTTGCAATCAGGATATCCAGACGACCGTCTTTCAGACGCTCCAGAGTCTGCTCACGCAGGGCCTGGTTCATATCGCCGTTCAGCGCTGCGCTGTTGTAGCCGCTACGCTCCAGGGCTTCAGCCACTTCCAGGGTCGCGTTTTTGGTACGAACGAAGATAATCGCCGCATCAAAATCTTCCGCTTCCAGGAAACGTACCAGCGCTTCGTTTTTACGCATGCCGTACACAGACCAGTAGCTCTGGCTGATGTCCGGGCGAGTGGTTACGCTGGACTGAATACGCACTTCCTGCGGCTCTTTCATGAAGCGGCGGGTAATGCGACGGATAGCTTCCGGCATGGTTGCAGAGAACAGCGCGGTCTGATGACCGTCCGGGATCTGCGCCATGATGGTTTCAACGTCTTCGATGAAGCCCATACGCAGCATTTCATCTGCTTCATCCAGTACCAGACCGCTCAGTTTAGAGAGGTCCAGGGTACCGCGCTTCAGGTGATCCAGCAGACGGCCCGGCGTACCGACAACAATCTGTGGGCCCTGACGCAGGGCGCGTAACTGCACGTCATAACGCTGGCCGCCGTACAGGGCAACCACGTTTACGCCGCGCATATGTTTAGAGAATTCCGTCATGGCTTCTGCAACCTGAACAGCCAGTTCACGGGTTGGAGCCAGGACGAGGATCTGCGGAGCACGCAGGTCCGGATCAATGTTGTTCAGCAGCGGCAGCGAGAATGCTGCAGTTTTACCGCTACCAGTCTGGGCCATGCCCAGCACGTCACGACCAGAAAGCAGGTGTGGGATACACTCAGCCTGGATCGGAGATGGTTTTTCGTAACCCAGATCGTTAAGGGCTTCAAGGATAGGAGCCTTCAGGCCCAGATCTGCAAAAGTGGTTTCGAATTCAGCCATGTAGTACGAGTGCCTCAATGTCAATGGCGGCCAGTCTACTTAGCTCATCGTGAAAATGATTAGCAATTTTCATTGAAAAGTGTGAACCGGCTCAAAGTAGGTGTATTGACGAACAACAACGCCCTCACCAGTTAAGGTGATGGCAATCAAAAGATTACGGGCTGATGTTTCTGTCGTCAGCTATTGCTGGTCCGATTCTGCCAGGTCGTCATGCTCCTGGCCCAAGAGCGATAATTCCAACAATGCATAACGGTGCTCAACGAAGTTGTGTACGTTGTTAGCAACCGCTAATTTGAACAGTGCCGTAGCGCTGTCCATATCCCCCAGACTTAGGTAGTACTTACCTAAATAGAAGTTGGTTTCACTGAGATGCTCAGCGAGCGAGGTGTTATCCGTTGCGTCCGCCTTGAGGCGTTCCATCAGCGTTGCTTCGCTAATGTTGCCCAGGTAGAACTCGACAATGTTCCATCCCCACTGTTCCTTGTCCGATTTATCGAAGCGCTGTTTCAGTGCTTCTTTTGCCTGCTTCTCATCGAGCTTCCGCTCAACGATGTAAAGCCACAGGCTACGGAAAGGATCATTAGGATCGTCTTGATAAAACGCCAGCAGATCATCTTGCGCTAACTTATCACGACCGCCGTAATACAATGCGATACCGCGATTCAAGTGCGCGTAGTTGTAAGTTGGATCAAGCTCAAGTACAGAATCAAACGCTTCATAGGCAGCATCAAAATTGCCTGCCTGCGTTAAATAAATGCCTAAGTAATTGAATACTTCAGGCATATCAGGTCGGATAGCCAGCGCTTGTGAAAAATCATTCCGCGCCAATGCCCTCAGACCGAGACTATCATACAACACTCCGCGCTCATATAAAAGCTGTGCGCGTTCTTCATCGGTTAAAGCCCGACTGGCAAGTATTTGTTCCATGCGTGCCAGGATCACTTCCTGCTGCAAAGTCGGTTGCAATGGCACTGCGAGGACTTCGCTCTTACGCCAGGCAGAGTTGCTGCATCCTGCCAGCGTTAAAGCTGTCGCAACGAAACACCAGCGCAAAAAAGGCTTCATTTCCCACTCCCGAAGACAACTATTGGATGAACGTCCTGTCCCCCGGCGGCTTAACAAGGCGTCCTGCCTGATAATAGGCCCTCCGCAAAGCGGAGGGCAAATGGCAACTTACTCGCCTTGCTGTTCTGCTGCCTGTGCTTCTGGCGCAGCAGCTGGCTGAGACTGCTCGGTTGCTTCTTTAATGCTCAGACGGATACGGCCCTGGCGATCAACTTCCAGAACTTTCACCGGTACTTCCTGACCCATCTGCAGGTAATCAGTCACTTTCTCAACGCGCTTGTCAGCGATCTGAGAGATGTGAACCAGACCTTCTTTACCGCCACCGATGGCAACGAACGCGCCAAAGTCAACGATACGGGTCACTTTACCTGCGTAGACACGGCCCACTTCGATTTCTGCAGTAATTTCTTCGATGCGACGGATCGCGAATTTCGCTTTCTCGCCGTCGGTTGCTGCGATCTTCACAGTACCGTCATCTTCGATTTCGATGGTGGTGCCAGTCTCTTCGGTCAGCGCACGGATTACGGAACCGCCCTTACCGATAACATCTTTGATCTTGTCTGGATTGATCTTGATGGTGTGGATACGTGGAGCGAACTGAGAAATGTCGCCACGCGGCGCGTTAATCGCCTGTTCCATCACGCCCAGGATGTGCAGACGCGCACCTTTAGCCTGGTTCAGAGCAACCTGCATGATCTCTTTGGTGATACCTTCAATTTTGATATCCATCTGCAGTGCAGAGATACCTTCGCGGGAACCCGCTACTTTGAAGTCCATATCGCCCAGGTGGTCTTCGTCACCCAGAATGTCAGACAGAACAACGAAGTTGTCGCCTTCTTTCACCAGGCCCATTGCGATACCCGCAACGGCGGCTTTGATTGGCACGCCTGCATCCATCAGCGCCAGAGAGGCACCACACACGGAAGCCATGGAAGAGGAACCGTTGGATTCGGTGATTTCAGACACTACACGTACGGTGTACGGGAATTTGTCTGCTTCTGGCATGACTGCCAGTACGCCGCGCTTCGCCAGACGACCGTGACCAATTTCACGACGCTTCGGCGAGCCAACCATACCGGTTTCGCCTACGGAGTACGGAGGGAAGTTGTAGTGGAACAGGAAGCTGTCAGTGCGCTCGCCCATCAGTTCGTCGATGATCTGCGCATCACGTGCAGTACCCAGGGTCGCGGTAACCAGCGCCTGCGTTTCGCCACGGGTGAACAGCGCGGAACCGTGAGTACGTGGCAGAACGCCAGTACGCACATCCAGACCACGGATCATGTCTTTTTCGCGGCCATCGATACGCGGCTCGCCTGCCAGTACGCGGCTACGAACAACGTTTTTCTCGATAGCGTGCAGGATGTCGCTCAGCTCATTAGCGTCCAGCGTTTCATCTTCCGCAACCAGGGTCGCGATAGTTTCAGACTTGATCACGTCAACCTGAGCGTAACGCTCCTGTTTGTCAGTGATGCGGTATGCATCGCTCAGACGAGATTCTGCCAGTGCAGCAACGCGTGCGTTCAGCGCGTCGTTTGCCGCTTCTGGCTGCCAGTCCCAACGTGGCTTACCGGCTTCTTTCACCAGGTCGTTGATGTTCTGGATAACGATCTGCTGCTGGTCGTGGCCAAATACCACAGCGCCCAGCATCTGGTCTTCGCTCAGCAGTTCAGCTTCGGATTCAACCATCAGTACAGCCGCTTCAGTACCCGCAACCACCAGGTCCAGCTTACTTTCTTTCAGCTCTTCCTGGGTTGGGTTCAGCACGTACTGGTCGTTGATGTAGCCAACGCGCGCGGCACCGATTGGACCATTGAATGGAATACCAGACAGTGACAGGGCAGCGGACGCACCGATCATCGCTACGATGTCCGGGTTAACCTGCGGGTTAACGGAAACAACGGTCGCGATAACCTGTACTTCGTTAACGAAGCCTTCCGGGAACAGTGGACGAACCGGGCGGTCAATCAGACGCGCGATCAGGGTTTCGCCTTCGCTTGGACGGCCTTCACGACGGAAGAAACCACCCGGGATTTTACCGGCAGCGTAGGTACGCTCCTGGTAGTTAACGGTCAGCGGGAAGAAGTCCTGACCTGGTTTAGCTTTTTTCTGGCCAACAACGGTAACGAATACCGCAGTGTCATCCATGCTTACCATAACGGCAGCAGTAGCCTGACGAGCCATCATGCCGGTTTCCAGCGTGACGGTATGTTGACCATACTGGAATTTACGAACGATCGGATTCAGCAAAGTTCTGTCCTTTCTTAAATGTTTGACAGCACACCACCGGTGTGCTGTCGATTTAACCCGACCTTCTTCGCATCCTCGCGACTAATGACAACCAACACCCCCATGGGTGAAGCCTCTCATTAGCCGCGCGAACCTCTGCAATGAAGATCATTTATAGCAACAATACAATAGTTTCCAGTGAATTGCTGCCGTCTGGTTGAAAAAAGGGGCCATCAGGCCCCCTTTTCTGAAACTCGCAAGACTTAGCGACGCAGACCCAGACGCTCGATCAGCGCGGTGTAGCGTGCAACATCTTTACGTTTCAGGTAGTCGAGCAGTTTACGACGCTGAGAAACCATACGCAGCAGACCACGACGGCTGTGGTGATCTTTTTTGTGCTCTGCAAAGTGACCCTGCAGGTGGTTAATCTGTGCAGTCAGCAGTGCAACCTGAACTTCGGTAGAACCGCTGTCGTTAGTACCACGACCAAACTCAGAAACGATTTTAGCTTTAGCTTCAACGCTTAGAGACATTTTCAAACTCCAAAGTATAAAGAATGTAAGGGTGCCGATCTCTAATTCAGCGACCCCATGTACGCCCCGCAGATTGTTAAACAATTTACCAGGCGTTAAGCGGCGATATTCTACTCGTCTCCCCTGCTTATCGCAAGGTGAGCCGTCATCACCGTCATGCTTCGATCGGATACTCGACGACCAGACGACGCGGCGCAACGCGCCCCTCACCATCCATTTCGCCCATACCGATGAATTTCCCTTCGTCACCTTCGGTCACGCGTACCAGTCCTTCCAGCGGCGCTTCCGCCGTACGAACCGGGTTGCCGTTCTTAAAGTAAACGGAGGATGTTAAAGGAAGATTAACAACCGGGAAGTCCGCTGCCGGACTGTCCATCGGCATCAGCAATGGATCCAGCAAATCTGCCGGCGCGATCCCCTGCACTTCCGCCTGTTCTACCAGCTCGCGCAGTTGCTCCAGGGTCACCATCCGCTCTACCGGGTACTTGCTCACCGCCAGACGACGCAGGTAAATCACATGTGCGCCGCAGCCCAGCTTTTCACCGAGATCGTCGATGATGGTGCGAATATAGGTCCCTTTCGAACAGTGCACTTCCAGCTCAAGCTCATCACCTTCGTGGCGAATAAACAGCAGCTCATACACGGTTATCGGACGGGCTTCACGCGGGACGTCAATGCCCTGGCGCGCATATTCGTAGAGCTTCTTGCCCTGATATTTCAGCGCCGAATACATCGACGGCACCTGCATCGTGTCACCACGGAAGCTTTCCAGCGCCGCATCAAGCTGCTCCGCGCTGAAGGTCACCGGGCGCTCTTCTACTACCTGACCGTCCGCGTCGGAGGTATCCGTGCGCTGGCCCAGTTTAGCGATAACGCGGTAACGCTTATCGGAGTCGAGCAGATACTGGGAAAACTTTGTCGCCTCTCCCAGGCAGACCGGCAGCATGCCGGTTGCCAGCGGATCGAGCGCGCCGGTGTGGCCCGCACGGTTGGCGTTATAAATACGCTTAACTTTTTGCAGCACGTCGTTGCTGGAAGCGCCCTGGGGTTTATCCAGCAGCAGCACACCATGCACGTCGCGACCACGACGACGAGGACGACTCATTAGTCCTCCTTGCTGTCGTCCGCCGGGTTAACACGACGCTCGTCGTCATGTTTAACCACGCTGGTCACCAGGTTGGACATACGCATACCTTCGACCAGCGAGTTGTCGTAGAAGAAGGTCAGTTCAGGCACGATACGCAGGCGCATCGCTTTGCCAAGCAGGGAGCGGATGAAACCAGAGGCTTCCTGCAGCGCTTTAATGCCGTTTTTCACTGCCGCTTCGTCCTGATCGTTCAGGAAGGTGACGAACACTTTGGCATAGGCCAAATCACGGGACATTTCGACACCGGAAACGGTGGTCATCATGCCGACACGTGGGTCTTTAATTTCACGTTGCAGAATGAGTGCGATCTCTTTCTGCATTTCCTGCGCTACGCGCTGAGGGCGACCAAATTCTTTCGCCATAATAAATTCTCCAGACAAAAAAGGGGCTAAAGCCCCTTTTTGAAATTATTGCCGGGTGGCGCTTCGCTTACCCGGCCTACGTCAACCAATCTTCAGCCGACGAAGATTACGCGATGGTACGCTGAATTTCGATGATCTCGAACACTTCGATCATATCGCCAACGCGAACGTCGTTGTAGTTCTTCACGCCGATACCACATTCCATGCCGTTACGGACTTCGTTAACGTCATCTTTGAAGCGGCGCAGGGATTCCAGCTCGCCTTCGTAGATAACCACGTTGTCACGCAGTACGCGGATTGGGTTGTGACGCTTGATGTTACCTTCGGTCACCATACAGCCCGCGATCGCACCGAATTTCGGTGATTTGAACACGTCACGTACTTCAGCCAGACCGATGATCTGCTGTTTCAGCTCAGGAGACAGCATACCGCTCATCGCGGCCTTCACTTCGTCGATCAGGTTATAGATGACGGAGTAGTAACGCAGATCCAGGCTTTCGGATTCAATCACTTTACGCGCAGACGCATCCGCACGAACGTTGAAGCCAACCAGGATAGCGTTAGAGGCAGCAGCCAGGGTAGCGTCGGTTTCGGTGATACCACCTACGCCCGAACCGATGATCTTCACTTTCACTTCGTCGGTAGACAGTTTCAGCAAGGAGTCGGAGATCGCTTCCACAGAACCCTGAACGTCGGCTTTCAGAACGATGTTCACTTCGTGAACTTCGCCCTCGGTCATGTTGGCAAACATGTTCTCGAGTTTAGATTTCTGCTGACGAGCCAGTTTAACTTCACGGAATTTGCCCTGACGATACAGTGCCACTTCACGCGCTTTCTTCTCGTCACGCACAACGGTCACTTCGTCACCGGCAGCCGGAACACCGGACAGACCCAGGATTTCCACTGGAATGGACGGACCCGCTTCCAGCACTTCCTGACCCAGTTCGTTACGCATCGCACGAACGCGGCCGTATTCGAAACCGCACAGAACGATATCGCCTTTATGCAGCGTACCTTCACGAACCAGAACGGTAGCAACCGGGCCACGACCTTTATCCAGGAAGGATTCGATCACCGCGCCGCTCGCCATACCGTTACGGATGGCCTTCAGCTCCAGAACTTCGGCCTGCAGCAGGATCGCGTCCAGCAGTTCGTCGATACCGGTACCCGCTTTCGCAGACACGTGTACGAACTGGCTTTCACCGCCCCACTCTTCCGGCAGGATACCGTACTGGGAAAGTTCGTTTTTAACACGATCGGGATCCGCTTCTGGCTTATCGATCTTGTTCACTGCAACCACAACTGGCACACCTGCAGCCTTCGCGTGCTGGATAGCTTCGATGGTCTGTGGCATCACGCCGTCGTCTGCGGCAACAACCAGAACAACGATATCCGTCGCCTGAGCACCACGAGCACGCATTGAGGTAAACGCGGCGTGGCCTGGGGTATCCAGGAAGGTGATCATACCGTTGTCAGTTTCTACGTGGTATGCACCGATGTGCTGGGTAATGCCACCCGCTTCACCCGAGGCAACCTTAGTAGAACGAATGTAGTCAAGCAGAGAGGTTTTACCGTGGTCAACGTGACCCATGATGGTCACAACCGGTGCACGCGGTTCAGCCGCAGCGCCAGTATCACGGTCGCTCATTACTGCTTCTTCCAGCTCGTTTTCACGACGCAGGATTACTTTGTGGCCCATCTCTTCAGCAACCAGCTGTGCGGTTTCCTGATCGATCACCTGGTTGATGGTCGCCATGGCGCCCAGTTTCATCATCGCTTTGATGACCTGAGAGCCTTTAACCGCCATCTTGTTCGCCAGTTCGCCAACGGTAATGGTTTCGCCGATCACAACGTCACGGTTAACGGCCTGAGCAGGCTTCTGGAAGCCCTGCTGCAGTGCGGAACCTTTACGCTTACCGCCTTTACCACCGCGAACAGCCGCGCGTGCTTCTTCACGGTCAGCTTTGGATTCAGCGTGCTTGTTGCCTTTTTTCGCCGGACGCGCAGCTTTTGCATTACGGCCACGGCCACGGCCGCCTTCTACTTCACGGTCGTTATCATCTTCTGCCTGACGTGCGTGCTGAGAAGTGGTCACGTGATAGTCGCTGGTGTCTTCAGACTGCTCAACGGTATCAACACCGTTCTTCTCATTTTCTTCTGCCATACGGCGCGCTTCTTCGGCGACGCGGCGAGCTTCTTCTTCCAGCTTACGGCGGGCTTCTTCTTCCGCTTTACGCTTCAGCTCGGCAGCTTCATTTTCACGGCGGGCTTTTTCAGCCTGGGCGGTTTTGGTCATTTCGTCTGTCTGTTGATTGCTCACTTTGTCTTTTTCCGCAGCGTCACGCTTCACTTTATCACTTGCGTCGCGTTTCGCTTTTTCTGCGGCCTCACGTTCAGCTTTTAATTCTGCTTCACGTTTGGCGGCTGCTTCCGCCTCACGCTGAGCTTGTTCTTCCGCTTCACGCTGTGCCTGCTCTTCCGCGGCAAGGCGTTCTGCCTCTTGCGGATCACGTTTTACAAAGGTGCGCGTCTTGCGGACTTCAATTTGTACCGATTTGCTTTTGCCACCGGTACCAGGGATGTTTAACGTGCTACGCGTTTTGCGCTGCAGCGTTAACTTGTCAGGCGTAGAGCCGTGTTCACGGTTCAGGTGCGTTAACAAGGTTTGTTTTTCTTGCGCGGTCACCGAGTCATCAGCGGACTTCGGGATCCCTGCATCAGCAAATTGCTGTACCAGGCGGTCCACGGAGGTCTGAATCTCAGCAGCCAGCGATTTTACAGTTACATCAGTCATGCTGTTCCTTCCTGCTACAGTTTATTACGCTTCGTCGCCGAACCAGCAAATATTACGTGCGGCCATGATGAGCTCGCCGGCTTTCTCGTCGGTTAAACCTTCGATATCAGCCAGGTCATCAACGCCTTGCTCAGCGAGATCTTCCAGCGTACAAACACCACGGGCAGCCAGCTTGAACGCAATCGCACGATCAAGACCTTCCAGATTCAGCAGGTCATCAGCCGGCTTCTTATCGCCAAGGCTTTCTTCCTGAGCCAGTGCCAGGGTGGTCAGTGCGTTTTTAGCGCGTTCACGCAGGGCTTCAACGGTTGGTTCATCCAGACCGTCAATTTCCAGCAGCTCTTTCATTGGCACATAGGCCAGTTCTTCCAGCGTAGAGAAACCTTCTTCAACCAGAACAGTGGCGAAGTCTTCGTCAATATCCAGGTATTTCGTGAAGGTATCGATCGCCGCATGGGCTTCAGCCTGATGCTTAGCCTGCAGGTCATCAACGGTCATCACGTTGAGTTCCCAGCCGCTCAGCTGTGACGCCAGGCGTACGTTCTGGCCGTTACGGCCGATTGCCTGCGCCAGGTTGCCCGCTTCAACAGCGATATCCATGGTGTGTTTGTCTTCGTCAACAACGATAGACGCCACATCAGCTGGAGCCATTGCGTTGATCACGAACTGCGCCGGGTTGTCATCCCACAGAACGATATCAATACGTTCGCCGCCCAGCTCAGTAGACACTGCCTGGACACGCGCACCGCGCATACCGACGCAAGCACCGACCGGGTCGATACGCTTGTCGTTGGTTTTCACCGCAATTTTCGCACGGGAGCCCGGATCGCGAGCCGCCGCTTTAATCTCGATAACTTCTTCACCGATTTCCGGTACTTCGATACGGAACAGTTCTACCAGCATTTCTGGTTTAGAACGGGTCACGAACAGCTGTGCGCCACGCGCTTCAGGGCGAACGGCGTACAGAACACCGCGAATACGGTCGCCTGGACGGAAGTTTTCACGCGGCAGCATATCTTCACGCAGGATCACGGCTTCAGCGTTACCCGGCAACCCTTCGGATTTGATCTCCAGGGAGATGTTGTCGCGGTTCACTTTCTTCACCACGCCGGTGATGATCTCGCCTTCCTGATCGCGGAACTGATCGACAACCAGCGCGCGCTCGGCTTCGCGCACTTTCTGCACGATAACCTGTTTAGCGGTCTGGGTGGTGATACGGTCGAAGGTCACAGATTCAATCTGATCTTCAACGTAGTCACCCACGTTCAGACTTTCGTCTTCAAAACGGGCGGCTTCCAGGGTGATCTCTTTGGTCGGCTGGGTCACTTCTTCAACGATTACCCAACGACGGAATGTATCGAAGTCACCGCTTTTACGATCGATTTCTACGCGAACATCGATCTCTTGTTCGTATTTTTTCTTGGTTGCTGTAGCCAGTGCACTTTCCAGCGCTTCAAAAATCTTTTCACGCGGCAGTGATTTCTCGTTGGAGACGGCTTCAACAACAGCCAAAATTTCTTTGTTCATCGCGGGCTTTTCACCTCAATCCAGACTGTTAAAAGTGGGGAACCAGGTTCGCCTTCTGGATATTACTCAGCGCGAACACTTCATCTTTGCCTTCGACTGTCACCGTGATCATTTCACCATCAACGGCTTTGATAATTCCCTGCCATTTACGGCGGTTCTGTACGGCCATACGCAGAACGAGAGCCACTTCTTCACCGGTAAAGCGCACATAGTGCTCGGCCGTGAACATCGGGCGATCGAGGCCAGGTGAGGAAACTTCCAGGTTGTACGCAACGGTAATCGGGTCTTCAACATCAAGAACCGCACTCACCTGGTGGCTGACATCAGCACAATCATCAACATTGATGCCATCTTCACTATCAATATAGATGCGCAGCGTCGATGTACGGCCGCGAACGAATTCGATGCCGACCAGTTCGTAGCCCAGTGCTTCGACCGGTGCAGTAATCATCTCTGTTAATTTTTGCTCTAATGTGGACAAGCCCACCCCCAAGACATAAAAAAAGGGCGTAAAGCCCAGTTATTCTGTAGTCAGATAACAAAAAACCCCGATAAATCGGGGCTTTAGATAACTGAACCCTATAGCCACAACTGTGGCCTGGAGCACTTTCCGAAAGAATTTTTTCAAATCCAGCTACGAAGGCTCTAAGTCTTCACAGTATATTTGAAAAAGAACTTTATGGGAAAGTGGTTGCGGGGGCCGGATTTGAACCGACGACCTTCGGGTTATGAGCCCGACGAGCTACCAGGCTGCTCCACCCCGCGCCTGAAACGTGGCAAATTCTACGCGTTTTGGACAGAATTTGCAAATAATGCTGGGATTTGGTACCGAAGACGGGACGTAAAATCGGCGTTTAGTATATTGATAGTTGACCCCACCTGTCAAGGCGACTTCCGCCAGATCGATCAGACCAAAATTTTTACAAAAAACGCATGACTCTCTTCCGGTCTTCGCCAAAAGATGATTAAATGAATACTCACTTATTTTGCATAAAAATGCACAAGAGAGCGAAAGCGGTCTCTAATCAGTCAATCAAGCAGGGTTTTATTCTATGACGACGATTCTCAAGCATCTTCCGGTAGGACAACGTATTGGCATCGCTTTCTCAGGTGGCCTGGATACCAGCGCTGCACTGCTGTGGATGCGCCAGAAGGGAGCGGTTCCGTATGCCTATACTGCGAACCTGGGTCAGCCGGATGAGGACGACTATGATGCCATTCCTCGTCGCGCTAAAGAGTATGGTGCAGAGAACGCGCGCCTGATTGACTGCCGTAAGCAACTTGTCGCGGAAGGTATCGCGGCTATTCAGTGTGGTGCATTCCATAACACCACCGGCGGTCTGACCTATTTCAACACCACCCCGCTGGGCCGTGCGGTCACCGGCACCATGCTGGTTGCGGCGATGAAAGAAGACGGCGTCAACATCTGGGGTGACGGTAGCACCTATAAAGGTAACGATATCGAACGTTTCTATCGTTATGGCCTGCTGACCAACGCCGAGCTGCAGATTTACAAACCATGGCTGGACACCGACTTCATCGACGAGCTGGGTGGTCGTCATGAGATGTCCGAGTTTATGATCGCCTGCGGTTTCGACTATAAGATGTCAGTCGAGAAAGCCTATTCCACCGACTCCAACATGCTGGGTGCGACGCACGAAGCGAAAGACCTGGAATTCCTGAACTCCAGCGTGAAGATCGTTAACCCGATCATGGGCGTGAAGTTCTGGGACGAGAACGTCAAAATCCAGGCAGAAGAAGTGACCGTGCGTTTCGAACGCGGCCATCCGGTTGCGCTGAACGGTAAAACCTTCTCTGATGATGTTGAGCTGATGCTGGAAGCTAACCGTATTGGCGGTCGTCACGGTCTGGGCATGAGCGATCAGATTGAAAACCGTATCATCGAAGCGAAAAGCCGTGGCATTTATGAAGCCCCGGGAATGGCGCTGCTGCACATCGCTTACGAGCGTCTGCTGACCGGCATTCACAACGAAGACACCATTGAGCAGTATCACTCTCATGGCCGTCAGTTGGGCAAACTGCTGTATCAGGGCCGCTGGTTCGATCCACAGGCGCTGATGCTGCGTGATGCGCTGCAGCGTTGGGTGGCGAGTGCAATCACCGGTGAAGTGACCCTGGAACTGCGTCGCGGTAACGACTACTCCATCCTGAACACCGTGTCTGACAACCTGACCTATAAAGCAGAGCGTCTGACTATGGAGAAAGGTGAATCTGTGTTCTCACCAGACGATCGTATTGGTCAGCTGACCATGCGTAACCTGGACATCACCGATACACGTGAGAAGCTGTTCAACTATGTTGAGAATGGCCTGCTCTCCGCCAGCTCCGGTAACGGCCTACCGCAGGTTGAAAACCTGGAACACAGCGATAAGAAGTAATCGACAGCAAGACATGCAAAAGGCGCCGACAGGGCGCCTTTTTTATTTGGTATTTGTAGGGCGGGTAAGCGCAGCGCCACCCGCCATTTTGCCCGCTACCACAATATACAGACGAAAAAAAAGACGTCTTTCGACGTCTTTCTTCTGGAATATTGGTACCGAGGATGGGACTCGAACCCACAAGCCCGTTAGGGCACTACCACCTCAAGGTAGCGTGTCTACCAATTCCACCACCTCGGTACAGAATACTTAGTGCGGGATATCGCTGGTTGGCTTAGCCGGTGCAGCTGGCTGAGTCTGCTCAGTTTTCGCTGGCGCGCTCAGGTTTTCCCACTCGCTTCCTTTGCTGGTCTTATTGCTGTTGATATTGCCAAGCACCAGACTGATGATGAAGAACAGCGTAGCCAGAATCGCCGTTGTGCGGGTCATGAAGTTCGCAGAACCACTTGAACCGAACAGCGTACCGGAAGCGCCTGCTCCGAAGGAGGCTCCCATATCAGCGCCTTTACCTTGCTGCAGCATAATCAGCGCTACGAGAGCGATGGCTACAATAAGGAAAACAACTAAAAGAGCTTCGTACATAATCAACCTGTTCCTTGCGGATTTGCCGCATACCAATGCTTCGACCAATTAGCAGGATTTTTGTTTCCCACTGAAGCGGGTGTGAATACTAACCAAAGCGAATCACCTTCGCAAGGGCATTTTCGACGCATTGTATCAACTGCGGAAAAAAACAGCAAAAAGCCATGAATTGCTTAAAACAAAGGCGGCAAACGCCGCCTTTTTAAACATTTAGCGTGCAAGATTATGCAGCTTTTACGGCATCCGCAATACGGTGCGCAAATTCGGTGACCTGCGCTTCGTCTTCACCTTCCACCATCACGCGGATCAGCGGTTCGGTACCGGACTTACGCAGCAGCACGCGTCCACGGCTGCCCAGAGCCGCTTCAACATCAGCCATCACCGCTTTGACGTTCTCATTTTCCAGCGGATCGCCTTTGCCAGCAGTAAAGCGCACGTTCACCAGGATCTGTGGGAACATTTTCATCCCGCTGCACAGATCGTGCAGGCTCATATGGTTGCGCGCCATCGCGGCAACCACCTGCAGCGCGGCCACGATACCGTCACCGGTGGTAGTTTTGTCGAGCAGGATGACGTGACCCGAGTTTTCTGCACCGATGCGCCAGCCCTTCTCCTGCAGTTTTTCCAGCACGTAGCGATCACCCACTTTCGCGCGCACGAACGGAATACCGAGCTGTTTCAGCGCCAGTTCCAGGCCCATGTTACTCATCAGCGTACCTACCGCACCGCCGCGCAGCTGGCCCTGACGCAGACCTTCACGTGCAATGATGTAGAGGATCTGATCGCCGTCGACCTTGTTACCTTCGTGGTCGACCATGATCACGCGGTCGCCGTCGCCGTCCAGCGCAATACCCAGATCGGCTTTCTCCGCCAGAACACGCGCCTGCAGAGCACGAACGTCAGTTGCACCCACCTGCTCGTTAATGTTCAGACCATCCGGCTCGCAACCAATGGCGATCACTTTCGCACCCAGTTCGCGGAAAACATTTGGGGCGATGTGGTAGGTCGCCCCGTTCGCACAGTCCACCACAATTTTCAGATGAGCCAGGCTCAGCTCATTCGGGAAGGTACCTTTACAGAATTCGATGTAACGCCCCGCCGCATCGACGATACGGTTCGCTTTACCCAGCTCTGCGGAATCAACACAGGTGATCTCTTTTTCCATTTCGGCTTCAATCGCCTCTTCCACGTCATCCGGCAGCTTGGTGCCGTCAATGGAGAAGAATTTAATGCCGTTGTCATAGAACGGGTTGTGAGAAGCCGAAATGACAATCCCCGCTTCCGCACGGAAGGTGCGCGTCAGATACGCAACTGCAGGCGTTGGCATTGGGCCCGTAAAGGAGGCGGACAGTCCGGCAGCCGCCAGACCCGCTTCAAGCGCGGACTCCAGCATATAGCCCGAAATACGGGTGTCTTTACCGATGATAATTTTACGTGAGCCATGACGCGCCAGTACCTTGCCAGCAGCCCAGCCGAGCTTCAGGACAAAATCAGGGGTGATGGGAGCATCGCCTACACGCCCACGGATACCGTCGGTACCAAAATATTTACGATTACTCATAGCGTTTGTTTTCCTTCGCTGCCAGTGTGGCTTCCACCACACGCATGGCTTCTACTGTTTCTTTGACGTCATGGACACGAATAATGTGCGCACCCTGCATCGCCGCAATCACTGCGCAGGCCAGGCTGCCGCTCAGGCGTTCGCTCGGCCCCACGTTCAACAACTGCCCAATCATCGACTTTCTCGACATCCCCACCAGTAACGGCAGGCCAAAATGATGGAATTCCGACAGGCGCGCAAGCAACGCATAATTGTGTGAGAGATTTTTACCGAAACCGAACCCCGGGTCGAGCAGCAATTTCTCTTTTGGGATACCTGCACGTTCACAGCGTGCAATATGCTCAATAAAGAAGCGATTCACGTCGGCAAAGACATCGTCATACTTCGGTGCTTCCTGCATGGTTTTCGGTTGGCCCTGCATGTGCATCAGGCATACCGGTAACCCCGTCTCTGCCGCGGCTTCAAGTGCGCCAGGCTCGGTGAGTGAGCGAATATCATTAATAATGTGAGCGCCCACTCTCGCCACTTCACGAATCACTTCGGGTTTAGAGGTATCAACGGAGATCCACACTTCAAACCGCTGTGCAATCGCTTCAACCACCGGCACGACGCGCGCCAGCTCTTCTTCCACAGACACGTCCGCCGCACCAGGACGCGTCGATTCGCCGCCAACGTCAATGATGGTAGCACCCGCATTAATCATTAAATTCGCGTGCTTAACCGCCTCGATAAGCGTGTTATGCGTGCCGCCGTCAGAGAAGGAGTCAGGGGTAACATTCAGGATCCCCATCACATGGGGATGTGAAAGATCGAGATGCGAGTCCTGAGCGAATAATTTCATGGCGAAATCCCTGATATCTATATGGTTAAACAGAAATGAAAAACCCCGGAGCAAGCTCCAGGGTTTGAGGTACAGACAAACGCGTCAACAGCAGTAACTTACTTATCGCCCAACTGTTCTGACATGGTGTTGCCCGGGTTTGGCGTACGCGGTTCATCAACCGGACGCGGCGCACGCGGGGTGCCATTGTTGTCAGAATTATTGGAAGCGCCTGGGTCTTCCCAGCCTGCTGGCGGACGTACTTCACGGCGCGCCATCAGGTCGTCAATCTGCGGTGCATCGATGGTCTCATACTTCATGAGCGCATCTTTCATCGAATGCAGGATGTCCATATTGTCGTTCAGGATCTGGCGAGCACGTGCATAGTTACGCTCTACCAGAGATTTTACTTCCTGGTCGATGATACGTGCCGTCTCATCGGACATATGTTTCGCTTTCGCCACAGAACGGCCCAGGAAGACTTCACCCTCTTCCTCTGCATACAGCAGCGGACCGAGTTTGTCGGAGAAGCCCCACTGCGTCACCATGTTACGCGCCAGGTTGGTCGCGACTTTGATGTCGTTGGACGCACCAGTAGAAACATGTTCCACACCGTAGATAATCTCTTCTGCCAGGCGACCACCGTAGAGGGTAGAAATCTGACTTTCCAGTTTCTGACGGCTGGCGCTGATCGCGTCGCCTTCAGGCAGGAAGAAGGTCACACCCAGCGCACGACCGCGCGGAATAATCGTCACTTTATGCACCGGATCGTGTTCCGGCACGAGGCGACCGATAATCGCGTGACCCGCTTCGTGGTATGCCGTGGACTCTTTCTGCGCCTCCGTCATCACCATGGAGCGACGTTCCGCACCCATCATGATTTTGTCTTTCGCTTTCTCGAACTCCACCATGGACACCACGCGCTTGTTACCGCGAGCGGCAAACAGAGCTGCTTCGTTGACCAGGTTAGCCAGGTCCGCACCGGAGAAGCCAGGGGTACCGCGCGCAATGATTGCCGCGTCGATATCTGGTGCCAGCGGTACGCGACGCATGTGAACTTTCAGAATCTGTTCACGACCGCGAACGTCCGGCAGACCCACAACAACCTGACGGTCGAAACGGCCTGGACGCAGCAGCGCAGGGTCAAGTACGTCCGGACGGTTAGTCGCCGCGATAACGATAATGCCTTCGTTACCTTCGAAGCCGTCCATCTCAACCAGCATCTGGTTCAGCGTCTGTTCACGTTCATCATGACCACCGCCCAGACCTGCGCCACGCTGGCGGCCTACGGCGTCGATTTCATCGATGAAGATAATGCACGGTGCTGCCTTCTTGGCCTGCTCGAACATGTCACGCACACGAGATGCACCGACACCCACGAACATTTCAACGAAGTCAGAACCTGAAATAGTAAAGAACGGCACCTTCGCTTCGCCCGCAATGGCTTTCGCCAGCAGGGTTTTACCGGTACCCGGAGGGCCAACCATCAGCACGCCTTTCGGGATCTTACCGCCCAGCTTCTGGAAACGGCTCGGTTCACGCAGGTATTCAACCAGTTCGCCGACCTCTTCTTTCGCTTCGTCACACCCGGCAACGTCTGCAAAAGTGGTCTTGATCTGATCTTCCGTTAACATACGCGCCTTGCTCTTACCGAACGACATGGCACCTTTGCCACCGCCGCCCTGCATCTGGCGCATAAAGAAGATCCAGACGCCGATAAGAAGCAGCATCGGGAACCAGGAAATGAAGATAGAAGCCAGCAGGCTTGGTTCTTCTGGCGGCTCGCCAACTACCTTGACGTTTTTGGTCAGAAGGTTATCAAGCAGCTTAGGATCGTTCACCGGGATGTAAGTCGTGTAACGGTTACTATCTTTCTTGGTAACGTTGATCTCACGTCCGTTGATACGCGCTTCGCGAACCTGGTCCTGATTGACCTCCTGCAGGAAGGTAGAATAATCCACCTTGCGGCCATTCGACTCGCTGGGCCCAAAGCTCTGGAATACTGACATCAGCACAACGGCAATGACCAGCCAGAGTATTAGGTTTTTCGCCATGTCACTCAAGGGATTAACCTCATATTACAACTGTGTTAAAAACAGCGTCAGGATACTCTATATCCAGTTTCATTCAAACTTTCGTCTGAAATCTCCCGGTTATCATTTTCGCCCGGTCGCTACAATATACACTTCACGGGAACGGGCCCGGGAAGAGTCCGGCTTACGAACTTTGACCTTCGCAAACAGGGAGCGAATTTCCTTAAGATACTCCTCGAAACCTTCGCCCTGAAACACCTTCACAACAAAACTACCACCAGGCGCTAGTACATCACGACACATTTCTAACGCTAGCTCCACCAGATACATGGCGCGGGGGATATCCACCGCCGGTGTTCCGCACATATTTGGTGCCATATCTGACATGACAACCTGGACCTTACTGTCACCTACACGATCAAGTAACGCTTTCAGCACTAATTCATCACGAAAGTCGCCCTGAAGGAAGTCGACACCGACGATGGGATCCATTGGTAAAAGATCGCACGCGATGATTCGGCCCGTTCCGCCGATCTGCGTGACCGCATACTGGGACCATCCGCCAGGTGCCGCACCGAGGTCAACAACCGTCATCCCCGGCTTAAAAAGTTTGTCACTTTGCTGTATTTCATCAAGTTTAAACCAGGCACGGGAACGCAACCCCTTTTTCTGTGCCTGTTGAACATATTTATCGCTAAAGTGTTCCTGGAGCCAGCGGCTGGAGCTGGCAGAACGCTTTTTACCTGTCATTTAACATTTCCGTCCTGGTTCATCGTTGCTTGCCTGTGACGTAAATTTCTACGCAGCTATTTGGCGATATAAGGGAGATGGCGGTAGAATGAACCGTTTTCAATCCCAACGTAAGCAAAAATATACGATGAATCTGAGTACTAAACAAAAACAGCACCTTAAAGGTCTGGCACATCCGCTCAAGCCTGTAGTGATGCTTGGCAACAATGGTTTGACCGAAGGGGTGCTTGCCGAGATTGAACAAGCGCTGGAACACCACGAGCTGATCAAGGTGAAAATCGCCTCTGAAGACAGAGACACTAAAAACCTGATCGTGGAAGCCATCGTGCGCGAAACCGGCGCCTGTAATGTACAGGTCATCGGTAAAACGCTGGTGCTCTACCGCCCGTCTAAAGAGCGTAAAATCTCGCTGCCACGTTAAGGATATCCTGAATTAAACACATTTTCTGTGTGAAACGAGGGATTTCTGTCAGCAGGCGAGCAAAATGCCATGCTCCTTGAGTTGATAAAAGGCCGCTACGCGGCCTTTTTCTTTTCTTTACAATGTATCAACATCTTAGTAGAGAAGCGAATTACAGGTATTCAACCTTAATAATTTCGTATTCTACTTCACCGCCAGGGGTGCGGATGGTGACGACATCGTCCTGCTCTTTGCCAATCAGGCCGCGAGCAATCGGCGAGTTCACCGAAATCAGGTTCTGTTTGAAGTCGGCTTCATCATCACCCACGATGCGATAGGTCTGCTCTTCGTCGTTGTCCAGGTTTAGCACGGTCACGGTAGAACCAAAGATCACACGCCCGTTGTTAGGCATTTTGGTGATGTCGATAACCTGTGCATTGGACAGTTTTGCTTCGATATCTTTAATACGCCCTTCACAAAAGCCCTGCTGCTCACGCGCGGCGTGGTATTCAGCATTCTCTTTCAGGTCGCCATGCTCGCGCGCATCCGCGATAGCGGCGATGATTTCAGGACGACGCACGGATTTCAGGAAATCCAGCTCTTCGCGCAGTTTTTCGGCACCACGTAAGGTCATCGGAATAGCTTGCATTTGTTATACCTCTTAAACATTCCTGTTGGGAGCAGTGTTCCCTGCTCCTGCCCCCCTAAGCGGGCAAGAAGCAAAAAGAAAACCGACCCGGGAGCAATGCCCCAGGTCAGCAGCAATTTTTCAATTTGATATGCATTTTACCGCGAAGTTCACTATGGGTCATCGTTTACTTTGCAGTGCCATGCACCGTAGTATGACGGTTTGTTTTCGGGTTGTTAGCGCGAGATTATGCGATTTTCCAGATTTATCATCGGATTGACTACCAGTATAACGTTCACCGCCCAGGCCGCGAATGTTGATGAGTACATTAATCAGCTCCCCGCAGGCGCGAACCTTGCCCTGATGGTGCAGAAGGTTGGCGCACAGGCTCCCGAGATTGACTATCACAGTCAACAGATGGCGCTGCCTGCCAGTACCCAAAAGGTGATCACTGCCCTCGCCGCCCTGCTCCAGCTCGGGCCTGACTTCCGTTTTACCACCACTCTTGAAACCAAAGGTAACGTTGAGGGTGGCGAACTGAAAGGCGATCTTATCGCCCGTTTTGGCGGCGATCCGACCTTTAAGCGCCAGGATATCCGCAATATGGTTGCGGTGCTGAAAAAATCTGGCGTGCAGAAAATTGATGGCAATGTGCTGATCGACACGTCCATCTTTGCCAGCCACGATAAAGCCCCAGGCTGGCCGTGGAACGACATGACCCAGTGCTTTAGCGCCCCGCCCGCCGCCGCGATTGTCGACCGTAACTGCTTCTCGGTTTCGCTTTACAGCGCGCCAAAGCCGGATGATTTAGCGTTTATCCGCATAGCGTCCTACTACCCGGTCACGATGTTTAGCCAGGTCCGCACGCTGGCGAAAGGCTCCCCGGATGCGCAATATTGTGAGCTGGACGTCGTACCAGGCGATCTTAACCGCTTCACGCTGACCGGCTGCCTGACCCAGCGAGCCGATCCGCTGCCGCTGGCATTTGCGATACAGGATGGCGCAAGCTATGCAGGCGCCATTCTGAAAGATGAACTGAAACAAGCGGGAATAACCTACTCGGGCACGCTGCTTCGTCAGACGCAGGTCAACCAGCCCGGTACGGTCATCGCCAGCAAACAGTCTCCACCGCTGCACGATTTATTGCGCATCATGCTGAAAAAGTCGGACAACATGATTGCCGATACGGTGTTCCGCATGATTGGTCACGCCCGTTTCGGCGTGCCGGGAACCTGGCGCGCGGGTTCAGACGCGGTTCGGCAGATCCTGCGCCAGCAGGCGGGGATCGAACTGGGTAATACCATCGCTGTCGATGGCTCCGGACTATCGCGCCATAATTTGATCTCTCCGGCCACGATGATGCAGGTGCTTCAGTACATTGCACAGCATGACACTGAGCTAAACTTTATTTCAATGCTGCCGCTGGCCGGGCATGACGGTTCACTGCAGTACCGCGCCGGGCTTCACGCTGCTGGTGTGGATGGCAAAGTATCCGCTAAAACAGGCTCACTGCAGGGGGTTTACAACCTTGCAGGCTTCATCACTACCGCCAGCGGACAGCGCATGGCATTCGTGCAGTATCTTTCCGGCTATGCCGTCGAACCGACCGACCAGCGCAATCGTCGTATTCCACTGGTTCGCTTCGAAAGCAGGCTTTATAAGGACATCTACCAGAATAACTAGCGATGAAACTACTTATAGTTGAAGACGATCTGTTATTGCAGGAAGGGCTGGCGCTGGGGCTGGCCAATGAAGGGTATGCCCTCGACTGTGCCGGCACCGCAGCGGAGGCGGACGCCCTGATTCAGAGCGGCGAATACAGTCTGGTGATCCTCGATTTGGGCTTGCCTGATAAAGACGGCGCCACGCTGCTCAGCCAGTGGCGACGCCGCGGTATCGCCAACCCGGTGTTGATCCTGACGGCACGCGATGCCATTGAGGATCGCATCACCGGCCTCGATGCAGGCGCAGATGATTACCTGGTGAAGCCTTTTGCGCTTGCGGAGCTGCAGGCTCGGGTGCGAGCGTTGATTCGCCGCTATCAGGGACATAGTGATAACTTACTGACCGACGGCGATATTACGCTGAATCTGCAAACCCAGCAGGTACTGCGCCAGGATCAGGCGGTCGAGGTAACACCAAAAGAGTTCGCCTTGCTTACGCGTCTGATCATGCGCAGCGGGCAAACGGTGCACAGAGAAACGCTCCAGCAGGATATCTACTCCTGGCAGGACGATCCGGGGTCAAATACCCTTGAAGTCCACATTCACAACCTGCGTCGTAAGCTCGGCAAGGACAGAATCAAAACCGTCCGTGGCGTTGGCTATCGCCTGGAGAGCCAGAAATGAACAGCATGCGTCGGCGTTTGATGGTGCTGCTGGCGGTCATTCTGTTATTTTTCCAGCTGATAAGCGTCATCTGGCTGTGGCATGAAAGCCGTGAGCAGATTAGTTTCCTGGTCAGTGAAACGCTGTCAGCAAAAGCGCGTAATAACCATGTCGAGAAAGAGATCCGCGAGGCGATTGCCTCGCTGCTGGTCCCTTCTCTGGTGATGGTCGGTTTTACCCTGCTCTTCTCCTTCTGGGCGGTCACCTGGATCACCCGGCCCCTGAATAAACTGCGTGTCAGCCTGGCTAACCGTTCGGCGGATAACTTAACCCCGCTTCCTATGTATTCCGACATGGAAGAGATCGGCGCGGTGACGACTTCCCTGAACCAGCTCCTCGCCCGGCTGGACAATACCATTCAACAGGAGCGTCTCTTCACTGCAGACGCCGCGCACGAGCTTCGAACGCCTCTTGCCGGTATCCGGCTCCATCTGGAGCTGATGTCGCAGTCTGGTGCGCCACAGGCGGCAACGCTGATTAGCCGTATCGATCAGCTCATGCATACCGTCGAACAGCTGCTGATGCTGGCCCGGGCCGGACAGGCAATGGCGAGCGGCCACTACGAAACCGTAAGCTGGACGGAAAATATCATTGAACCTCTCGGCCTTGGTCATGAAGCCAAAGAGCATACGGTAATTTGGCCCGCTAAAAGCGCGCTCACGGTTCAGGGAGACGCCGTGCTCCTGCGCCTGATGCTGCGCAACCTGCTGGAAAATGCAGGACGCTACAGCCCGGCAGGGACAACGATTACAGTGACGTTAACCGAGGTCGACGGGGGGACGCAGATCAGCGTTATCGATCAGGGCCCAGGGATTGATGAAGCGCACCGGCAGTCCATTACCGAGCCATTCCGCCGTCTTGACCAGCGCTACGGCGGCAGCGGTCTGGGGCTGAGCATCGTGCAGCGCATCGTCCAGCTTCACCACGGCAGGCTCACGCTTGAGAATGGCGCTGAAGGCGGTTTAATCGCCAGCTGCTGGCTGCCTGCGACGCTGGAATAAAAAAAGCCCCCATAATGGGGGCTTTGGACAGATATTAGTGCTTGTAGATGAACTCGACGCCTTCTTCGTCGTCTTCATCCCAGTCATCGTCCCAGTCTTCATCGTCTTCTTCTGCTTCCAGCTCTTCGAGCTGCTGGCGGTGGTAGTCATCCCACATGAATTCGACTTTTTCAGGCTGTTTGGCTTCTTCCGCCTGAACGATTGGGTTCTCAATGATGAAGGTCATCACATCCCAGCACAGATCTTTCACGCCAACCTGGCTTGCCGCAGAGATCAGGTAGTATTTATCTTCCCAACCCATCGCTTCAGCAATGGCTTTCGCTTTTGCTTCCGCTTCGGCTTTGTCCATCAGGTCGATCTTGTTGAAGACCAGCCAGCGTGGTTTATTCGCCAGCTTTTCGCTGTATTTTTCCAGCTCACCGATGATGATGCGGGCGTTTTCAACCGGATCGGAACCATCGATAGGATCGATATCAATGAGGTGCAGCAGTACGCGGCAACGCTCAAGGTGTTTCAGGAAGCGAATACCCAGACCCGCGCCTTCCGCAGCGCCTTCAATCAGACCCGGAATATCGGCAACCACAAAGCTCTTCTCGTTATCCATGCGGACAACGCCCAGGCTTGGTACCAGCGTGGTAAACGGATAGTCCGCCACTTTCGGTTTCGCCGCAGAGACGGCACGAATGAACGTTGATTTACCGGCGTTTGGCATACCCAGCATGCCCACATCTGCCAGAAGCATCAGCTCCAGCTGCAGGTCGCGCTTATCGCCCGGGGTACCCATCGTTTTCTGACGCGGCGTACGGTTAACGGAAGATTTGAAACGGCTGTTACCCAGACCGTGCCAGCCGCCTTTCGCTACCATCAGGCGCTGACCGTGTTTGGTCATGTCACCCATGGTTTCACCGGTTCCCTGGTCAATCACACGCGTACCGACCGGAACCTTAATGGTGACGTCTTTACCGCGTTTCCCGGTACAGTCACGGCTCTGGCCGTTCTGGCCACGTTCAGCGCGGAAGGATTTTTCGAAACGGTAGTCGATCAGCGTGTTGAGGTTCTCATCCGCCTCCAGCCACACGTCACCACCATCCCCACCGTCGCCGCCATCAGGGCCGCCACGAGGGATATACTTTTCACGGCGGAAGCTCACGCAACCGTTGCCGCCATCACCAGCCACGACCAGAATCGTCGCTTCATCAACAAACTTCATTTTACTCTCCGTAACTCATTCGCCTGAGCGGGGGACTACTACAACCGCTTCATTTTTGCGCCAACGTCCCCAAAGACGATGACCAATGGCGGAATACATCGCGCCCGCAACCACGACAAACGCACCGAGATAGCCCAACAGGTTGAGCATCGGTCTGACGAAGACATCGGGCCAGGCCATTGATAACAAATCTGAAAATAACAGCGTAAACAGCGGAGTAAGCGTAATTAACGCGCTCACCTGTGCTGCCTGCCAGCGCGCCATCGCTTCGGCCAGCGCGCCATAACCGACCAGCGTGTTCAGCCCACAAAAAATGAGGCACGCCAGTTGCCAGTCGCTAAGCTGAGTAATCACACCCGGCTTCGCTAATGGCAGCAATGCTATTGTACACAAAGTGTACAGCAAAAAGAGGATCTGCTGTGAGGCAAGTCGACGCAATAACACCTTTTGTGCGACGCCATAGCTCACCCAGACCGTTGCTGCCCCCACACCGAAAATGACACCCCATGTGTAATCCGTCAGGCGGGTAAAAATCTCGATCAGACTGGTGTTGAAGAACATCACCAGACCGCACAGCAGCATGCTCGCCCCGATAATCTGCGTACCGCGCATCTTCTCCTTGAGGATAAAGACGCTGGCGACCATCATGCCCACCGGTGAAAGCTGACCAATCACCTGCGACGCCGTGGGGCTGAGATATTGCAGGGAAGAGCTGAACAGGATGAAGTTACCGAACAGACCGCCCGTCGCGATAGCCAGCAGCACCAGCCAGCGCGGTTTACGGAAGAGCCGCAAGGGTGGAAGCTTACCTTTGACGGCCAGAATGGCCCCGAGGCCAATGCTTGCCATCAGAAAGCGATAAAAGACCACCGTAGGCGGCTCCATCACTTCCAGCACCTGCTTCATTGCAATTGGCAACGCACCCCAGCACATTGCGGTGGTGAGCGCCAAAAGAATTCCTATGCCGGCCTGCTGCTTCATGCCCGTTTTCCCTACAGAAAAAATTACCGGGTTTCCAATGTAAAAAGCCCCGCAACAGGGTGCGGGGCTTTAATCCGTTACCGGACCGAGAAAACCTTACTCAGCAACGATGCTGATGTATTTACGGTTGTTCGGGCCTTTAACTTCAAATTTCACTTTACCGTCTGCTTTAGCAAACAGAGTGTGGTCACGACCGCAACCTACGTTGTTGCCAGCGTGGAATTTGGTACCACGTTGACGAACGATGATGCTACCCGCCAGAACGGATTCGCCACCGAAACGCTTAACGCCCAGGCGTTTAGCTTCTGAATCGCGACCGTTACGTGTGGAGCCGCCAGCCTTTTTATGTGCCATTTAAATCTCTCCTCAGGTCTTAGGCGCTGATGCCAGTAATTTTCACATCAGTGAACCACTGACGGTGGCCCTGCTGCTTACGGTAGTGCTTACGACGACGAAACTTAACGATTTTAACTTTCTCGCCACGACCGTGTGCAACAACTTCAGCTTTGATAACGCCGCCATCAACGAAAGGAACGCCGATTTTGACTTCTTCACCGTTTGCGATCATCAGAACTTCTGCGAACTCAACAGATTCGCCAGTTGCGATGTCCAGCTTTTCCAGGCGAACGGTCTGACCTTCGCTTACTCGGTGTTGTTTACCACCACTTTGGAAAACCGCGTACATATAAACTCCGCTTCCGCGCACATCCTCGTATGATTCAGAGTGCGCTATAAATATTCACAATAGGGCGCGAATATTACGCAAAACGCGAGCCTTTGACAAGTGCTACCGTCAATACATGAAGAAAAAAAACACAACACGTACGGTAACGTTTATCTGAGCCGTTTTTTCAGTACAATCAGCACTACTATTGATAAACCGAAACCCTTCGTTACCCCATTGAAGATGGGATCAACAGGATAAAAAGCCCGGCTTTTGCGATGAATTTAGAAAAAATCAACGAGTTAACCGCGCAAGATATGGCGGGTGTGAATGCAGCAATCCTGGAGCAACTCAACTCTGACGTCCAGTTGATCAATCAGTTGGGCTATTACATTGTCAGCGGCGGTGGTAAACGCATTCGTCCGATGATCGCCATTCTGGCTGCCAGAGCCGTTGGTTATCAGGGAAATGCCCACATCACTATCGCAGCGCTCATCGAATTTATCCACACGGCGACGCTTCTGCACGACGATGTGGTGGATGAATCGGATATGCGTCGTGGCAAAGCCACGGCTAACGCCGCGTTCGGGAACGCAGCCAGCGTACTGGTGGGGGACTTTATCTACACCCGCGCCTTCCAGATGATGACCAGTCTGGGCTCCCTGAAAGTGCTGGAAGTGATGTCCGAAGCCGTAAACGTCATTGCTGAAGGCGAAGTGCTGCAGCTGATGAACGTCAACGACCCGGACATCACCGAAGAAAACTACATGCGCGTGATCTACAGCAAAACCGCGCGCCTGTTTGAAGCGGCGGCCCAGTGTTCCGGCATTCTGGCTGACTGTACCGAAGCACAGGAAAAAGGCCTGCAGGACTATGGTCGCTATCTGGGTACGGCATTCCAGCTGATTGATGATTTGCTGGACTACAGTGCGGACGGCGAGACGCTCGGCAAAAACGTGGGAGATGACCTTAATGAAGGCAAACCGACCCTGCCGCTGCTCCATGCCATGCGTAACGGAACAGCCGAACAGGCGAAAATGATCCGTGAAGCGATTGAGCAGGGAAATGGCCGCCATCTTCTGGAACCTGTGCTGGAAACCATGGCTATCTGCGGATCGCTGGAATGGACGCGGCAGCGTGCGGAAGAAGAAGCCGACAAAGCCATCGAAGCTCTCCAGGTCATTCCCGACAGCCCCTGGCGCGAGGCATTGATAGGTCTTGCCCACATCGCCGTTCAGCGCGACCGTTAACCCTCCTTGTTTCTCCCCGCGACCATGGCGGGGGGATTCCAGAAAAATCCTGTAAATTACGTATTCCTGTAAATCCATCGGTTTAGAGACCGCATGAATAAAGCCATGTCTTATTCTGAATATCCCTTCAAGTAACGCGAACTTTTTAGAACAAAAGCTTGAAATGGGTATATTAACCCCGTCGTTTCAGAAGAAACGGCGTAGGTGAATCCGAACTTAAGGACGGTGTTATGGATACGAAATTTATCGACTGGCACACGGCTGATATTATTGCCGCACTGCGCAAAAGAGGCACTTCACTGGCAGCAGAGTCCCGCCGCCATGGACTGAGTTCTTCAACTCTGGCAAACGCCCTCACCCGCCCCTGGCCCAAGGGAGAATTAATCATCGCGACGGCGCTGGATACGCATCCGTGGGTGATTTGGCCTTCGCGCTACCACGATCCCATCACCCATGAATTTATCGACAGAACACGCATGATTCGCCAGAGAAAGGCAAAAAGAGAACCGCAGGAGTAATGCGTTTTTGACAGGAACAGCAACCCCCCGGTCATTGCTGGCAGGGGGCTGCCTGAACGATTACTCGCCCTTCACACGCTCGATATTGGCACCCAGCGCGCGCAGTTTATCTTCGATACGCTCATAACCACGATCGATGTGATAAATACGATCCACGATCGTTGTGCCTTCCGCGATACAACCCGCCAGCACCAGGCTTGCAGACGCACGCAGATCGGTTGCCATCACCTGAGCACCTGACAGTTTCTCAACGCCATGGCAAATCACGGTATTACTTTCGATCTCAGCATGCGCACCCATACGGATCAGCTCCGGTACGTGCATAAAGCGGTTTTCGAAAATGGTTTCTGTGATGAAGCCAGTACCTTCGGCGACCAGGTTCAACAGGGTGAACTGCGCCTGCATGTCCGTTGGGAACGCCGGATGCGGTGCCGTCCGCACATTGACCGCTTTTGGACGCTGGCCGTGCATATCAAGGCTGATCCAGTCTTCACCGATTTCGATATCCGCACCCGCATCGCGCAGTTTCGCCAGCACCGCATCCAGGGTATCGGGCTGCGCGTTGCGACAAACAATCTTACCGCCAGAGATCGCGGCAGCGACCAGGAAGGTACCGGTTTCGATACGGTCCGGCAGAACGCGATAAACACCACCGCCCAGACGCTCAACGCCTTCGATGGTGATACGGTCGGTACCCTGACCGGTGATCTTCGCACCCAGCGCCACGAGGAAGTTGGCGGTATCCACAATTTCCGGTTCGCGCGCGGCGTTTTCGATGATAGTGGTCCCTTCTGCCAGCGTCGCCGCAGACATAATGGTCACCGTTGCGCCCACGCTCACTTTGTCCATGACAATGTGCGCGCCTTTCAGACGACCATTGACGGACGCTTTAACGTAGCCTTCTTCCAGCTTGATCTCTGCGCCCAGTTTTTCCAGACCAAAGATGTGCAGGTCAACCGGACGCGCACCGATAGCGCAGCCGCCCGGCAGAGAGACCTGACCCTGACCAAAACGCGCCACGAGTGGGCCAAGCGCCCAGATGGATGCACGCATGGTTTTCACCAGATCGTAAGGGGCAGAGAAGTTGTTCACCTTGCTGGCGTCGATCCAGACGGAACCGTTACGCTCGACTTTCGTGCCCAACTGGGTGAGCAGCTTCATGGTGGTATCGATATCTTTCAGCTTCGGTACGTTCTGAATTTCTACCGGCTCTTCCGCGAGCAGCGCAGCAAAGAGGATTGGCAGCGCGGCGTTTTTCGCGCCAGAAATTGTGACTTCGCCCTGGAGACGCGTTGGCCCCTGTACACGAAATTTATCCATTGTGTGCTCTCTTATAAATTCAACCGTGCTGCGGGCCTGTCGCCCTCAGCTCAAAAACCGTTTAGTTTGCGATCGCGTGCCCACTCTTGCGGGGTGAACGCTTTAATCGACAGGGCGTGGATGCGGTTATCCGCAATATATTCCATCAGCGGCGCGTACACAGCCTGCTGTTTCTTCACACGGCTCATACCGTCGAACATCTCACCCACAGCAATAACCTGGAAGTGACTGCCATCGCCAGTGACGTGGGCTTCCTGAAGGGAGAGTGCATTCATCAGCACTGTCTGGATTTCATGATTTTCCATGGGTTCTTAATCATCTGATAGTGAAAACAAGCCCAACATCTTAGAGCAAAGTGGCGTCGTCTTAAACAAGCAAAAAGCCCCGACGATGAAACTGTCAGGGCTTTCGGAAGTAACGCACTGAAAATATTAACGAGGCAATACGTCCTGAGGCAGATTGTAGAGCTGCGCCAGGGTAACGACATTATCGCTCGCGCCGCGAAGCGTGACGCTCGCCCCCTGCTTTTTCCCTACCGCAACCAGATGGGCAAGCAGCGCAACGCCTGCCGTATCGACCCGTGTGATGTCGGTTAAGTCAATAAGCGTCACGCCCTGCATAGCCTCATGGCGTTTATCCCATAAGGGGTTCAGCAGATCCTGATCCAGCTCACCGGACAGCTTTAATGTCTCGCCTTCACGCGACCAGCTGAGTTGCTGTGACATTACTTCTTCTCGTCCAACGTGATTTTCTGACGAGCAATGGACTGCAGCTGCGCGGTCAGGCCATCAATACCCTTAGTGCGCAGCAGGTCACTCCACTCGTTCTGTTTGGTGGTGATCATGCTTACTCCTTCGGCGATCATGTCATACGCCTGCCAGTGGCCGGTCTGGCTGTTTTTACGCCACTGGAAATCCAGACGAACCGGCGGACGGCCGTTAGGATCGTTGATCGTTACGCGGATAGGCACGATGGTCGCATCACCCAGCGGCTGCTCAGGCGCAATCTGATAGGTCTGACCGTGGTACATCGCCAGCGCCTGGCCATAAGCCTGTTTCAGGTATTCACGGAACGCGGCAAAGTAGGCCTCACGCTGCGCAGGGGTCGCGTCTTTGTAATAACGTCCCAGCACCAGCGCACCCGCATATTTTATCTGCACATACGGCAGCAGTTCCTGGTCAACGACTTCACGCAGATAATCAGGATTAGCACGAATTTTAGGCTGTTCGTTTGTAAGACGGTCGAAGGTCTTCTTCGCCGCTTCGTCCATCAGTTTGTACGGGTTACTCTGATCCGCAGCGTGGGCGGCGGTAAGAGGGGCGATGACCAGCATGGCAACCATTAACAGTCGTTTAAACATGAATGACTTCTCCTGAAATTAATTCGCAGCACCAGGTGTCGGTGCGGCGTCGGTATGCTCTTCGCTCTGCGCAGGGGCTGCATCGGATTTTTTCTCATCCCCTTTGCTGTTGTAAAGGAACTGACCAATCATATCCTCCAGAACCATCGCGGATTTCGTATCCTGAATGACGCTACCGTCTTTAAGGATAGTCGTTCCCAGCTCGGGGTCTTCAAAACCGACGTTAAGCGCCAGATATTGTTCACCCAGCAGGCCGGAAGTACGGATAGAAAGGGAACTGGTGTCCGGGATATGGTTATAACGCTCTTCGATATCCATCGCGACGCGTGGCAGATAGGTTTTCTCATCGAGCGTAATGTCCGTTACGCGTCCGATCACCACGCCGCCAATACGGACCGGTGAACGCGCCTTCAGCCCGCCGATGTTATCGAAGGTGGCATAGATGCGATACGTCGGCTCGGTGCGCACAGACGTAATATCCGCCGCTCTCAGGCAGATGAACAGCGCGGCCAGCAGCGCCAAAAGCAGGAATACACCGACCCAAATTTCATTTTTTCTCGTTTGCATGAACTCAATTCCCAAACATCAGTGCGGTGAGCACAAAATCCAGACCCAGTACGGCCAGCGACGAATGTACGACGGTACGTGTAGTTGCACGGCTAATGCCCGCCGACGTCGGGATGGCATCGTAACCATTGAACAATGCAATCCACGTGACCGTAATGGCAAATACCACGCTTTTAATCAGGCAGTTAACCAGATCCATTCGCAGGTCAATGGCGTCCTGCATCGCGGACCAGAAGAAACCGGCATCAATGCCTTTCCAGTGCACGCCAACCAGCGAACCGCCCCAGATACCCACGGCGACAAACAGAATAGTCAGTAACGGTAAAGAGATCACCCCAGCCCAGAAACGCGGCGAGATCACGCGACGTAGCGGATCGACCGCCATCATCTCCATGCTGGAGAGCTGCTCGGTCGCACGCATCAGGCCAATTTCTGCCGTTAATGCTGACCCCGCACGCCCGGCGAACAACAGCGCCGCCACAACCGGCCCCAGTTCTCGCAGCAGCGAGAGTGCCACCAGCATCCCGAGGCTGGTTTCCGCACTGTAGGTTGTCAGAACAAGATAGCCCTGTAGCCCAAGCACCATACCGATAAAAAGACCGGAGACAATGATGATGAGCATCGACAGCACGCCGACATTATAAAGCTGCCGCACCAGCAGCGGTGCGTGCTTACGGAATTCCGGCTTGCCGACCAGCGCGTTGAATAACATCAATCCGGCACGCCCGAACGTCCTGATGGTTTTTATGCCACGGTGTCCGAGAGCGGCCAACGCATTTAACAGCATGAGTGGCTTAACTCCCTATTCCCAGTAAATCGTCACGATAGTCGCCCGCCGGGTAGCGGAACGGCACAGGGCCATCGGCAATACCGTCGAGGAACTGCCGCACGCGCGGATCGCAATTCTCCTGCAGCGCCTGGGCGCTACCGTGCGCGACGATCTTTTTGTCCGCCACGATATAGGCGTAATCGGCAATGCTCAATACTTCCGGTACATCGTGAGATACCACAATGCAGGTGACGCCAAGCGCACTGTTCAGTTCAGAGATGAGCTTCACCAGCACGCCCATCGTGATGGGATCCTGTCCAACGAACGGTTCGTCAAACATGATTAAATCAGGTTCGAGTGCAATGGCTCGCGCCAGCGCGGCGCGGCGCGCCATCCCCCCGGATAGCTCTGAAGGCATCAGTTTCGCGGCGCCCCGCAAACCGACGGCTTCAAGCTTCATCATCACCGTGCTTTTCAGCAGTTCAGGCGGCAGGCTGGTATGCTCGCGCAGCGGATAGGCCACGTTATCAAAGACATTCATGTCGGTGAACAAGGCTCCAGACTGAAAGAGCATGCTCATGCGTTTGCGGACAGTATACAGGCGCGAGCGTGACATCTCCGGGATGTTTTCGCCATCAAAGAGAATTTCACCGCTATCCGGTGGGATCTGCCCACCAATAAGGCGCAACAGGGTCGTTTTACCGATCCCGGACGGCCCCATTATGGCAGTGATCTTGCCACGCGGTACGGTCAACGAAATATCATCAAATATCAATCTGTTGGCGCGAGAAAAACTCACACCGCGAACATCGACTAAATTCGCCATCGTTTGGCTCATTTATGGTTCCTTTATTACCCTGCTCACATTAAGGCATGCTGCCTGAATCAGCCCTCAACTCCGCATTTTTACAGAATAATAGCCGTTGAGGTTAGCGAAAGCTGGCATTTGTTTTACTTTTCCGGCGCATAAAGTCAAAATTAGGAATTCGTTACGCCTCAGACTGTATGCAGTCCAGCCATTTCCGCGCGATGGACCGACGAGTATACCTGAAGAAAGGACTTTTGATGCTTTTAGCAACAGCACTGTTAATAATTGGTTTACTTTTGGTGGTCTACAGTGCTGACCGTTTAGTGTTTGCTGCATCTATCCTGTGTCGCCTGACGGGCGTACCGCCTGTCGTCATCGGGATGACCGTGGTCAGTGTTGGAACGTCACTTCCTGAAATCATCGTCTCTGTCTCGGCATCGCTGCATGGCCAGTTAGACCTGGCAGTCGGCACTGCGATTGGCTCTAACATCGTCAATATACTCTTGATTTTAGGCCTGGCGGCACTGCTCCATCCATTTCGCGTGCATTCTGATGTTCTGCGCCGTGAATTGCCGCTAATGTTAATCGTAAGTCTGCTGGCAGGGTGCGTATTTTACGATGGTGTACTGAGCTACAGCGACGGCATTTTCTTGCTGGCGCTGGCCGTTATTTGGCTGCTGTATAGTGTTAAAATCGCCCGTCTGGCTGAAAAGCAGGGCCAGGATAGCCTCACGCGTGAGCAGGTCGCCGAACTTCCGCGAGAAGGCACGCTGCCTGTTGCCCTGCTGTGGCTTGGTGTTGCGCTGATCATCATGCCGATGGCAACGCGTATGGTCGTGGATAACGCGACGGTGCTGGCGAACTATTTCGCCATCAGTGAACTGACCATTGGCCTGACGGTGATTGCCATCGGTACCAGCCTGCCGGAGCTGGCCACGGCCATTGCGGGGGCACGCAAAGGTGAGGATGACATTGCCATTGGTAATATCATCGGTTCCAACATATTTAATATCGCCATTGTGATGGGGCTGCCGGCCCTGATTACGCCAGGGCCCTTTAATCCCCTGGCGTTCTCACGCGACTACGGCGTGATGTTATTGGTCAGCGTGATATTTGCCCTGCTCTGCTGGCGGCGGCAACGACAGATCGGCAAAGGCGCAGGCGCGCTGCTGACGGGTGGATTTATCGTATGGATGGCGATGCTGTACTGGCTCTCGCCTCTTCTCTCTGGGTAACGGAAACGCATTATGTCGCAAATAGAATTGCAGCCGGGTTTTGACTTTCAGAAAGCAGGCAAAGACGTTCTGGAGATTGAACGTGAAGGTCTGGCGCAGTTAGATCAGTACATTAATCAGGATTTTAGTCTGGCATGTGAGAAGATATTCTACTGTGCCGGCAAAGTCGTGGTGATGGGGATGGGTAAGTCCGGCCACATTGGACGCAAAATGGCGGCAACCTTTGCCAGCACCGGCACCTCGTCCTTCTTTGTGCACCCGGGGGAAGCCGCGCATGGCGACCTGGGTATGGTCACGCCGCAGGATATCGTCATCGCGCTCTCCAACTCCGGTGAGTCCAATGAGATCCTGGCGTTGATTCCGGTACTGAAGCGCCTGCAGGTGCCGCTTATTTGCATGACCAGCCGTCCGGAAAGCAGCATGGCGCGTGCGGCCGACATTCACCTGTGCGTGAAAGTGCCCAAGGAGGCCTGTCCGCTCGGCCTGGCGCCGACGTCCAGCACCACCGCCGCGCTGGTCATGGGTGATGCGCTTGCCGTCGCGCTGCTCGAAGCCCGTGGTTTTACGCCGGAAGATTTCGCGCTTTCCCACCCGGGCGGTGCGCTGGGGCGCAAGCTGCTGCTTCGGGTAAACGATATTATGCACACCGGGGATGAGATCCCTCACGTCAGTAAAGAAGCCTCCCTGCGTGATGCGCTGCTGGAAATCACCCGCAAGAATCTGGGGATGACGGTCGTGTGCGACGATCTGATGAAAATTCAGGGGATCTTCACCGATGGCGACCTGCGTCGCGTGTTCGACATGGGTGTCGATGTCCGCACGCTCGGCATTGCCGACGTGATGACGCCAGGCGGTATCCGCGTGCGTCCGGGTACGCTGGCCGTGGATGTGCTGAACCTGATGCAGTCCCGCCATATCACCTCCGTTATGGTTGCCGATGGCGACCAGTTGCTGGGTGTGGTACATATGCATGATCTGCTGCGCGCAGGCGTAGTGTAATGAAGGATAAGACAATGAGTAATGCGGGTGCATCCCTTGCAACCTGTTATGGTCCGGTCAGTACCCAGATGATGGCAAAGGCGGAAAACATTCGTCTGCTCATCCTGGATGTGGATGGGGTACTCTCCGATGGCCTGATTTACATGGGCAATAATGGTGAAGAGCTGAAAGCGTTTAACGTTCGCGACGGCTACGGTATCCGCTGTGCGCTCACCTCAGGTATTGAGGTGGCTATCATCACCGGGCGAAAAGCTAAACTGGTAGAAGACCGCTGTGAAACCTTAGGCATTACCCATCTGTATCAGGGGCAATCCGATAAGATGGCGGCGTTTAAAGATTTACTGGGTAAACTGGCTATCGCACCGGAAAACGTGGCCTACGTCGGGGACGATCTGATTGACTGGCCCGTGATGGCTGAAGTTGGGCTGAGCATCGCCGTTGCCGATGCGCATCCGCTGCTGATCCCGCGCGCTGACTATGTTACCCATATCAACGGGGGCCGCGGTGCCGTACGTGAAGTCTGCGATCTGCTCCTGCTGGCGCAGGGCAAGCTTGATGAGGCCAAAGGGCAATCGATATGAGTAAAACCAGACGTTGGATTATCATTTTGCTTTCGCTTGTCGCACTGGTATTGATTGGCGTGAACCTTGCCGATCGCGACGATACGCAAACGGAAGTGATCAACAATAACGATCCAACCTATAAAAGCGATCACAGCGACACCGTGGTCTACAGCCCTGAAGGCGCGCTGAACTATCGCCTGATTGCCCAGCATGTTGAATATTTTTCAGATGATGGTATTTCGTGGTTTACCCAACCTGTCATGACCACATTTGATAAGGACAAAGTGCCGACGTGGTCAATTAAGTCAGATCGGGCAAAACTGACAAATGACCGTATGCTTTATCTGTATGGCCACGTTGAAGTCAACGCCCTGACCGCTGACTCGCAGCTACGAAAAATTACGACGGATAATGCCCAGATCAACCTGGTAACCCAGGACGTGACGTCGCAGGATCTGGTCACACTGTATGGCACAACATTTAATTCCAGCGGTTTGAGAATGCGCGGGAACTTACGCAGCAAAAACGCCGAGCTGATTGAAAAGGTTAGAACCTCCTATGAAATTCAAAACAAACAAACTCAGCCTTAAAGTAATTATCGCCAGCGCGATGCTGGCGACCAGTCTCCCCGCGCTTGCTGTAACGGGCGATACCGACCAACCGATCCATATCGAGTCCGATACCCAGTCTCTCGATATGCAGGGCAACGTCGTCACCTTCACGGGTAACGTCGTCATGACTCAGGGCACCATCAAAATTAACGCGGACAAAGTGGTCGTGACCCGTCCGGGTGGCGAGCAAGGCAAAGAGATCATTGATGGTTACGGTAACCCGGCCACCTTCTACCAGATGCAGGACAACGGCAAGCCGGTGAAAGGTCACGCTACGCACATGCACTATGAGCTGGCGAAGGACCTGGTCATCCTGACCGGTAATGCGTACCTGGAACAGCTGGACAGCAACATTACCGGCGACCAGATTACCTATCTGGTGAAAGAGCAAAAAATGCAGGCCTCCAGCGAGAAAGGCAAACGCGTCACCACCGTACTGGTTCCGTCGCAGCTGCAGGACAAAGGCAAAGGCCAGGCCCCGGCACAGAAGAAGAGTAACTAATTCGTTATGGCAACATTAACTGCAAAAAATCTCGCGAAGGCCTATAAGGGCCGCCGTGTCGTAGAAGATGTCAGTCTGACCGTCAACTCCGGCGAAATTGTAGGGCTGCTTGGCCCTAACGGTGCGGGTAAAACCACCACTTTCTACATGGTCGTTGGCATTGTGCCGCGCGATGCCGGCAACATTGTCATTGACGATGAAGACATCAGTCTTCTGCCGCTGCACGCACGCGCACGTCGCGGGATCGGCTACCTGCCGCAGGAAGCCTCCATTTTCCGTCGTCTTAGCGTTTACGATAACCTGATGGCGGTCCTGCAAATTCGTAACGATCTGACCAGCGAACAGCGTCAGGATCGTGCCAACGAGCTGATGGAAGAGTTCCACATTGAGCATCTGCGCGACAGCCTCGGTCAGGCTCTCTCCGGGGGCGAACGCCGCCGCGTTGAGATTGCCCGTGCGCTGGCCGCAAACCCGAAGTTTATCCTTCTGGATGAACCGTTTGCGGGCGTTGACCCGATCTCGGTTATCGACATTAAACGTATCATTGAACACCTGCGTGACAGCGGGCTTGGCGTACTGATCACCGACCACAACGTCCGTGAAACGCTGGCCGTGTGTGAACGCGCGTATATTGTGAGCCAGGGCAATCTGATCGCCCACGGTACGCCACAGCAGATCCTCGAAGACGATCATGTTAAGCGCGTCTATCTTGGGGAAGACTTCAGACTCTGATAGGGTAGAGGTAACGTAACGCCGAACCGGAGAAAAATGCTCTGAACATGAAGCAAGGTTTGCAATTAAGGCTCAGCCAACAACTGGCGATGACGCCGCAGCTACAGCAGGCAATTCGCCTGTTGCAACTGTCCACGTTAGAACTTCAGCAGGAGCTCCAGCAGGCGCTGGACAGCAACCCCCTGCTGGAACAAACCGATCTTCATGACGAGGTAGATACCCAGCAATCGCAGGATACAGAAGCGCTCGACACCGCGGATGCACTCGAACAAAAAGAGATGCCGGACGAGCTTCCGCTGGATGCCAGCTGGGATGAAATCTACACCGCCGGAACCCCTTCCGGTACGCGTGCAGACTACCAGGATGATGAGCTACCGGTCTACCAGGGCGAAACCACCCAGTCACTGCAGGATTACCTGATGTGGCAGGTGGAACTCACACCCTTCTCCGATACCGACCGCGCGATTGCCACCTCAATTGTCGATGCCGTTGACGACACTGGCTATTTGACCGTCACGCTGGACGATATTCTGGAAAGCATGGGCGACGACGAGATAGAGCTTGAGGAAGTTGAAGCCGTTCTGAAGCGCATCCAGCGTTTCGATCCGGTAGGCGTGGCCGCAAAAGATCTGCGCGACTGCCTGCTGATCCAGCTTTCTCAGTTCAGCAAAGAGACGCCGTGGCTCGACGAGGCGCGCTTAATCATCAGCGATCATCTGGATCTGTTGGCTAACCACGATTTCCGCTCCCTGATGCGCGTCACGCGCCTGAAGGAAGAGGTGCTGAAAGAAGCGGTGAATCTGATCCAGTCGCTCGATCCGCGCCCGGGACAGTCGATCCAGACCAGCGAGCCCGAGTACGTCATCCCGGATGTGCTGGTCAGAAAACACAATGGCCGCTGGGTCGTTGAACTGAATTCAGACAGCATCCCTCGCCTGCAAATCAACCAGCAGTATGCCTCCATGTGCACCAGCGTGCGTAACGACTCCGACAATCAATATATTCGTAGCAATTTGCAGGAAGCGCGATGGCTGATCAAAAGTCTGGAGAGCCGAAATGATACGCTGCTACGCGTCAGCCGCTGTATTGTCGAACAGCAGCAGGCGTTCTTTGAGCAGGGCGAAGAGTATATGAAACCGATGGTACTGGCGGATATCGCCCAGGCCGTCGAAATGCATGAATCAACCATTTCCCGTGTCACCACGCAGAAGTATCTGCACAGTCCACGCGGTATTTTTGAGCTTAAGTATTTCTTCTCCAGCCATGTGAATACCGAGGGCGGCGGCGAAGCGTCGTCAACGGCCATTCGTGCCCTGGTGAAGAAGTTGATCGCCGCGGAGAATCCCGCGAAGCCACTAAGCGACAGTAAGTTAACCACCATGCTGTCCGATCAGGGTATTATGGTGGCACGTCGTACTGTTGCGAAGTATCGAGAGTCTTTATCCATTCCGCCGTCCAACCAGCGTAAACAGCTGGTCTGACACAACCGATAAGGAAGACACTATGCAGCTCAACATCACTGGACAAAACGTCGAAATTACTGAGGCTTTACGCGACTTTGTGAACGCGAAGTTTGCAAAACTCGAGCAGTATTTCGAAAGGATCAATCAGGTCTATATTGTGTTGAAAGTGGAGAAAGTGACTCATATCTCGGATGCCACCCTGCATGTTAACGGGGGTGAACTGCATGCCAGTGCGGAAGGGCAAGACATGTACGCTGCTATCGACGGCTTGATTGATAAGCTTGCACGACAGCTCAATAAACATAAAGATAAACTGAAACAACACTAATTGTCCGGGCAGTTAACGGGTGCAGGACGGCCTGTTGTGAAACACAACAGGCCATTTGTACAGTTAGCGCTTAGGTGAAATTATGATGAACAACGATTCCGCTCTTCAACTGAGCAATGTCCTTAACCAGGAATGTACCCGCAGTGCGGTTCACTGCCAGAGCAAAAAACGTGCGCTGGAAATCATCAGTGAACTGGCCGCAAAACAGCTGGGCCTGCCGCCGCAGGTGGTATTCGAAGCGATTCTGACCCGTGAAAAAATGGGCAGTACCGGTATCGGCAACGGCATCGCGATACCGCACGGCAAACTGGAAGAGGATACCCTGCGTGCCGTTGGTGTGTTTGTGCAGCTTGAAACACCCATCGCCTTCGATGCCATTGATAACCAGCCCGTCGATCTCCTCTTCGCGCTGCTGGTGCCTGCCGACCAGACGAAAACCCATCTGCATACGCTGTCGCTGGTCGCAAAACGTCTGGCCGATAAAACCATTTGCCGTCGGCTGCGCTCGGCCCAAAGTGATGAAGAGCTCTATCAGATTATCACTGAAGCAGAAGGCAATCAGGATGATGCATAACCAGGAGATGGCCTTCACATCTGTTGTCCTGAGGAGAAACGGAACATGGTGCTGATGATTGTCAGTGGCCGTTCAGGGTCGGGGAAATCCGTTGCTCTGCGCGCGCTGGAAGACATGGGTTTTTACTGCGTCGATAACCTGCCGGTCGTGTTATTGCCTGACCTGGCCCGTACGCTTGCGGAGAGGCAAACCTCTGCCGCCGTCAGCATCGACGTCCGTAACATGCCTGAATCGCCAGAGATCTTCGAGCAGGCCATGAGCAACCTGCCTGATGCGTTCTCGCCTCAGCTGCTTTTCCTTGATGCAGACCGCAATACGCTGATCCGTCGCTACAGCGATACCCGTCGTTTGCACCCGCTTTCCAGTAAGAACCTCTCTCTGGAGAGCGCTATCGATGAAGAGAGCGACCTGCTGGAGCCGCTGCGTTCTCGTGCCGACCTGATTGTCGACACCTCTGAGATGTCCGTTCACGAGTTGGCGGAAATGCTGCGTACCCGACTGTTGGGCAAGCGCGAGCGCGAACTGACGATGGTGTTCGAATCCTTCGGCTTTAAGCACGGTATTCCAATTGATGCGGATTACGTTTTCGACGTGCGCTTCCTGCCTAACCCACACTGGGATCCGAAGCTGCGTCCCATGACCGGTCTGGATAAACCCGTCGCGGCCTTCCTCGACCGGCACACAGAAGTTCACAATTTTATCTACCAGACGCGAAGCTACCTTGAGCTATGGTTACCTATGCTGGAAACAAACAATCGTAGCTACCTGACGGTGGCAATTGGCTGTACCGGCGGTAAACATCGTTCGGTTTATATCGCCGAACAGCTGGCCGACTATTTCCGCTCGCGCGGGAAGAACGTTCAGTCCCGTCATCGCACGCTGGAAAAACGTAAAACATGACCGTAAAACAAACCGTTGAGATCACCAATAAGCTGGGTATGCATGCACGCCCGGCAATGAAACTGTTTGAGCTGATGCAGGGTTTCGATGCTGAGGTTCTGCTGCGGAATGACGAAGGTACCGAAGCGGAAGCGAACAGCGTGATCGCCCTGCTAATGCTGGATTCCGCCAAAGGGCGCCAGATTGAAGTGGAAGCCACCGGGCCTCAGGAAGAAGAAGCGCTGGCGGCGGTGATTGCCCTGTTTAACGCCGGCTTTGACGAAGACTAACGTTCGCCCCTCGGCGGGTGGCGCTGCGCTTACCCGCCCTACATAAGATTATTACGCTGCATAAAACCCTCTCCACCCAGCTGATTCATCTGGCGTAGGATCCACGCCTGACGGCTTCGCACGTACCCTGATGGGGCACTGGCTTTAAAGCGGATGGGATTCGGTAAGACAGCGGCCAGAAGTGCTGCTTCTGACATGCTCAGACGGCTGGCTGGCTTATTGAAATAACGCTGCGCGGCAGCTTCCACGCCAAAAATACCGTCGCCAAATTCAGCGACGTTGAGATAGACGGTCAGAATGCGCTTTTTGCTCCAGACCGTTTCCATCCCCAGGGTCAACCCCGCTTCCAGCCCCTTTCGCACCCAGCTGCGGCCGTCCCACAGAAACAGATTTTTGGCCATCTGCTGCGACAAGGTTGAGGCACCGCGCACGCGGTTTTCATGGCGTTCGTTATGGGCCAGCGCCTTCTCAATGGCCGCCACGTCGAACCCCCAGTGCTCCGGGAATTTCTGGTCCTCCGCCGCGATGACCGCCAGCCCCATGAAAGGCGAGATCTCGTCCATGCTTACCCAGTCAGAGTGGGCAACATAGCTGAAATCGCCGCTGAGCCACGCGCCGAGCTGGCGCTCAACCATCACGGCAGAGAACGGGACTGGCATAATGCTGAACAGGGCGAGTCCACCCCCCCAAAACACCGCCAGCACCAGAACGATGCGCAACAGGGTACGTTTTACCAACGCGCCAGCACCGGATTGACGACTCATTCAGCCAACACCAGCACGCGGGCGACCAGCTTTTCGATCCCCATAGCCGCTTCTGCAATATTCTTCGCCAGCATATACGCAGGCGTGGTGACAATTTTGTTATCTTCATCAACCACAATGTCATCTACCGGGCACGGAACGTGTTCGCCCCCCATTTCCTCGACGATCTCTGCGGTATCGATATCCGTCCCGATAGTCAGGCGCAGCGGGAAATCAAAAATCTTAGGCAACATCGCGGGTGCGATACAGATAAAGCCCAGCGGCTTTCCTGCCGCATGCATGGCCTGTGACAGCGCTTTCAGATGAGGATCGATCTGACACTCCGCGCCCTGCGCAGCAAAGGTACTGAGATTTTTGGCCGCGCCAAACCCACCCGGCACAATGAGGGCATCAAGCTCTGTAGGGTCTGCCTGAATAAGAGGATGGATATCACCTCGCGCAATACGCGCGGCTTCAATCAGTACATTACGGGTTTCCACCATCGGCTCACCGGTCAGATGGTTAATCACATCCGCCTGATTTTTGTCTGGCGCAAAACAAATCACCTCTGCTCCCTGCTTAGCCAGGGCCAGCAGTGTGATTACGGCTTCATGTATTTCAGAACCATCGTAAACACCGCATCCGCTCAGCACGACACCAATCTTTTTCATCATGACAATCCTTTTCTGCAACTTGCTGAAGCACATTAATAATTTTGATTAAAACGCTATGCTTCACACATTTCACTGATTCATGTAACAAACCATTTAAGATTTGCTATCTTATCTGCGTGCGGCCTAAATTTTTCAGGCAGCGCCCTTTCGAAAATAACGTTTAAAAACAGGCGCAGCCACGATTTCCCTGGTGTTGGCGCAGTATTCGCGCACCCCGGTTAATCCGGGGTCATTTTTTTCTGGCGTCAACCCAGGCTTTAAGCACCGCCACATCGTTTTGCCACTCTTGCTTCATCTCTTCAACCCAATCACCCACGTTATCTTCCCATGCAGGTAAATCAGGTGACTGAATCTGTTGACCCAACTGCTGCAGGTGGCGTAGGCCAACCGAACCGGCGGCACCTTTAATTTTATGTCCTTCTTCCACGATGCCCTTCTGGTCACGCGCCGTCAGGTTTGATTCCAGCACGCTCAGATAGCCCGGCATCATTTTTTCGAACACCGCCAGACCATCGGTAATCAGTTTCGGGCCGACCAGATCGATGTACTGCTCCAGCATCGCGGTATCGAGTATCGTTTGGGCTTTTGCGTTATCAACAGACGTCATGGTGCTCTCCTCTTCATTACGGGTATCCCAGAACTTCTTAATCATGGCGGTCAGAGCAGGCACCGCCAGCGGCTTGCTGAGTACATCGTCCATACCGGCATCGAGATACTCTTTTTTATCTTTCAGCACGTTCGCCGTCAGGGCAACCAGCGGCGGCAGTTCGTCGGCCGCGTACTGACGCGTCAGCTCGCGCGAGATATCCAGCCCGGTCATATCCGGTAACTGAATATCCAGCAGAACAAGATCGTATTCGCCGGGTTTAAACATCTCCAGCGCGGCTTTGCCGGTCATCGCGACATCGACGCTGTTGCCCAGTTTTTCCAGCACGGAGCGCGCCACGATCACGTTCAGCTCAATGTCTTCCACCAGCAGGACGTGCAGCGCAGGCAGCGGCATATCGTCATTTTCAAAGGTATCTTCTACCTCTTCTGCCACCGCCGGCGCATGGACCGTCAGCGTGAAGGTTGACCCTTTACCCGGCTGGCTGGCAACGGTGATATCGCCCCCCATGCTCTTCGCCAGTCGTTTAGAGACCGCCAGGCCAATGCCCGTTCCTGTCGCCGGTTTCCCGCCGTTGCTGTCCTTCACCTGGTAGTACATGGCGAAGATTTTGTCCTGCTCCTCCTGCGGAATACCCATCCCGGAGTCCTCTACCTCGAAGTGCAGCATGTCGCCTTCGTCAAAGCGGATGCGCACCGCAACCTGCCCCTTCTGGGTAAATTTCACCGCGTTGCTGATCAGGTTCCACAGGATCTGGCGCAAACGCGTGCCGTCAGTCACCACTTTATGCGGCAGCGGCAGGGTTGGCTCCATGACAAAACTTAGCCCCTTCTGCTGCGCCTGCAGGCCGGACAGGTTTTCCAGATCGGCAAGGAAGCTGGTGAAATCAACAGGCTGATTATCAAGCTGAACTTTACGGCGCTCCATCTTATCCATATCAATAATATCGTTGAAGATATTACCCAGCGTGACCGCCGAAACATGGATAGTCTTGAGGTATTTTTCCTGCTCTGCGGTCAGGTCGGTATCCAGCAGAATACGGCTCAGCCCGACAATGCCGTTAAGCGGCGTACGCAGCTCGTGGCTGATAGTAGAGATAAAGGTGGTCTTGTCGCGGCTGGCGCGCTCCAGGGCATCCTGATAGCGCTTACGCTCGGTGATATCGCGGCCAAAGCCCATCAGGCCATGGCGTTTCCCCACGCGGTCATAGTAGGGCACCTTACGGATCTCAAAGCAGGCTTTGCGTCCGTCCGGGTAATCCAGCCACTGTTCATAGGTCAGCGAGACGTTATGACGGAAGACTTTTTCATCCGTCTCCATGACCTTGGCCGCCGCCTCTTCAGAGTAAACGTCCTGCGGTTTCAGGTTAATCAGCTGCTTCTCGCTTTTCCCGGTGAGCAACTCCATCGCCCGGTTACAGCCGGAAAACTCTTTATCTTCATTACGGTAAAACACCAGATCCGGCGACGCATCCAGGAACGACCGCAGGAAGGAGGATTGCTGCTCAAGCTGGATCTGCGTGACCTCGCGCTCTTTCATTTCGATTTTCAGCTGCTCCAGCGTGGCCTGGCGCTCGGCCTCCGCCTTCTCACGATCTGAAATCTCCTGGTTCAGCTGCGCAATGTTGTCTTTAAGCTGGACGTTGAGCTTCAGGTCCCGCTCGCGCATCTCTTCCAGTTTATCGACCAGCTTAGACAAACGCTGACGGGACTCTTCCAGCTGTTCAACCACCACGGAAAGGAAGTAGACCGCCCAGGGGGTAATAAGCAAGCCAAAGAAGATGGAGCGGATGACGTCGATACTCTCGACCTGGCCATGCAGAACCATGGTGACGGCCATTTGCACGACAATGGCCAGAACGACCAGCGCCAGCGCAAGCAGCATAGAGAAACGCACCAGCCCAAGCTTCATCATCAGGTCGACGTAATACTGGGCAAGCATTCGAATTTGCTTCATAGAGGATCCCTTCACGACTTTATCGCTCAATAATACTCAAATTCAGGGCGAGGCGTTGAAGGTTGTGAGAAAAAGTGCGGGGTGAAACAGGAGATTAGCCTCGCTCCCGGTGAACCGGAAGCGAGGAGAGGTCAATCAGGAGCGTTTCAACAACAGCCAGAGGCTGATCAGGAGGAAACTGGCGCTTGGCAGCAGCGCACCAATTATCGGCGGAATGCCATAAACCAGCGTCAGCGGACCGAAGATCTGGTCGAGCACGTAGAACACAAAGCCGAAACTGATACCGGTCACGACGCGCACGCCCATCGGCACGCTGCGTAACGGGCCGAAGATAAACGACAGCGCCATCAGCATCATCACCGCCACGGACATCGGCTGGAAGATTTTGCTCCACATGTTGAGCTGATAACGTCCCGCATCCTGCCCGCTCGACTTCAGGTATTTCACATAGTTGTGTAAACCGCTGATGGAGAGCGCGTCTGGATCCAGCGCCACGACCCCGAGCTTATCGGGCGTCAGGTTGGTCTTCCACGTCCCGGTTACCGTCTGAGAACCCGTAATCTGTTTCGGATCGGTCAGGTTAGATTCATCAACCTGGGACAACCGCCACTGCTTATGTTCGGCGTCAAATTTCGCCGAAGAGGCGTGGCGAACGGACTCCAGACGGCGCTGGTCATCGAAAGCGTAGATGCTCACCCCACCCAGTTCGTCATTCCCCTTTACCCGCTCGATGTAGACGAAGTTTTTACCGTCTTTCGCCCATAAACCTTGTTGAGTCGAGAGCAGTGAGCCACCGTACATTGCCTGCGCACGGTAGTTACGCGCCATCTGTTCGCCCTGCGGCGCGACCCACTCGCCGATCGCCATGGTCAACAGCACCAGTGGGATCGCGGTTTTCATTACCGACAGCGCGACCTGCATGCGGGTAAAGCCTGAGGCCTGCATAACGACCAGCTCACTACGCTGCGCCAGCATTCCCAGCCCCAGCAGCGCGCCCAGCAGGGCCGCCATCGGGAAGAAGATCTGCACATCTTTCGGCACGCTGAGCAGGGTATACATCCCCGCGCCCATCGCGTCATAGCTCCCCTGCCCGGCTTTTTTCAGCTGATCGACAAATTTGATAATGCCGGAGAGCGACACCAGCATGAACAAGGTCATCATGATGGTGGTAAAAATGGTTTTACCGATATAGCGATCAAGAACGCCAAACGCCTGCATTAGATGGCTCCTTTACGCGAGAATCGGGCACGTATGCGGCGCACAGGCACCGTATCCCACAGGTTTAACCCTAGCGCCAGTAAGATGTACAGGCTGTTGACGAACCATGTCCAGACCATAGGGTCCAGCTTACCCTTCGCGCCGTTAGAACGAATCGAGGTTTGCAGCAGGAAATAGATCAGGTAAAGCAGCATCGCCGGCAGCATAGAGAGCACGCGTCCCTGGCGAGGGTTCACCACGCTCAGCGGAACGACAATCAGCGCCATCATAAACACGGTGAAGACGAGCGTAATACGCCAGTGGAACTCAGCGCGCGCTCTGTCGGTATCGGTATTCCAGAGGGTCCGCATGTCCATTTGCTCGGTATCCGTTGGATCGAGCGCCACCGCCTGATGGCCGATAATGGCCTGATAGTTCTGGAAATCCGTGATACGGAAGTCGCGCAGCATCGCGGTGCCTTCGAAACGGGTGCCTTTATTCAGCGTCACGATCTGAGAACCATCTTTGCGCTGAGCAAGCTGACCGGAATCTGCAACCACCACGGAAGGACGCGCGTTACCTTTGGGACGTAACTGCGCCAAGAAGACGTCGTTGAATTTACTGCCGTCAACGCTCTCAATAAACAGCACGGAGTTGCCGTCGGTCGCCTGCTGGAACTGCCCCTGGGCTAACGCCGCCATGCCGGGGTTGGCTTTCGCTTCGGCCAGCACTTCGTCCTGATGACGGGAAGACATGGGGCCCGCCCACATCACATTCACCGCGGCAACAATACCCGTGAACAGCGCCAGTATCATGGCCGCTTTCACCAGTACCGCTTTGCTCAGGCCACAGGCATGCATCACCGTGATTTCACTCTCGGTGTAGAGTTTCCCAAGCGTCATGAGCAGGCCAAGGAAAAGACTTAGCGGCAGGATGAGCTGCGCCATTTCCGGGATCCCTAAACCAAGCAGGGAAAGCACCAGATTTGTTGGAATTTCGCCGTCAACGGCCGCACCGAGGATCTTAACCAGCTTCTGACAGAAAAAAATCAGCAGCAGGATGAAGAGGATCGCCAGTTGGCTTTTGAGCGTCTCCCGCACCAGATATCTTATGATTATCACTTTAAATACGCCCGTAAAAACCCGTCTCTTTGCAGGAATTTCGCTTGTTTCATGGCTTAAACGTCATTTATTCTCTTGAGTCGTCGAAATCATCGCTAAGATTAAAACATCCAGCGGATTCACGCTTCAGGACTTTTTCTGACGTGTCGAAACCGTAGTAACGTAAGATTAACACGAAGTCACCACAACAGCGGACATGAGTTACGAAAGGTTTCAATTCTATCCGTAGCAGCCGCCGTTGTCTTTAAGATTCAGGAGCGTAGTGCATGGAGTTCAGTGTAAAAAGCGGTAGCCCGGAGAAACAGCGGAGTGCCTGCATCGTTGTGGGCGTCTTTGAACCACGCCGACTCTCCCCGATCGCCGAGCAACTCGATAAAATCAGTGACGGCTATATTAGCGCCCTGCTGCGCCGTGGCGAACTGGAAGGCAAACCTGGGCAGACGCTGTTACTGCACCATGTTCCGAACGTACTGTCAGAGCGTATTCTGCTGATTGGCTGCGGCAAAGAACGCGAGCTGGATGAACGTCAGTATAAGCAGGTGATTCAGAAAACAATCAATACGCTGAATGATACCGGCTCAATGGAAGCCGTCTGCTTCCTGACTGAATTGCACGTCAAAGGGCGTAACACCTACTGGAAAGTGCGTCAGGCGGTCGAAACGGCAAAAGAGAGCCTCTACAGCTTCGATCAGTTGAAGACCAATAAAAGCGAGCCGCGTCGTCCGCTGCGTAAAATGGTCTTTAACGTGCCAACCCGTCGCGAACTGACCAGCGGCGAACGCGCGATCCAGCACGGTCTGGCGATCGCAGCCGGCATTAAAGCGGCCAAAGATCTCGGCAACATGCCGCCTAACATCTGTAACGCGGCGTACCTGGCCTCTCAGGCGCGTCAGCTGGCCGACGCCTACAGCAAAAACGTCATTACCCGCGTCATCGGCGAACAGCAGATGAAAGAGCTCGGGATGCACTCTTACCTGGCGGTCGGTAACGGCTCGCAGAATGAATCCCTGATGTCCGTCATCGAGTACAAGGGCAACCCGGCCGAAGACGCGCGCCCTGTCGTGCTGGTCGGTAAAGGCCTGACCTTCGATTCCGGCGGTATCTCCATCAAGCCTGCCGAAGGCATGGACGAGATGAAATACGATATGTGCGGCGCGGCGGCGGTTTACGGCGTGATGCGCATGGTCGCTGAACTTCAGTTGCCGATTAACGTTATCGGCGTACTGGCGGGCTGCGAAAACATGCCTGGCGGGCGTGCTTATCGTCCGGGTGACGTGCTGACCACCATGTCCGGCCAGACCGTTGAAGTGCTGAATACGGATGCCGAAGGCCGTCTGGTGCTGTGTGACGTGCTGACCTATGTGGAACGCTTCGAGCCTGAAGCGGTGATTGACGTCGCCACCCTCACCGGTGCCTGCGTGATTGCGCTGGGTCACCACATCACCGGCCTGATGTCGAACCACAATCCGCTGGCGCACGAGCTTATCGGCGCCTCGGAACAGGCCGGTGACCGCGCATGGCGTCTGCCGTTGGGTGACGAATATCAGGAGCAGCTGGAGTCTAACTTCGCGGATATGGCAAACATCGGTGGACGTCCTGGCGGGGCGATCACCGCGGGCTGCTTCCTGGCACGCTTCACCCGCAAGTACAACTGGGCGCACCTGGATATCGCGGGCACCGCATGGCGCTCCGGCAAAGCCAAAGGCGCAACCGGTCGTCCAGTGGCGCTGCTGTCGCAGTTCCTGCTCAATCGCGCGGGTTTTAACGGCGACGAATGATGTAAAACGCCGGGTGGCGGCTTCGCCTTACCCGGCCTACAGCGTCACTCAACCGTAGGCCGGGTAAGCGTAGCGCCACCCGGCTTTGCCTTTAAATCCACGACAAGAAGCCCCATATATGAAGAATGCAACGTTCTACCTTCTGGACAACGACACCCATCAGGATGGCCTCAGCGCCGTCGAACAGCTGGTGTGTGAAATTGCCGCAGAACGTTGGCGCGCAGGTAAACGCGTTCTGATTGCCTGTGAAGATGAACAGCAGGCTATTCGCCTTGATGAGGCGCTGTGGGCGCGTCCGCCGGAGAGTTTTGTCCCGCATAACCTGTCGGGCGAAGGCCCGCGCGGTGGAGCACCCGTTGAAATTGCCTGGCCGCAAAAGCGCAACAGCAGCGCGCGCGATATTCTGATTAGCCTGCGGATAGATTTTGCAGATTTTGCCACCGCTTTCACAGAAGTGGTAGACTTTGTCCCTTACGAAGAATCTTTGAAACAACTGGCGCGCGAACGCTATAAAGCGTACCGCCTGGCTGGTTTTAACCTGAATACGGCAACCTGGAAATAATGGAAAAGACATATAACCCACGCGATATCGAACAGCCGCTTTACGAGCACTGGGAACAGCAGGGCTATTTCAAGCCTAACGGCGACGAAAGCAAAGAGTCCTTCTGCATCATGATCCCGCCGCCGAACGTCACCGGCAGTTTGCATATGGGTCATGCTTTCCAGCAGACCATCATGGACACCATGATCCGCTACCAGCGCATGCAGGGTAAAAACACCTTGTGGCAGGCGGGGACTGACCACGCGGGTATCGCGACCCAGATGGTGGTTGAGCGTAAAATTGCCGCTGAAGAAGGAAAAACCCGCCACGACTACGGTCGCGACGCGTTCATCGACAAAATCTGGCAGTGGAAAGCGGAATCCGGCGGCACCATTACCCGTCAGATGCGCCGCCTTGGCAACTCCGTGGACTGGGAGCGCGAGCGCTTCACCATGGATGAGGGCCTGTCCAACGCCGTGAAAGAAGTCTTCGTGCGCCTGTATAAAGAAGACCTGATTTACCGCGGCAAGCGCCTGGTAAACTGGGATCCAAAACTGCGCACCGCCATCTCTGACCTGGAAGTGGAAAACCGCGAGTCTAAAGGCTCCATGTGGCACATTCGCTATCCGCTGGCCGATGGCGCAAAAACCGCCGACGGTAAAGATTACCTGGTGGTCGCAACCACCCGTCCGGAAACCCTGCTGGGCGATACCGGCGTGGCCGTTAACCCGGAAGATCCACGTTATAAAGATCTGATCGGCAAATTCGTGGTGCTGCCGCTGGTAAACCGCCGTATTCCGATTGTGGGCGACGAACACGCCGACATGGAAAAAGGCACCGGCTGCGTAAAAATCACCCCTGCGCACGACTTCAACGACTATGAAGTCGGTCGTCGTCACGCCCTGCCAATGATCAACATCCTGACCTTCGACGGCGATATCCGCGAAAGCGCAGAAGTGTATGACACCAAAGGCGAAGAGTCTGACGTTTACTCCAGCGACATCCCGGCGGAGTTCCAGAAGCTGGAACGCTTTGCCGCGCGTAAAGCCATCGTGGCTGCCGTCGACGCTCTCGGCCTGCTGGAAGAAATTAAACCTCACGATCTGACCGTGCCGTACGGCGACCGTGGCGGCGTGGTTATCGAGCCAATGCTGACCGACCAGTGGTATGTGCGTGCCGACGTGCTGGCGAAACCGGCTGTTGAAGCGGTTGAAAACGGCAGCATTCAGTTCGTGCCGAAGCAGTACGAAAACATGTACTTCTCCTGGATGCGTGACATTCAGGACTGGTGTATCTCCCGTCAGCTGTGGTGGGGTCACCGTATTCCGGCGTGGTACGACAACGACGGCAACGTCTACGTTGGCCGCACCGAAGACGAAGTGCGTCAGGAAAACAACCTGAGCGCGGACGTTGCGCTGCGTCAGGACGAAGACGTGCTGGATACCTGGTTCTCCTCCGCACTGTGGACCTTCTCCACCCTCGGCTGGCCAGAAAACACCGACGCGCTGCGTCAGTTCCACCCGACCAGCGTGATGGTGTCCGGCTTCGACATTATCTTCTTCTGGATTGCCCGCATGATCATGATGACCATGCACTTCATCAAAGACGAAGACGGCAAGCCGCAGGTTCCGTTCCATACCGTCTACATGACCGGTCTGATCCGCGACGACGAAGGCCAGAAGATGTCCAAGTCCAAGGGTAACGTTATCGACCCGCTGGACATGGTTGACGGTATCTCTCTGGAAGAGCTGCTGGAAAAACGTACCGGCAACATGATGCAGCCGCAGCTGGCGGAGAAAATCCGCAAGCGCACCGAGAAACAGTTCCCGAACGGCATCGAGTCTCACGGTACCGACGCCCTGCGCTTCACCCTGGCGGCACTGGCCTCGACCGGTCGTGACATCAACTGGGACATGAAGCGTCTGGAAGGTTACCGTAACTTCTGTAACAAGTTGTGGAACGCCAGCCGCTTCGTGCTGATGAACACCGAAGATCAGGATTGCGGCTTCAACGGCGGCGAAATGACCCTGTCTCTGGCGGACCGCTGGATCCTGGCGGAATTCAACCAGACGGTGAAAGCGTTCCGCGAGGCGCTGGACAGCTACCGCTTCGATATCGCGGCGGGCATCCTGTATGAATTCACCTGGAACCAGTTCTGCGACTGGTATCTGGAGCTGGCGAAGCCGGTGATGAACGGCGGTACTGAGGCGGAGCTGCGCGGCACGCGCAACACGCTGATTACCGTTCTGGAAGGTCTGCTGCGCCTGGCGCATCCGGTCATTCCATTTATCACCGAAACCATCTGGCAGCGCGTGAAGGTGATTGCAGGCATCAACGCTGACACCATCATGCTGCAGCCGTTCCCGGAATTCGATGCGGCTAAGGTTGATGAAGCGGCGTCGGCGGATACCGAGTGGCTGAAACAGGCGATCGTGGCGGTGCGTAACATTCGTGCTGAAATGAACATCGCCCCTGGCAAACCGCTGGAACTGCTGCTGCGCGGCTGCAGCGAAGCGGCTGTTCGCCGTGTCACCGAGAACAACACCTTCCTCAAGACCATGGCGCGTCTGGAAAGCATCACCGTGCTGCCTGCGGATGACAAAGGTCCGGTTTCCGTGACCAAAATCATCGACGGCGCCGAGCTGCTGATCCCAATGGCAGGTCTGATCGACAAAGACGCTGAGCTGGCTCGTCTGGCGAAAGAAGTGGCGAAAGTCGACGTGGAAATTGGCAAAATCGAAGGCAAGCTGGCGAACGAAGGCTTTGTCGCCCGCGCGCCGGAAGCGGTCATCGCGAAAGAGCGTGAGCGTCTGGTTGCCTTCGCCGATGCGAAGACCAAGCTGATTGAGCAGCAGGCGGTTATCGCCGCGCTGTAATGCTTTTACCCCTTACGCTTCAGGGCGTAAGGGGTAACCTTCCTGAAAACTCCTCGCTTGCACTCCCCCTTCTGCGGTGCTATTAACAGCAGTTATGTGTCAATTTTTGTAATGAGTAATGCTATGAGCGTGATTACCCCCGTCGCGACGACGATGCGTCGGATCACTGAGCAGGATAATCCGGCTATCGCCGCCGTTATCCGCACCGTTTCTGCCGAATATGGCCTGACGGCTGACAAAGGCTACACGGTTGCGGACCCGAACCTGGACGCGCTTTTCCAGCTCTACAGCCAGCCAGGGCATGCCTACTGGGTAATCGAGCAGAATGGCCAGGTGGTGGGCGGTGGCGGCGTGGCGCCCCTCAGTTGCAGCGAGCCGGACATCTGCGAACTGCAGAAAATGTATTTCCTGCCAGCGGCGCGCGGACAAGGACTGGCAAAAAAGCTGGCGCTGATGGCGCTGGACCACGCGCGCAAGCAGGGCTTTACCCGCTGCTACCTGGAAACGACCGCCTTCCTCAAAGAGGCCATCGGCCTGTATGAACATCTGGGCTTTGAGCATATCGATGCGCCGCTGGGCTGTACCGGCCATGTTGATTGCGAAGTCAGGATGCTGAAAAGTCTGTAAATATCTTTGCTGCCCCCTTCTGTTAAGCGGCGCTGAACTGAATACTCTACACTCTCAGTTCACACCACAACGGGGGAAACACGATGTCGAAGATAAAAAGCTACGCCGCACCGCAGGCGGGTGCAGAACTTGAGCTGTACGAGTACGACGCGGGCGAACTAAAAGCAGAAGACGTCGAAGTACAGGTTGATTACTGCGGGATCTGCCACTCGGATCTCTCGATGATCGACAACGAATGGGGCTTTTCAAGCTATCCACTGATTGCCGGGCACGAGGTCATTGGCCGCGTTGTCGCGCTCGGTAGCGCCGCGCAGGACAAAGGGCTGAAAGTGGGCCAGCGCGTGGGCATTGGCTGGACGGCACGCAGCTGTGGTCACTGCGATGCCTGTATCAGCGGTAATCAGATCAACTGCCTCGAAGGCGCCGTTCCCACCATTCTGAACAAAGGCGGTTTCGCCGACAAGCTGCGCGCCGACTGGCAATGGGTCATCCCGCTGCCGGACAGCATTGATATCGAATCCGCTGGTCCGCTGCTGTGCGGCGGTATCACCGTCTTCAAACCCCTGCTGATGCACCATATCACCGCCACCAGCCGCGTGGGCGTCATCGGTATTGGTGGCCTTGGGCATATTGCCATCAAACTGCTGCACGCGATGGGCTGCGAAGTCACGGCGTTCAGCTCGAACCCGGCGAAAGAGAAAGAAGTGCTGGCGATGGGTGCGGATAAAGTCGTGAACAGCCGCGATCCTGAAGCACTGAACGCGCTGGCGGGCCAGTTTGACCTGATCATCAACACCGTTAACGTCGATCTCAACTGGCAGCCGTACTTTGAAGCGCTGGCCTATGGCGGTAACTTCCATACCGTAGGTGCCGTGATGAAGCCGCTGCCGGTTCCGGCGTTTACCCTGATCGGCGGCGATCGCAGCGTGTCAGGCTCTGCGACCGGCACGCCGTTCGAGTTGCGCAAACTGATGAAGTTTGCCGGACGCACCAAAGTGGCGCCGACTACGGAACTGTACCCGATGTCGAAAATCAACGAAGCCATCCAGCACGTGCGCGACGGCAAAGCCCGCTACCGCGTGGTGTTGAAAGCGGATTTCTGATGTGAGTTTGCCGGGTGGCGGCTTCGCCTTACCCGGCCTACTTTCACTGCTACGCCAATACGTTAAATACTTCCGCTACCGCGACCGCTCCCGGATCCATCACCCCATCCAGGTTCTCTTTATTGACATACGACGAGCGTCCCGCGCCGGCTTTTGCCATTTTCGACGTTGCTTCTGCGCCCTGCTGCGCGGCCTGCGCTGCCGCCTGAATATTGCCTTTCTGTAACGCCTCCAGCGCCGGTTGCAGCGCATCGATCAGCGTGCGATCGCCGAGATCTGCCCCGCCGTACTGCTTCATCTGCGCCAGTCCGCTCAACAGCGCATCCGGCAGGGCGTGTCCGTCATGCAGCTTTTGCCCGGCCGCCGTAAAGAAGATCGACATCAATACGCCGCTTGATCCGCCCATCACCGTTGCCAGCCGCTCGCCAACCAGCAGCAGCAGCTTAGGCACGTCATTAAGCGGGAGCGTGTTCTGCTCCAGGCGCTGCGCAATATCCCGCGCGCCTTGCGCAAAGGTAGAGCCGGTATCACCGTCGCCCACTTTGGCATCCAGCGCGTTCAGGCGGTTTTCCAGCTGGATCAGCGTTGTCGACACGGAGGAGACAAACGCACGCACCTGCGGATTGTCAGAGGGGGTATACTCCACACGGTCATGAATGGCGCTATGCGCCACGGTGCGCAGCGGCGCAAACGCCACGGGCTTCTGCCAGCCCAGCGTTTCAACCTCGGCGTGAATCGCCTTTTCGAAGAAATCGTTAAGCTTCAGCAGCGTAAGCGAAAAGCCCTTCATGTCCAGCGCGCTCACCAGCGGCGCGGGGCCTATCAGATACGCGATCTCCTCTTTCAGCGCCGAATGCGCCAGCTCTTTGGTCAGCAGCGCCATCTCCAGCGCCGATACGCCGCCAAGATTGTTAATCAATACCGCAAAGCGCCCCTCTCCCGCCTGCGCGCGTAGCGGCGTCACCAGCGTGTCGATAATCGCTTTGCTGTTCTGCGTATCTACGACGGAAGCGCCGGGCTCGCCGTGAATGCCCAGACCCAGCTCGACGTGGCCTTGCTTAATGCGCCCCTCTTCATCGTCACTGCCCGGCAGGTTGCAGGTTTGCATCGCCACGCCCAGGCTCCAGAGGTTATCGCAGGCCTGTTGCGCAATATCCCGCACCTCGCTCAGCGATTTCCCCTGCTCCGCCGCATAGCCCGCAATCTTGTGCACCAGTGCCGTACCGGCAATACCGCGCGGCTGCTTGTTGTCCGGCAGCGCGATATCGTCTGCCACAATCACCATCTCCACCTTCAGGCCATAGCGCTTGGCCTTTTCGGCCGCCAGACCAAAGTTCAGGCGGTCGCCGGTGTAGTTTTTGACGATCAGCAGACAGCCGCGATCGCCCGTGACCGCCACAATGGCATTCAGCACCGCATCCACGCTCGGCGAGGCAAACAGATCGCCGCACACTGCCGCCGTCAGCATCCCTTTGCCGACAAACCCGGCGTGTGCGGGTTCGTGGCCTGAGCCGCCGCCGGAGATCACCGCCACGCGGCTTTTGTCCCAGTCGCCGCGTGCGACGATCCTGATGGCCGGATCGATATCAAGCTTGACGAGATTGGCATGTGGCGCAGAAAGCAGTATGCCTTCAATGGCATCGTTGACCAGCTGTTTGCGATCGTTAAAGAAGAATCTGGACATAGTTTCCCACTATTTTGTGAACCGTATGCAAAAGCATAGTCCGCGCTGGATAATGCGCCGCAAAGTCAGGAATTTACTCAACCAAATTGCTATCAGGTTGCCTATACTCCACCCAGGACTAAGAGAGGAAGCGCATCATGAGTACACCATTGTTAATTGCCCGGACGCTGGAAAAAGAGCTGTATTTACTGCCCGCGATGGCGAACCGCCACGGTTTGATCACCGGCGCGACCGGGACGGGGAAAACCGTCACCCTGCAAAAGCTGGCGGAGTCGCTTTCGGAGATTGGCGTGCCGGTCTTTATGGCTGACGTGAAAGGCGATTTAACCGGTGTCGCTCAGGAAGGGACGGCCTCTGAAAAACTGCTCGAACGGCTGAAGAATATAGGCATCACGGACTGGACGCCGCATAACAATCCGGTAGTGGTGTGGGATATCTTTGGTGAGAAAGGCCATCCGGTGCGCGCCACCGTCTCCGATCTCGGCCCGCTGCTGCTGGCCCGTCTGCTTAACCTCAATGACGTGCAGTCCGGCGTGCTGAATATTATCTTCCGCATTGCCGACGATCAGGGGCTGTTGCTGCTTGATTTTAAAGATCTGCGCGCCATTACCCAATACATCGGCGATAACGCTAAATCCTTCCAGAACCAGTACGGCAACATCAGCAGCGCCTCGGTGGGCGCCATTCAGCGTGGGCTACTGACCCTGGAGCAACAGGGTGCCGAACACTTCTTTGGCGAGCCAATGCTGGATATCAAAGACTGGATGCGCACCGACAGCAGCGGCAAAGGCATCATCAACATTCTGAGTTCGGAAAAACTCTACCAGATGCCAAAGCTCTACGCCGCCAGCCTACTGTGGATGCTCTCCGAACTGTATGAACAGCTACCGGAAGCGGGCGATCTGGAAAAACCGAAGCTGGTGTTCTTCTTTGACGAGGCGCATCTGCTGTTTAACGACGCGCCGCAGGTATTGCTGGATAAAATTGAACAGGTCATTCGCCTGATCCGCTCCAAAGGCGTCGGCGTCTGGTTTGTCTCGCAAAACCCGTCGGATATCCCGGATAACGTGCTCGGTCAGCTCGGTAACCGCGTGCAGCACGCCCTGCGCGCCTTTACGCCGAAAGATCAGAAAGCGGTGAAAGCCGCCGCGCAAACCATGCGCGCCAATCCTGCCTTTGATACTGAAGCGGCGATTCAGGCGTTAGGCACTGGTGAAGCGCTGATCTCTTTCCTGGATGCGAAGGGCAGCCCGTCCGTGGTGGAACGCGCCATGGTGATTGCCCCCTGCTCGCGCATGGGGCCGGTTACCGACGATGAACGTAACGGCCTGATTAACCACTCTCCGGTTTACGGGAAGTACGAAGACGAGGTGGATCGCGAGTCCGCTTTTGAGATGCTGCAAAAAGGGGTACAGGCGACCACCGAATCGCAGGATGCGCCCGCCGCTAAAGGACAGTCTGTCGCCGTGGATGACGGTATTCTCGGGGGGCTCAAAGACATCCTGTTCGGCAGCACCGGGCCGCGTGGCGGCAAGCGCGACGGCGTGGTACAGACCATGGCGAAAAGCGCGGCGCGACAGGTCACCAATCAGATCGTGCGCGGCATGCTGGGGAGTCTGTTAGGCGGCCGTCGCCGGTAGACGGGGAATCCACGGGCGGCCCAGCGCCGAACCCTGTACACCGTTCTCCTGCAGATAGCGGTCGATTTCCACCATCCCCGTCCAGCGGTTCTCACACCATAGCGGTGCCAGAAGCGTTGGACGGCGGGCGCTGGCCGAAATACGGTGGTAGACAATTTCCGGCGGCGTGTGGCGAATCATCTCCCCCGCCGTCACTGAATAGTCCTCAAGCGCAATACCGCTTAACCGCCCCGCTTCCCAGGCTTTCGCCATAATGCTTCCCTTCACGATATGCAGCGGGTGCAGCTTAATGCCGTCCACGCCGGTCTCAACTACCCTCTCCAGCGTTTCAAGGCCATGCTGTTGACCTTCGCCGGGCAGACCGACAATCAGATGCGAACAGACCTTCAGCCCGCGCTCACGGGCCAGGCGCGTGGTGCGCTGGTAGCAGGCGAAATCATGGCCACGGTTAATACGGTGCAGGGTTTTGTCGTGCGCGGTTTGCAGGCCCAGCTCCAGCCAGATCTCGTAGCCTTGTTCTTTATACTCGCTGAGCAGGTCCAGCACCGCGTCCGGCACGCAGTCCGGGCGCGTGCCCACGCACAGCCCAACGATGTTAGCCTGGCTGACGGCCTGCTGATACATAGAGCGCAGCACCTGCACCTCCGCCCACGTGCTGGTGTAGGCCTGGAAATAGGCCAGATACTGCTTCGCGCGATTCACCAGGCTGGCCTGATGGGCAAGCTGTTCCGCGATAGATTTATGCTGCTGGGCTTCGTCAGCAAAGGACGCAACGTTACAGAAGGTGCAGCCGCCGCGCCCGATGGTGCCATCACGATTCGGGCAGCTAAACCCGCCGTGCAGCGTCAGCTTGTGAACCTTTTGCCCGTACCGCTGCAAAAGATCCCCACCAAACATATTGACTAATTTCTGTAACTGCATAATCTGATAGACCGTCCCGGAGAAAGGGGACAAGCCTGCCACTTTTAGCCTCTGTCGGCGATGACCTGGATCAATCGCCCTGGACGGCCTTTATCTATATGAATAAATACTCAGGATTACTGCAATTTCATTCACGCCATTCGTGATTACTTTTCCTTATGTTCTGATTGTTTTTTTCATTTATAGCGCCGCCACTGAAAAACAGTGACTTTATGCGGGTTTGAAGACAATGCCAGATTATTATTCTGCTATAAAACTGCTATTCAGCACGCTACATTGATAATACCGCTTACATATAGTGAGTCAGATCACACTCCGCTGCGTCCTGCCAGGGCATACAATCAATGTAAAAATAGTTAAATAGCCTTTAATTACAATCGGATAAACTCTCTTTAGCACATTTTTGTATAAATAAGATTGCCATTTGACCTGTGTACCAATTCCCGATAAGTTGGAAATCCGCTGGAAGCTTTCTGGATGAGCGGCCTGCTCATCATATTTATGCAGTAATTGAGATTCCCTCTGAAGCAAGTCCTCAAACTTGTTTACCTGCGCGAAAGGATGAAAAAGAGGGCGAATGCGAGGTCCGCGTATGAAACGCAAACCCCGTCGCCATGCTCTTTCTGTGCCTGTGCGCCACGGTAAAGTTCAGTGGGAAGCCCGACGAGCCTGGGGAGGTTCACTGATATGTTGTACGATAAATCCCTTGAGAAGGATAACTGTGGTTTCGGCCTGATCGCCCACATAGAAGGCGAACCTAGCCACAAGGTAGTGCGTACCGCTATTCACGCACTGGCCCGTATGCAGCACCGTGGCGCCATCCTTGCCGATGGTAAAACCGGCGACGGTTGCGGCCTGCTGCTGCAAAAACCGGATCGTTTCTTCCGCATCGTGGCGGAAGAGCGCGGCTGGCGTTTAGCCAAAAACTACGCTGTCGGCATGCTGTTCCTGAATCAGGATCCTGAAAAGGCTGCCGCCTCACGCCGCATCGTCGAAGAAGAACTTCAGCGTGAAACCCTGTCGATTGTCGGCTGGCGCAATGTGCCAACCAACGAAGGGGTACTCGGTGAAATCGCCCTCTCCTCGCTGCCTCGTATTGAACAGATTTTCGTCAACGCGCCTGCGGGCTGGCGTCCGCGTGATATGGAACGCCGTCTGTTTATTGCCCGCCGCCGTATTGAAAAACGTCTCCAGGACGATAAAGAGTTCTACGTCTGTAGCCTCTCTAACCTGGTGAACATCTATAAAGGTCTGTGTATGCCGGCTGACCTGCCGCGCTTCTACCTGGACCTGGCGGACCTGCGTCTGGAATCGGCCATTTGCCTGTTCCACCAGCGCTTCTCCACCAACACCGTTCCACGCTGGCCGCTGGCTCAGCCGTTCCGCTACCTGGCGCACAACGGCGAGATCAACACCATCACCGGTAACCGCCAGTGGGCCCGCGCCCGTACCTATAAGTTCCAGACGCCACTGATCCCCGATCTGCACGATGCCGCACCGTTCGTGAACGAAACCGGCTCTGACTCCAGCTCGATGGATAACATGCTGGAACTGCTGCTGGCGGGCGGGATGGATATCGTGCGCGCCATGCGTCTGCTCGTGCCACCGGCCTGGCAGAACAACCCGGATATGGATCCTGAGCTGCGCGCGTTCTTCGACTTCAACTCCATGCACATGGAGCCGTGGGACGGCCCGGCGGGCATCGTCATGTCCGACGGCCGTTTTGCCGCCTGTAACCTGGACCGTAACGGTCTGCGTCCGGCGCGCTACGTCATCACCAAAGACAAGCTCATCACCTGCGCCTCTGAAGTCGGTATCTGGGATTACCAGCCTGACGAAGTGGTCGAGAAAGGCCGCGTCGGTCCGGGCGAGCTGATGGTAATCGACACCCGCGGTGGGCGCATCCTGCACTCCGCCGAAACCGACAACGATCTGAAAAGCCGCCATCCGTACAAAGAGTGGATGGAGAAGAACGTGCGTCGTCTGGTGCCGTTCGAAGATCTGTCGGACGAAGAAGTGGGCAGCCGCGAGCTGGACGACGATACCCTCGCAAGCTACCAGAAGCAGTTTAACTACAGCGCAGAAGAGCTGGACTCCGTCATCCGCGTGCTCGGTGAGAACGGCCAGGAAGCGGTCGGCTCGATGGGTGACGATACCCCGTTTGCCGTGCTCTCCAGCCAGCCGCGCATCATTTACGATTACTTCCGTCAGCAGTTCGCGCAGGTCACCAACCCGCCGATCGACCCGCTGCGTGAAGCGCACGTGATGTCGCTGGCCACCAGCATCGGTCGCGAGATGAACGTCTTCTGCGAGGCCGAAGGCCAGGCACACCGTCTGACCTTTAAATCGCCGATCCTGCTGTACTCCGATTTCAAACAGCTCACCACCATGAAAGAGGAGCACTACCGCGCCGACACGCTCGACATTACCTTCGACGTGAACGAAGCGAGCCTCGAAGAGACGGTGAATGCGCTGTGTGACAAAGCCGAACAGATGGTGCGTAACGGTACCGTGCTGCTGGTGCTGTCCGACCGCAACATCGCGAAAAACCGTCTGCCGGTACCGGCCCCGATGGCGGTGGGCGCTATCCAGACGCGTCTGGTCGATAAGAGCCTGCGATGCGACGCCAACATCATTGTGGAAACCGCAAGCGCGCGCGATCCGCACCACTTTGCCGTGCTGTTAGGCTTCGGTGCGACGGCGATCTACCCGTACCTGGCCTACGAAACGCTGGCCCGTCTGGTGGATACCCGCGCGATCGACAAAGATTACCGCGCGGTGATGCTGAACTACCGTAACGGCATCAACAAAGGTCTGTACAAGATCATGTCCAAAATGGGCATCTCGACCATTGCCTCCTACCGCTGCTCGAAGCTGTTTGAAGCGGTCGGCCTGCATGACGAGGTCGCCAACCTCTGCTTCCAGGGCGTGGTCAGCCGCATCGGCGGCGCCGGTTTTGCTGACTTCCAGCAGGATCTGGTGAACCTGTCCAAACGCGCCTGGCTGGCACGTAAGCCGCTGGATCAGGGCGGTCTGCTGAAATACGTTCACGGCGGCGAATACCACGCCTACAACCCGGACGTGGTGCGCACGCTGCAGCAGGCGGTTCAGAGCGGCGAATACCGTGATTATCAGCAGTACGCTGAGCTGGTGAACAACCGTCCGGCGGCAACGCTGCGCGACCTCATTGCCCTGAATCCGGGTGATGAAGCGGTCAGCATTGACGACGTTGAACCGGCATCCGAACTGTTCAAACGCTTCGACACCGCGGCGATGTCCATCGGCGCGCTGAGCCCGGAAGCCCACGAAGCGCTGGCGGAAGCCATGAACAGTATCGGCGGCAACTCTAACTCCGGCGAAGGCGGTGAAGATCCGGCCCGTTACGGCACCAACAAGGTGTCCCGTATCAAGCAGGTGGCATCCGGTCGCTTTGGCGTAACGCCAGCGTACCTGGTCAACGCCGACGTGATTCAGATTAAAGTCGCTCAGGGTGCGAAACCGGGCGAAGGCGGCCAGCTGCCGGGTGATAAAGTTACCCCGTACATCGCCAAACTGCGCTACTCGGTACCGGGCGTGACGCTGATCTCCCCGCCGCCGCACCACGATATCTACTCTATCGAGGACTTAGCGCAGCTGATTTTCGACCTGAAGCAGGTCAACCCGAAGGCGATGATCTCCGTGAAGCTGGTTTCCGAACCGGGGGTCGGCACCATCGCCACCGGCGTGGCGAAAGCCTATGCGGACCTCATCACCATCGCCGGCTACGACGGCGGTACCGGTGCAAGCCCGCTCTCCTCCGTGAAATATGCGGGCTGTCCGTGGGAGCTTGGCCTGGTGGAAACCCAGCAGGCGCTGGTGGCTAACGGTCTGCGTCATAAGATCCGCCTGCAGGTGGACGGTGGTCTGAAAACCGGCCTCGACATCATCAAGGCGGCGATCCTCGGCGCGGAAAGCTTCGGCTTCGGTACCGGCCCAATGGTTGCGCTTGGCTGTAAATACCTGCGTATTTGCCACCTGAACAACTGCGCAACCGGCGTGGCAACCCAGGACGAGAAGCTGCGTAAGAATCACTATCACGGTCTGCCGTTCAAAGTAACCAACTACTTTGACTTCATCGCCCGCGAAACCCGCGAGCTGATGGCGCAGCTGGGCGTTAAACGTCTGGTGGATCTGATTGGTCGTACCGACCTGCTGAAAGAGCTGGAAGGCTTCACGGCGAAGCAGCAGAAGCTGGAGCTGTCTAAGCTGCTGGAAACCGCGCAGCCGCACCCTGGCAAAGCGGTCTACTGCACCGAGAACAACCCGCCGTTCGATAACGGCGTGCTGAACGCACAGCTGCTGCAGCAGGCGAAGCCGTACGTGGACGACAAGCAGAGCAAAACGTTCTGGTTTGATATCCGCAACACCGACCGCTCCGTGGGCGCCTCCCTTTCCGGTTATATCGCGCAAACGCACGGTGACCAGGGGCTGGCGGCGGATCCGATTACCGCGCACTTCAGCGGTACTGCGGGTCAGAGCTTCGGCGTGTGGAACGCAGGCGGCGTTGAGCTTTACCTGACCGGCGATGCCAACGACTACGTCGGCAAAGGCATGGCGGGCGGTCTGCTGGCGGTGCGTCCTCCGGTCGGCTCAGCTTTCCGCAGCCATGAAGCCAGCATCATCGGTAACACCTGCCTGTACGGCGCGACCGGCGGTCGTCTGTTCGCAGCAGGCCGTGCGGGCGAGCGTTTTGCGGTGCGTAACTCCGGTGCCATCACCGTGGTGGAAGGCATTGGCGATAACGGTTGTGAATACATGACGGGCGGGATTGTTTGCGTTCTGGGTAAAACCGGCGTGAACTTTGGCGCGGGCATGACGGGTGGTTTTGCCTACGTCCTGGATGAAGACGGTGAGTTCCGCAAACGCGTGAACCCGGAGCTGGTGGAAGTGCTGGACGTTGATACGCTGGCTATCCACGAAGAACATCTGCGCGGTTTGATCACCGAACACGTGCAGCATACCGGTTCTTCGCGCGGCGAAGAGATCCTGGCGAACTGGCCAGCGTTCTCTGCGAAATTCGCGCTGGTTAAGCCGAAGTCCAGCGATGTTAAAGCCCTGTTGGGTCACCGTAGTCGTAGCGCAGCAGAGCTGCGCGTGCAGGCGCAGTAAGGAATTCAGATGAGCCAGAACGTATACCAGTTTATCGACCTGCAGCGTGTTGATCCGCCAAAGAAACCGCTGAAGATCCGCAAAATTGAATTTGTTGAAATCTACGAGCCGTTTTCAGAGGGCCAGGCCAAAGCGCAGGCAGACCGCTGCCTGTCCTGCGGTAACCCTTACTGCGAATGGAAATGCCCGGTACATAACTACATCCCGAACTGGCTGAAGCTGGCCAACGAAGGACGTATTTTTGAAGCCGCCGAGCTGTCTCACCAGACCAACACCCTGCCGGAAGTGTGCGGCCGCGTGTGTCCTCAGGACCGTCTGTGCGAAGGTTCCTGTACGCTGAACGACGAGTTCGGCGCGGTGACCATCGGCAACATCGAGCGCTATATCAACGATAAAGCGTTCGAGATGGGCTGGCGTCCGGATATGACCGGCGTGAAGCAAACCGACAAGCGCGTGGCGATCATCGGCGCGGGCCCGGCGGGCCTGGCCTGTGCGGACGTGCTGACCCGCAACGGCGTGAAGGCGGTGGTCTTTGACCGTCATCCGGAGATCGGCGGCCTGCTGACCTTCGGTATCCCGGCCTTCAAGCTGGAAAAAGAGGTCATGACCCGTCGCCGTGAAATCTTCACCGGCATGGGCATTGAGTTCAAACTTAACGTGGAAGTGGGCCGCGACGTGCAGCTCGACGACCTGCTGAAGGATTACGACGCCGTGTTCCTGGGCGTGGGCACCTATCAGTCCATGCGCGGCGGTCTGGAGAACGAAGATGCGCCGGGCGTGTACGACGCGCTGCCGTTCCTGATTGCCAACACCAAGCAGATTATGGGCTATGGTGAAACGGCGGATGAGCCATTCGTCAGCATGGAAGGCAAACGCGTGGTGGTGCTGGGCGGCGGTGATACCGCGATGGACTGCGTGCGTACCTCCATTCGTCAGAATGCGGCACACGTGATCTGCGCCTACCGTCGTGACGAAGAGAACATGCCGGGTTCTAAACGCGAAGTGAAAAACGCGCGTGAAGAGGGCGTGGAGTTCCAGTTCAACATCCAGCCTCTGGGTATTGAAGTGAATGCCAACGGTAAAGTGAGCGGTGTGAAGATGGCGCGCACGGAGATGGGGGCACCGGATGCGAAAGGCCGTCGTCGTGCGGAAATCGTCGCCGGTTCTGAACACGTGATCCCGGCCGATGCCGTGGTGATGGCGTTCGGTTTCCGTCCTCACAGCATGGAGTGGCTGGCGAAGCACAGCGTCGAGCTGGATTCACAGGGCCGCGTGATTGCGCCAGAAGGCAGCGATAACGCGTTCCAGACCAGCAACCCGAAAATCTTCGCCGGTGGCGATATCGTTCGCGGTTCTGACCTGGTGGTGACGGCGATTGCCGAAGGCCGCAAGGCGGCTGACGGTATACTGAACTACCTGGAAGTGTAAAAAAACAGGCCCGATTGGGCCTGTTTTTTATTTCACGACGCGAAGAGCCGGACGACCACCGCGCGGAGGCGGATCGTCATCAGGGTCATTGTCGTCGTGATGATCGGGTTTATCGCCATCAATAAGTGACATCACCGTGTCGCTTTCGCGCTCATCGGATGCGTTGTCATCATTCAGGCTGGCAACATCTTCATCATACGCCGCTTCCGGCTCGAACATGGTACCCGCACCGTTTTCACGCGCGTAGATAGCCAGCACGGCTGCCAGAGGTACGGAAACCTGACGCGGCACGCCGCCGAAACGCGCGTTGAAGCGCACTTCATCGTTTGCCAGCTCCAGGTTACCCACCGCACGCGGCGCAATGTTCAGTACGATCTGTCCGTCACGCGCGTATTCCATTGGAACCAGCACGCCCGGCAACGTCACATCCACAACCAGGTGCGGCGTGAGCTGGTTATCCAGCAGCCATTCATAGAAGGCGCGCAGCAGATACGGACGGCGTGGGGTAAGTTGTGACATTTCCACAGTCATTAGCCTCGGCCGAGACGCATTTCACGTTCCGGTTCAGTTAAAGATGCCAGGAAAGAGTCGCGTTCAAATACGCGAGTCATATAGCCTTTCAGCTCTTTCGCGCCAGGACCGCTGAACTCTACGCCCAGGGTTGGCAGACGCCACAGCAGCGGTGCCAGGTAGCAGTCCACCAGGCTGAACTCATCGCTCAGGAAGAACGGTTTCTGACCAAACACAGGCGCGATTGCCAGCAGCTCTTCACGCAGCTGCTTACGTGCAGCGTCAGCTTCAGAAGCGGAACCGCTGACGATAACGTTCATCAGCGAGTACCAGTCTTTTTCAATACGCTGCATGTACAGGCGGCTTTCACCACGCGCGACAGGGTAAACAGGCATCAGTGGCGGATGCGGGAAACGCTCATCCAGATATTCCATAATGATACGGGATTCCCACAGGGTCAGCTCGCGATCCACCAGCGTCGGTACGCTTTGGCTCGGGTTGAGATCGATCAGATCCTGAGGCGGGTTATCCTTTTCCACATGCTCGATCTCAAAACTGACACCCTTCTCGGCCAGCACGATACGAACCTGATGGCTATAAATGTCAGTAGGACCAGAAAACAGCGTCATTACCGAACGTTTGTTGGCAGCGACAGCCATGAAAACCTCCAGGTATATTCAGAATTTTTACTGCTACCAGCCCAACAGGGGCCAGCCAGATGTTGTATCGCCCATCCCAGAGAAAACACATTGTTCAAGAAACGAACAAAAATCGAGTATTCACCGATATTTGGGCAGAAAATTGGATGATAGTTTACCAGATTTTGATGGCTTTGTGGTGAGGGGATTCTGGAAATGTGGAAAAAGAGAAGATATATGCATGGAGATTGTGGATAACCTGCGCATTATCCATAAAAAAACCCGCCGAAGCGGGTTTTTCGCCAATCGTTCTGCGTAAGCAGAATGGATTAACGTTTGGAGAACTGTGGACGACGACGTGCTTTACGCAGACCCACTTTCTTACGTTCAACCTGACGCGCGTCACGAGTAACGAAGCCAGCTTTACGCAGTTCAGAACGCAGGGATTCGTCGTACTCCATCAGAGCGCGGGTGATACCGTGACGGATCGCACCTGCCTGACCGGAGATACCACCACCTTTAACGGTGATGTACAGATCCAGTTTTTCTACCATGTCAACCAGTTCCAGCGGCTGGCGAACTACCATGCGGGCAGTTTCGCGACCGAAGTATTGTTCCAGAGAACGCTGGTTGATTACGATTTTACCACTGCCCGGTTTGATGAAAACGCGAGCTGCGGAACTTTTGCGGCGACCAGTGCCGTAGTATTGATTTTCAGCCATTGCCTATAATCCCGATTAGATGTCAAGAACTTGCGGTTGCTGTGCCGCGTGGTTGTGCTCGTTGCCTGCGTAAACTTTCAGTTTACGGAACATAGCACGACCCAGCGGGCCTTTTGGCAGCATGCCTTTAACCGCGATTTCAATCACACGCTCAGGACGGCGGGCAATCATCTCTTCAAAGGTCGCTTCTTTGATACCACCGATGTGGCCGGTGTGGTGATAGTACACTTTGTCAGTACGCTTGTTGCCGGTTACAGCAACTTTATCAGCGTTCAGAACGATGATGTAATCACCGGTATCAACGTGCGGAGTGTATTCCGCTTTATGCTTACCGCGCAGGCGACGAGCCAGTTCAGTAGCCAGACGGCCCAGAGTTTTACCGGTCGCGTCAACAACATACCAGTCGCGCTGTACGGTTTCTGGTTTAGCTGTAAAAGTTTTCATTAAAAGCTTACCCAAATAATAAGTTACACGTTGGTGAACACCCAAACGTTTAGTCAGTTGAGGTTCACACGACAAAGTCCGGCAAACCTACCCCTTCGAATAGCTAATGCCGACACATAGAAAGTTTCGGGAAAAAAACCTTCTCGTAACGTGGGGTCGCAAGATTATAGAGAAGTTGAGGTCAAAGATCGACCCTTAAATGTGATTTGGAATGGGTTTTTCGGGGTTAAGTATTGTACGGTCTGGTGCCCTCACCCCCGGCCCCTCTCCCACAGGGAGAGGGTGGCATTTATTAACGTCTGGTGCCCTCCCCCCAGTCCCTCTCCCACAGGGAGAGGGTGACGTTTGTTACGGCATATGCTCCAGCTTCAGGTATTCCTCGCTCTGCATCTCCTGCAGGCGCGACAGGCAGCGCTGGAATTCAAACTTCAGCCGCTCGCCCTGGTAAATCTCATATAAAGGTACCTCGGCGCTGACCACCAGCTTGACGTGGCGCTCATAAAACTCGTCCACCAGCGCAATGAAGCGCCGTGCTTCGCTCTCCATCAGCCGCGTCATCACCGGTACATCCAGCACCATCACGGTGTGGAACAGACGCGAAAGCGCAATGTAGTCGTGCTGGCTGCGGGCATCCACGCAGAGCGTCGTAAAGGAGACCGCCAGCGTTTGGTTTTCGACGCCAAGGGTGGGCAGCGGGCGATGGTTAATCTCGAGTTCCGGGGCGTGATCGCGTTTTGCCCCCGCCAGCGCCAGCCAAAGCTTATCCATCTCGCGGGTGGTCTCTGCATTTAACGGCGAAAGCCAGAGGTGCGCCTGTGTCAGGGTTCGCAGACGATAATCGACACCGGCATCGACGTTCATGATGTCGCAGTGCTGCTTGAGGGCGTCGATGGCAGGCAGGAAGCGTGCCCGCTGCAGGCCGTTACGATAGAGCTCATCCGGCGGGATATTCGACGTGGCCACCAGCGTGATTCCGCGGGCAAATAGCGCTTTCATCAGGCCACCTAACAGCATGGCATCGGTGATGTCAGACACAAAAAACTCATCGAAGCAGAGCACGTCGGTTTCCGCCTTGAACCTGTCGGCCACAATCTCCAGCGGATCGCTTTTACCCTGCAGTGCGGTCAGCTCTTCATGCACCCGCAGCATAAAACGATGGAAGTGCAGGCGCTGTTTGCGTGCGCCCGGCAGGCTCAGATAGAACAGGTCCATCAGCCAGGTTTTTCCGCGACCGACCCCGCCCCACATATATAAACCGCGCACCGGCGCATGAGCCTGCGGCGCTTTTTTACCGAGCAACCGCCCAAACGCCGCCTTTAGGCCACCGTTCTGTTCGACTTCAGCGGGTTTTGCCGTGAGCTCCTGATAAATCATCTCCAGACGGTTTACCGCCTCACGTTGAACGTCATCCGGCTGATGAGTGCCCTCGTTTAGGGCCAGTTGATATCGCGATGCAGGGGACAGGTTTTGCATAATCTTATTGTTATTCCTTCAATTAACGCTCACCAGCAGACGCGACTGATGAAAAAAAGGCCGTTCTACACTACGCGATGATACGTCAGGATTCCACTTCTACGGAAATAGCGGTTATAGTGGCATTATCAGGCACAGGCAGGAGCCGAGCCAACACCCTACGGAACAACAAGACAACGGGAGAAGTTCATGACCTGGGAATATGCGCTAATCGGTTTAGTCGTCGGCATCGTTATCGGTGCTGTGGCCATGCGTTTCGGTAATCGCAAATTGCGTCAGCAGCAGTCACTGCAGTACGAACTGGAAAAGAACAAAGCCGAGCTGGAAGAGTATCGTGAAGAGCTGGTCAGCCATTTTGCCCGTAGCGCCGAGCTGCTGGACAACATGGCGACCGACTATCGTCAGCTGTATCAACATATGGCCAAAAGCTCCAGCAGCCTGCTGCCGGAAATGACCGCGGAAACCAACCCGTTCCGCAACCGTCTGGCTGACTCTGAAGCCGGTAACGATCAGGCGCCCGTTCAGATGCCTCGCGACTATTCCGATGGCGCGTCCGGCCTGCTGCGCGGCGGTGTAAAACGCGATTAATCGCACAACCTGAATTTATTTTACGGGCGCAGCGATTGCGCCCGTCCTTTCTTGATGACCCCAGCTATCATTTAGTTAAACACCTCATTGTTCAGCGGTTTAAAATTCAATAACATCAACGTGTTTTTGGGGCCGTTTTTCCTTTATTCCAGGTTACGAGAGTCAACATCGATGAAGAAAAAAAACCAGCTGTTGAGCGCTATCGCGTTAAGTGTCGGGTTATCTCTCTCGGCGTCCGTCCCTGTATTCGCCGCCATCCCCACCCAGGTGCCTGGCCAGGCGGCCATTCCAAGCCTCGCACCCATGCTGGAAAAAGTGTTGCCTGCGGTCGTCAGCGTTCAGGTTGAAGGTACCGCAGTACAAAACCAACGCGTCCCTGAAGAACTGAAAAAATATTTTGGCGATGAGTCTCCCGACCAGCAGGCGCAGCCTTTTGAAGGCCTGGGCTCTGGCGTCATTATTGATGCGGCAAAAGGCTATATTCTGACCAACAACCATGTCATCAGCCAGGCCGATAAAATCAGCGTCCAGCTGAACGATGGCCGCGAATTCGATGCCAAACTGATCGGCGGAGATGACCAGAGCGACATCGCGCTGTTGCAGGTGCAAAACCCGAGCAACCTGACCCAGATTGCCATCGCGGACTCCGACAAACTGCGCGTCGGCGATTTTGCCGTCGCCGTGGGCAACCCCTTTGGTTTAGGGCAGACCGCGACTTCCGGGATCGTCTCCGCGCTGGGACGCAGCGGCCTCAATCTGGAAGGGCTGGAAAACTTTATCCAGACCGATGCCTCCATCAACCGTGGGAACTCCGGCGGGGCATTGCTCAACCTTAACGGCGAGCTGATAGGGATTAACACGGCGATTCTGGCCCCGGGCGGCGGCAGCATCGGGATCGGTTTTGCTATCCCCAGCAATATGGCCAAAACCCTCTCTCAACAGCTCATTCAGTTTGGCGAAGTCAAACGCGGGCTGCTGGGTATTAAAGGCATGGAGATGAGCGCGGATATTGCAAAAGCGTTCAACATCAACGTACAGCGCGGGGCGTTTGTCAGTGAAGTGCTGCCTAACTCCGGCTCGGCAAAAGCGGGCGTGAAATCGGGTGATGTGATCGTCAGCCTCAACGACAAGCCGCTGAGCAGCTTTGCAGAACTGCGTTCGCGGATTGCCACAACGGAACCTGGTGCCAAAGTGAAGCTGGGCCTGATACGTGACGGTAAGCCGCTGGACGTTGAAGTCACGCTGGATAAGAGCACCTCTTCCTCTGCCAGTGCGGAGCTTATCGCCCCGGCCCTGCAAGGGGCTACGTTGAGCGATGGGCAGTTGAAAGACGGTACGAAAGGCATTCGCATCGAGACCGTCGAGAAGAGCAGCCCTGCCGCACAGGCCGGATTGCATCAGGATGACGTGATCATTAGCGTAAACCGCAATCGCGTGCAGTCCATTGCCGAACTGCGCAAGGTGCTGGAAAGTAAACCGGCGGTTATTGCCCTGCAGGTCATGCGTGGCAATGAGTCCATCTATATACTGTTGCGCTAAGCATTTGTGACCCGGACATCACCGCTGCGTGTGATGTCCGGATAACTCATGTTATGCTGCAAATCGTTCCTTTTTTAACGACACGCGCATCATGCTTTTAAAGCTCTTACGTTCTATTGTCATCGGTTTGATTGTTGCTGGCCTGCTGCTGCTGGCGCTGCCGTCTATACGTCAGCTCAATAAACTGTCGGCTCCCCAGTTCGATAGCACGGATGAAACGCCAGCCACCTATAACCAGGCCGTTCGCCGTGCCGCACCTGCCGTGGTTAACGTCTATAATCGTGGTCTGAACACCTCAGCCCACAACCAGCTGGAGATCCGTACCCTCGGCTCCGGCGTAATAATGGACGAGCGCGGCTACATTATTACCAACAAGCACGTGATTAACGATGCCGACCAGATCATCGTCGCCCTGCAGGATGGCCGCGTATTTGAGGCGTTACTCGTTGGATCTGACAGCCTGACCGACCTGGCCGTGCTGAAAATTAACGCCACGGGCGGTTTGCCGGTCATCCCGATCAACCGTAAACGAACCCCGCATATTGGTGACGTCGTCCTGGCGATTGGTAACCCTTACAACCTGGGTCAGACCATCACCCAGGGGATTATTAGCGCGACCGGTCGTATTGGCCTCAACCCCTCCGGGCGGCAGAACTTCCTGCAAACCGATGCCTCCATCAACCACGGTAACTCCGGCGGGGCGCTGGTCAACTCGCTGGGCGAACTGATGGGCATCAACACCCTCTCGTTCGATAAGAGTAACGACGGCGAGACGCCGGAAGGGATCGGCTTTGCCATTCCGTTCCAGCTGGCGACCAAGATCATGGATAAGCTGATCCGCGACGGACGCGTGATCCGCGGCTATATCGGTATCGGCGGGCGCGAAATTGCACCGATGCATACCCAGGGCGGTGGTATCGATCAGATTCAGGGGATTGTGGTGAATGAAGTGTCGCCTGGTGGCCCGGCCGCTAATGCGGGTATTCAGGTAAATGACGTCATTGTGTCGGTCAACGGCACGCCAGCGGTCTCTGCGCTGGAGACGATGGACCAGGTGGCAGAGATTCGTCCGGGCTCTATCATCCCTGTTGAAGTCATGCGCAACGATAAGAAACTGACGCTGCATGTGACGATTCAGGAATATCCGGCCACTAACTGACAAGCATAAAAAAACGGAGCGATAAGCTCCGTTTTTTTTGCCAGAAGACGGTTCGTTTTACTTGTTAACGAACTCTTCACCCAGGGTGATATCTTTCTTCAGCGTATCCAGCATACCTTCCATCGCGTGTTGTTCAAACGCGCTCAGCGTACCAATGGATTTACGCTCTTCGATACCGTTTTTACCCAGCAGCAGCGGTTGAGAGAAGAAGCGAGCGTGTTCGCCATCGCCTTCAACGTAAGCGCATTCAACAACGCCTTTCTCGCCCTGCAGAGCGCGAACCAGTGACAGGCCAAAACGCGCAGCTGCCTGGCCCATAGACAGGGTTGCAGAACCGCCACCCGCCTTCGCTTCCACCACTTCGGTGCCCGCGTTCTGGATGCGTTTAGTCAGGTCAGCCACTTCCTGCTCGGTGAAGCTCACGCCTGGGATCTGCGACAGCAGAGGCAGGATGGTGACGCCAGAGTGACCGCCAATGACCGGCACTTCCACTTCTGTTGGCTGTTTGCCTTTCAGCTCAGCAACAAAGGTGTTGGAACGGATGATATCCAGCGTGGTCACGCCAAACAGTTTGTTTTTGTCGTAAACACCGGCTTTCTTCAGCACTTCTGCCGCGATAGCCACGGTGGTGTTCACCGGGTTAGTGATGATACCGATGCATGCTTTCGGGCAGATTTCTGCAATCTGCTGCACCAGGTTTTTCACGATGCCCGCGTTGACGTTGAACAGGTCTGAACGATCCATGCCTGGCTTACGCGCCACGCCTGCAGAAATCAGCACCACGTCAGCACCCTGCAGTGCAGGACGTGCATCTTCACCGGAGAAGCCTTTGATTTTTACAGCGGTCGGGATGTGGCTCAGGTCAACCGCCACACCTGGGGTTACCGGAGCAATATCGTACAGGGAGAGTTCTGAGCCTGAAGGCAGTTGGGTTTTCAGTAGTAGGGCAAGCGCCTGGCCGATACCACCAGCAGCGCCGAGGACTGCGACTTTCATCCTAAACTCCTTATTATGGTTAACTTAAGTATCTGTAAATCCGTTGCGGCGACCATAATTCAGCAAGTAAATAATTACAATTTTCGTAGCTAAAGAATTTGAGGTCACGCGACTTTATCTCTCATCAGAAGGCTATCTGACGACAAATGGCAACGCATTAAGAGGTGGTTACAATACACCCTGCCCCGCCACCAAAACAACATCATTTTGATAACATTTAATTTACTTTTAAGCTTATTTGCGCGGCGTGACCCAGGCATGTTTTCTGATAACGAAATCTGATAAAATCACTCCCTTTCATAACATTATTTCAGCCTGGCGCTGGGTAGATAATTTGCATAAAAATTCATCCACATGCATAATAATGTTGTTTCTATCGTCATATTCCGGGTGACTTATGCGAAGCTCGTCTAAGCAAGAAGAATTAGTAAAGGCGTTTAAGGCGCTACTCAAAGAAGAGAAATTCAGTTCTCAGGGAGAAATTGTTCAGGCGCTGCAGGAACAAGGCTTCGATAACATCAATCAGTCGAAAGTCTCCCGCATGTTAACGAAATTTGGCGCGGTGCGTACCCGTAACGCCAAGATGGAGATGGTCTATTGCCTGCCGGCAGAACTTGGCGTGCCGACCACCTCCAGCCCGCTCAAAAATCTGGTTCTGGATATCGATCATAACGACGCCGTAGTGGTGATCCACACAAGCCCTGGCGCCGCACAGCTGATTGCCCGCATGCTGGACTCGCTGGGTAAAACGGAGGGGATCCTGGGGACTATCGCCGGCGATGACACCATCTTTACCACACCAGCCAGCGGTTTCTCCGTGAAAGATCTCCACGAAGCGATTCTGGTTCTGTTCGAACAGGAACTCTAATCCCCTCTCCCCGTAGCGTCGCTACGGGGATCGTTCTGCTTACGCTGCGTTTCCCCTTCTTTTCTACTGCCCTTCACTTTGACAAATAGTGCTTTTTACCACCCATTAACATTCATCTGGTGAATGCTAAATCAAAAAATCGCACAAAAAATCAAAAGCTACTATCCATATGATTTAATTAGATATAATCACCACAATCGAACAAAAAACACCCAATATTATGCAATTTGGTTATAAAAAATAGTCTGGTTAACACGTAATAACAATAGAAACCATTAGTCTGGTATTAATTTTTACCGTTATTAGTGTATACTTGATTTTGTGATGAGGGTCACGAAACAAGACCCCACTAAAAAATTCGACGAGGTAAGAATCATGAAAATCAAATCAACTGTAGCGGCGCTGAGCGTCCTGTCTGTCCTGTCATTCGGTGCTTTCGCTGCCGACTCTATCAATGCTGACCAGGCGCAATCCCGCCAGGCCATCGGTACGGTTTCTGTCGGCGCGGTCGGCACATCGCCAATGGACATGCGTGAGATGCTGAACAAAAAAGCGGAAGAACAGGGTGCGTCATCCTATCGCATCATCGAAGCGCGTTCTGGTGACCACTGGCACGCCACCGCTGAGCTGTACAAATAAGTTTTAGTAATAACTGAAAACGTAAATCTCCCCTCAACGGCACCAGGCATAAAAATAGCGGTTCAACCCTTCTCGCCGTTGAGTAAAAAACCCTATTCAGGAGTAAAGACTATGAAAACCAAATTGATCATCGCAACCCTCGGTCTGGCATCCGTTCTCTCTTTCGGCGCAAGTGCAGCCGTACAGCAGGTGAATGCCGACCAGGCACAAAATCTGCAGCCAATGGGCAGCGTATCCGTGACGTCAGTCACCGGTTCCCCGATGGATATTCGTCACGAACTTGCCGCCAAAGCTGAAAAAGCAGGCGCCAGCAGCTATCGCGTCACCGAACTGAATCAGGGTGACCACTGGCATGCAACGGCAGAGCTGTATAAATAAACCCTCGTCGTATCTCATCATACGACTTGCCCCTGGCCTCATGGTCAGGGGCTTTTTTTTTGATTCAATGCCGCGCGTTAAAGCGCAGCTGCCCTTCAAGCTCTTCTTCCGCTTCATCGAAAAGCAATATCAGCGCGCCAAAACGTCTGCGAAGCTTATCGGGCAAATGGATGAACTCAATTTCCAGCGGTAGCGGCAGCAGGCTGCCGGTCACCACGTCCCACAGCGTATCCAGATTCGTCACGCTTTCCCGTTCAAGATCAAACACCCGGATAAATTCACGGTAGAAGTCTTCCTGACTGTCGATCTCGTCAAAATCAAACGTATAGGTTTTCATTGCCAGCCACCCAGTCCAGGCGAGCGGCAGATGCCGCCCTGTCTATTATAATCCCCCAATATGCAGGGTTTTAACTTCCAGATACTCTTCCAGCCCCAGCACGGAGCCCTCTCGTCCAAGACCTGACTCTTTTACGCCGCCAAAGGGGCCGAGCTCCGTGGAGACGGCACACTCGTTAATGCCGATCATCCCGCTCTCGATTGCCTGTGAAACGCGGAAGACCCGTGAGAGATTCTGGGTATAGAAGTAAGCCGCCAGCCCATAGGGCGTGTTGTTGGCGCGCTGGATAACTTCATCTTCCGAGGTGAAACGGAAGCACGCCGCCACCGGGCCAAACGTCTCTTCTTCTGCCAGCTTCATGCCTTCATGGCAGTCGCCCAGTACGGTTGGCATCCAGAAATTCCCACCAAGCGGATGGGGTTTACCCCCAGCCAGTACGGTTGCGCCCCGGGCAACGGCATCGTCGACATGCTCACGCACCTTGTTGACCGCAGAAGGTTCAATCAGCGGCCCGACGATCACCCCTTCGTCAAGACCATTCCCCACCTTCAGCCCATTCACCGCATCGGCAAGTTTATTAACAAATTTGTCGTAGACGGTTTCCTGAATATAAAAACGGTTCACGCTGACGCAGACCTGCCCGGCATTGCGGAACTTGTTGGCGATCGCCCCCTTAACCGCTGCGTCGATATCCGCATCCTCAAAAACGATATAAGGAGCATTTCCCCCCAGCTCCATCGAGACTTTCTTCATGGTTTCTGCGGCGTTACGCACCAGCGTTTTGCCGACGGAGGTTGAACCCGTAAAGGAGATTTTACGCACGTCCCGGCTTGCCATAATCGCATCGCTGATTTCATGCGTATTCCCGGCCACGGCGTTGAGCACGCCGTCGGGTACGCCGGCCTGTTTTGCCAGGGTAAGCAGCGCAAAGGCACTAAGCGGTGTGTTATTGGCCGGTTTGATCACCCCGGTACATCCTGCTGCCAGCGCCGGGCCTAACTTGCGGGTGAGCATGGCCATCGGGAAGTTCCACGGCGTAATCGCCGCGACCACACCAATGGGTTCACGGGTCGCCAGAATGCGTGAGCCGGGTTTGATCGGCGGAATAATTTCACCGTTCGCGCGTTTGGCTTCTTCGGCAAACCACTGGATAAAGCTGGCGGCGTACTCGACTTCTCCCTCCGCCTCTTTCAGGGGTTTGCCCTGTTCGGTGGTCATTAACCGCCCGAGCCAGCTTTTATTCTCAATAATCAGTTCGTACCAGCGGTAGAGAATCGCCGAACGCTCTTTTGCGGTTTTGGCACGCCAGGCCGGGAAGGCTTTGGTGGCCGCTGCGATAGCGTCTTCGGTTTGTGCTTTACCCGCCTTCGCGACTTTAGCGATGACTTCCCCGGTCGCGGGGTTAAGTACATCGAACGTCGTGTCCAGCGTTTTCCAGATCCCGTTGACCAGATAACCGGTCTGAAAAAGGATGTGATCCTGAAGCGCCTGGGTCGTCATGTGTCCTCCCTTCCTGAAATGTAAGAACGTGCTGGAATAAGTATAGCCACAAAAAAACCGACGCTTTTGGCGTCGGTTTTTTACTTCAGTCAGTTATCCGTGAGGGCATTCTGGTAGCGCTGCAGCATAAACACCAGCCGTCCTACTGGCTCGGTCACCTGAGGCGGTGCTTCCCAGTGCTTTAGCTTCTCCTGGTAGATATCGAGCTCTTCAAGCAGCTGCGTAAAGTAACGACGCCGTTTGTCATCGCTGCTGGCGGAAAGCACGTGATCGGCGGTACGACGTAACTGGCGGTGCCAGGCCGACAGATCGTCGTTGATCGGCACGGGCGCGTTACGCAGACGCTGGTGCGCGATGATCATGGTTAACGCCAGGCGGAACTTCGCGATATCGCCCGGGAACTTGTTCAGCAGTAAAAACAGCTGCTGGTAGAGCGCGGGCAGGTGGTTCTCTTTACGGCGCGCGGTATTGGTTGTCATCGACGACACGGCAGCCGACACGAACTGGTTCAGCAGCACGCGGCCCGTTCTTGCCTGCGAGTTATCCCGAACCAGAAGTATCACCATCATGGCCAGGAAACAGCCCACCAGCTGACCTAACGCGCTGTCGAGGAACTGGCTGAAATGGAAGGTCATCGGGTTATCGAGCACGATGATGTTAATCGTACTTGCCAGCGCCCCCAGCGATCCCAGGCGCCGCTTTTGTACTTCAATACCGATAAAGAACGCCATTACCGCCAGACTAATACAGAGCAGCAGCATGCTCTGCTGCGTCGACGGGATGATGACCAGAAAATAGAGCGCGCCTATCGGCAGGGCGGCAATGGTGCCGTAGAGGAAATCAATGGCGACCATTCGCGGGTTAGGCAGACGCATCGCCAGTGCGGTCACGACGGCAATCATCACCATCGCGCCGCTGCCGGACGTCCAGCCCGTCCACAGCCAGAACAGCGTGCCGAGCATACAGGCCAGCGTGGTACGCCAGAAGTTGACCATGGCGTGATGACGCTCGGCGGATTCCGCCTTGATCACCACTTCGCCCTGCAGCACCTCTTCTTCCGCCGCGCTGATTTTGGTGTTCCCGATCACGCCGCGCTTCAGCAGCAGATAGCGCGTCGCGGCACCGACCCAGGTGTAGATCGTCACCGGCGTGTCGCGCTCCCCAGTCCAGGCAATCACCCGACGCATGCGCTTAAGCTGCTTGTGCACGTCCTGCACGGTTTCCACCGGCTCGGCAAACAGTTCGCGGAACGTATCGGTGACCGCTTCCGGTCGGGTGTTCTGAATCAAATAGGTTTCACATGCCTGGGTAATCAGCGTCAGAGAGACCGTGTTGAGGGCCTTCAGGCGACGATTCGCGCGAGCCCAGCGCGAGGACTCCATATTAAGGTTGCTGCGCATCCCTTCCAGCGCCTGCGTACGACGTACCAGCCCGCTCCAGGCTTTATCCACCTCTTCGCTGTCGCCGTGCTTAATGCAGAGCTGCATCAGCTGGTACTGGGCAACCATCAGCGCGTCAAGCTCAAGGTCGACTTCCTGCTTGATGGAGCGCGGGGAGAACAGCAGGTCAGCGACGATTGCACTGACAATACCAATCACAATCTCGCTGCAGCGCTCCACCGCAAACTGTGGGGCGAGCAGCGGTTCAGACTGAATGGTAATGACAATAATCAGCGCGGTATAGCCCGCCAGCCCCCAGGCGTAGGAGTTCTCCACTTTCACCAGAGACGAGATCCAGGTGCAGAAACCTGCCCAGATACAGCAGACCATCAGCATCAGCAGCGGGGTGCGGATCATCAGAATAATAATAGTCAGCGCCGCGAAGCAGCCGATAAACGTCCCGATGATACGCAGCATCCCGCGATAGCGGATCGCGCCAGAATAGGGCTCCCCGCCCGCGGCGAAGGCCGGACCCGCCGCGACAATCGCAGCCGTCAGCACCGCCCAGCGAGGGGTTTCAAGCTGGAAGTGGAAGCCGACAAACAGCGCCAGCACGATGGCGCACGCCAGCTTCACGGCGAAGCGAATGTGCTGGCTGGCGATGGAAAAGATACCCATGTCGATTAACCAAACTCGCGCAGGCGGTGGGCAATTTTACGGAAGAATGAATCCTGGCTGGCATCCCGGTCTTTTTCACCGGTAATCACCACCGTCGCCGTGGTACCCGCAGGCCACAGATTTCCCTGCTGTTCATCCAGGTGGATGCGCACCGGCACGCGCTGGGCCAGACGCACCCACTCGAGGTTGGAATCTACCGTCGCCATCCCTTTGGCATCGTTAGAGCTGCTGGAGTTAGTCACCCCTGCGGCAACGCTGTCGACGGTGCCTTTAAAGACGCGATTGCTACCCAGCGGCGTGATCTCCGCGCGATATCCTGGACGTACGCCTTCCAGCTTGGTCTCTTCCATATAGGCGAGCACGTAGAAGGAGTTCTGTTTCACCAGCGCCACGGCGGTTGAGCCGCGGGTAATGAATTCCCCGGCGTAGACGTTCAGGTTGGTCACCCAGCCATCCGACGGCGCACGGATCACGGTGCGCTCCAGATCGAGCTTCGCCAGATCGCGCGTTGCCTGCGCTTTCGCCAGCTGGTGGAGCACGGTCTGCAGCACGTTGTTGGACTGGTCAATCTCTTCACGGGACATTGCCTGAACGCCCAGCTGATTACGGCGGCCAGCCTCGCGGCGTTTCTCCGCAGCCAGCGCCTGGTAATAGGCCACGTCCGCTTCCGCCTCTTCCAGCGCTTTCTGGTAACGAGGCTGGTCGATGGTGAACAGGACCTGATCTTTCTTCACCAGCTGGTTGTCGTGGACGTTGACCGCCGTGATAAGACCGGCCACGTCAGGGGCGATGGCCACCACATCGGCGCTGAAGCGTGCATCACGCGTCCACGGTGATTCGGTGTAATAGACCCAGGCGCGGAAAATAGCGATGAAGGCGAGGATAACCAGCGCCGTAGTAATGGCAGTGCGGGAGATTTTTCTTGTTAGCGTTTTCACATCAACCTCAGACAAACATGCGCGATATCAGATAGAACAGGCAGCAATACAGCGCGGTATTGAACAATGCAGGGTGCCAGACGAAATCGTAGATCCCGGTAGGGACCAGCACCTTGCGCACCAGCCAGAAGATCGCCAGTGATAAAAGAAGCTCGAAAAATATCGGTGGGAACGACAGACCAAACACCACGATAACGGGAAACAGACTCATGTTGACCTTGATTAGAGAGAGTGCAGGCTTCAGAATTTTTTAGCGCACGCCATCGCAGGAGAGCAAGAAACGCCGGGCGAGAATGGCGCAGCCGTTATGTAATAAATAATATATTAACGTAACTGTTATGCTGTTATCTATAATATGTGATCTAAATCACTTTTAAGCCAGAGTGAACAATGGAACGTTTAAAACGCATGTCGGTCTTCGCCAAAGTGGTTGAACTGGGCTCCTTTACCGCCGCTGCACGCCAGCTTCAGATGAGCGTCTCATCCATCAGCCAGACGGTGTCCAAACTGGAAGATGAGCTTCAGGTCAAGCTGCTCAACCGCAGCACCCGCAGCATTGGGCTGACGGAAGCGGGTAAAATTTACTATCAGGGCTGTCGCCGCATGCTGCTTGAAGTGCAGGATGTTCACGAACAGCTTTATGCCTTCAACAACACCCCCATCGGCACGCTGCGCATCGGGTGTTCTTCAACTATGGCACAAAATGTTCTCGCTGCCATGACCGCGGATATGCTGAAAGAGTACCCCGGGCTTACCGTCAATCTGGTGACGGGTATCCCGGCGCCGGATCTGATTGCCGACGGGCTGGACGTGGTGATCCGCGTCGGCGCGCTGCAGGATTCCAGCCTGTTCTCGCGTCGGCTGGGCAGCATGCCGATGGTGGTCTGTGCATCGAAAAGCTATCTGGCGCAGTACGGTGTTCCGGAGAAACCCGCCGACCTCACTAACCACTCATGGCTGGAGTACAGCGTGCGGCCCGACAATGAATTTGAGCTGATCGCCCCGGAAGGGATCTCCACCCGACTGCTGCCGGAAGGGCGTTTTGTCACTAACGATCCGATGACCATTTCGCGCTGGCTGGTGGCCGGCGCCGGGATCGCCTACGTGCCGCTGATGTGGGTGATCAACGAGATCAACAGCGGCGTGCTGGAGATCCTCTTCCCACGCTACCAGTCCGATCCGCGCCCGGTGTACGCCCTGTATACCGAAAAAGACAAACTCCCGCTCAAGGTACAGGTGTGTATTAACTATCTGACCGAGTATTTTGTGGACGTGGCGGAGCTGTTTCAGGGGATGCGGGGAAGAAGGAAGGAATAATCGATTTATCCCTGAAAGTATATGAGCGATGAATATTTCCAGGATAAACCCCCTCTGCAATCTGGAATATTCCTTCGTCACTATCAGGAATAGCTAATTGACACTGCCGCCGCCCGCCCTTTACTTTATAAACAGTCTGCTGTTCAGACTGTTATTAATTTGTTGCTTATATGAATAATAAAATGTATTCCGCAGGATGACATTAAACAAGGAAAAGAAATGAATCTATTTGAACAAACACCGCCTTCACGCAGGCGCTATGGGCTCGCCGCATTCGTCGGTTTAATTGCAGGGATTGTCTCCGCGTTTGTCAAATGGGGAGCCGAAGTGCCGCTTCCGCCACGCAGTCCCACCGATCTATTTACCGGCGCATGCGGGCCTGAGCAATTAATAAGAGCCGCAAGCCAGATTGACTGTTCACGTAATTTTTTAAACCCTCCCTATGTATTTTTACGTGACTGGCTGGGTGTTGTTGATCCTAACGCAGCGGTTTATACATTTGCCGGACATATATTTAACTGGGTCGGCGTGACGCATATTATTTTCTCAATCGTCTTCGCTGTCGGGTATTGTGTCGTTGCTGAAGTCTTCCCGAAAATTAAACTCTGGCAGGGTTTGCTGGCGGGTGCGTTAGCTCAGCTCTTTGTGCATATGATCTCCTTCCCGCTGATGGGGCTGACGCCACCGCTATTTGAGCTGCCGTGGTATGAACACGTGTCAGAGATCGTGGGCCATCTGGTCTGGTTCTGGTCGATAGAAATCATTCGTCGTGATTTACGTAACCGCATCACGCACGAGCCGGATCCGGAGATACCGCTGGGTCACTTACGCTAAAAAAAAAGGCGCTACTGATGTAGCGCCTTTTTTATGAAGGAGTCAGGTCAGGCTGTGCCGCCCACCGTCAGGTTGTCCACTTTCAGCGTTGGCTGGCCCACGCCAACCGGCAGGCTCTGGCCCTCTTTACCGCAGACGCCCACGCCATTATCCAGCTTCAGATCGTTACCAACCATCGAGATCTGCTGCATGGCTTCAATACCGGAGCCAATCAGCGTTGCACCTTTCACCGCTTTGGTCACTTTGCCCTTCTCGATCAGGTACGCTTCTGAAGTAGAGAAGACAAACTTACCGGAGGTAATGTCCACCTGGCCGCCGCCAAAGTTTGGCGCAAAGATACCGTAATCAACGGATTCGATAATCTCCTGCGGCGTGGATTTGCCCGGCAGCATGTAAGTGTTGGTCATGCGCGGCATCGGCAGATGCGCGTAAGATTCACGGCGTCCGTTGCCCGTCGGCGCAACCCCCATCAGGCGCGCGTTGAGTTTGTCCTGCATGTAGCCTTTCAGCACGCCGTTTTCGATCAGCACATTGTACTGGCCTGGCGTACCTTCATCGTCGATAGCCACCGAGCCACGGCGATCGCGCATGGTGCCGTCATCCACCACGGTGCACAGCTCCGAGGAGACAAGTTGCCCGATCTGTCCGCTGAACACGGACGTCCCGCGACGGTTAAAGTCGCCTTCCAGGCCGTGGCCTACCGCCTCATGCAACAATACGCCCGGCCAGCCAGCACCCAGCACCACCGGGAATGAGCCCGCCGGCGCCGCGACGGCATTCAGATTCACCAGCGCCATACGCACGGCTTCTTTTGCCCACGCGTCAGCGCGCGCTTCACCGTCAACGTCGCCCAGGAACCAGTCATAGCCGAAACGACCGCCGCCGCCGCTTGAGCCGCGCTCGCGTTTGCCGTCCTCATCAACCTGCACGCTGATGGAGAGACGCACCAGCGGGCGAACATCTGCCGCCAGGGTGCCGTCCGTTGCCGCCACCAGAATCAGTTCATACACACCGCTCAGGCTGGCTGAAACTTCCTGCACGCGTTTGTCCGCCGCGCGGGCGACTTTGTCCACGCGACGCAGGATATCCAGCTTCTCTTCACGGCTCATGCTCTGCAGCGGATCGATGCTGGTATAGAGCGCAGAGTGCTGCACTTCTCCGAGGGTTTTCACGCGACCATCGCCGGTATCACGCACAATGGTACGCGCGGCCTGCGCGCTCTGCTCAAGTGCGGTGAGGCTAATCTGATCGGCATAGGCAAAACCGGTTTTCTCGCCGCTGACGGCACGGACGCCGACGCCCTGGTCGATGTTGTAGGAGCCATCTTTGATGATGCTGTCTTCTAAAACCCAGGATTCGTGATAGCTCGACTGGAAATAAAGGTCGCCGTAGTCGAGACGGCGTTCGGTCAGTTGACCAAGAATGGAGAACAGGTCCTGATGGCTCAGGCCGTTCGCTGCGAGCAAATGTTCACTTACCAGGTTCAGACTCATCGTATTGCTACTCGTTCGTTGCCGCCCGTGGCGGTATAAAGATCGTATTTATTGAGAGTGAGGCAATTACCTGCCCACGTCAAATCATTGCTGTGCATCTTTGCGCGGCTGGCGCAGCACCTCGTTAATCTGCGGTTTATCTACCGGACCGGTAATGCGGTAGCGCAGAATGGAGACCTTGCTCCAGAGTGGCCCCAGCACTTTACTGGCGGCAAACACCGCCGCACCAACAATCGGGTTCACCACGAAAGCTGCCGCCACACCCACGCTCGCGGAAATTTCCGGTGCCACGACGGCTTCCATATCCAGTTCGCGACGCACGAGGTTAACGGAGCCTTTCATGGCGATATCCGCTTCAAGGCCATCCACCAGCGTGTCGTCCGTGTGCAGAACGCCGTCCTTGATCCACGCCGTACTGCGGATGGAATCGTAGTAGAAACCTTCGTTGAAGGTATCACTGAAATCGAAGCGCAGCTTGCGCAGCAGCGCGTCAAAACTCAGCAGGCGCAGGATCTGTCCGGCACGCCCCGTACTCACGTCGGCGATCTCACCTTTGCCGAAGTGGGTTTTCAGAATGCCGTTAAGCGAGGCCTCATCCGGCTTCCACGGGGCATCACGCCAGTGAAGATCGTAATCGACATCAAATGACGAGCCGCGCAGCGGCGTGCTGATACCAAAGAAACTGGCTGCCGCATCCAGTTTGTTGCCTTTAATGTCGCCCTTCAGGGACGTCCGCTGCTCGCCCGGGTTATTCACCCATTCCCCTGCGGCCGTCATGCGGCCAAATCCGGTATCAACCAGGCCGCCGGAGAGCGTAAGCGTGTTTCCCTGGATGGCAAAATCACCGTCGATGCGGCCATATTTCTGCCCCCACAGCCAGCACTCCGCACAGCGCAGCTGGAGATCGGGCCAGCCGCTAAAATCGACGCGGGAGGTATGACTCAGCGGCGACGTCTCTGCCGGTTTGTCTTTCCCGCTCGCGGCGCTTGCCGGGTTGTAGTAGAGGTAGCGGATCGCCGCCTGCCACGGCGCGTGATTGCGCATGGTCAGCGTACCGTTGATCTCTCTGCCCTGGGCCTCCACCTTCGTGCCGTTAGCGCCAGGCTGCGAGACAATGCTCAGGTTGTTCCACTGCTGTCCGCCCAGCATCAGCGACGGCGTACGTACGGTAATGGTTTGTGGGAACTGGGCGGTTTCATCAACGTTTTGCCCAACGCCTTTCTGGAACAGCGCCAGCCACTCAGCACCGTCCATCGGCGGGAGATTCAGCTCAATGCCCGTCTGCTCCGGCAGCGGCGGCGTGGAGCGGCTATCCGTTGTCCAGATGGCTTTGTCGAGGGTGAGCTTGCGGTTAAGCAGCCAGCGGCTGTTGAAGTGGTTTGTCCCACCCGCGCTGCCGGTCAGCGCGAAGCTGTTCAGGTTGCCATCGACGTTCAGCTTTACCGGCAGCGGCTGTCCGGCCTGTTTATCCAGCGGCGCAGGCAGCTGGCTCTGAAGGTTTTTCAGATCGCCCGTGATGTCGACCTTATACTGGGCACCCGCGTGATAAGGCAGGTCGATTGCCACTTTACCCTGCCAGGCAACCGCCCCCTCCACTGACGCCTCAATGGGCTTCGGCAGGACGTCCATACGTGATGGTTGCCAGTTACCGTCCAGATTGACGGCTACCTGATAGGCCTTTTCACCCTCGGTCGTCGTGAAGTCAATATTAACAGGCTGATTAAACCAGCTCGCCGTAAGCGGCTCGCTCTTCAGGTTACCGTTCTCAAAGCTGAACTGCCCGCTGAGATTTTTCAGCGTGCTCTCAAGGGGTTTAATGAACAGGCTGTTGTTCTTCAGACGGACGTCGCCTTTGGCGGTGGTCATCTTGCCGTCCAGCGGGATATCAAGATGTAAGCGAGCATTCACATCGCCATCAAGCTGCAGCTGTTGAAGCGTCGCGGCCAGCGACTCTTTCAGCGGCGTCTCCTCAAAGTACGGTCCCACCGCCTTGCCGGGACCGTTGATGTCGGCATCAATCAGCAGCTTCTCTTTTGAGTAGTCCGGAATGTTGGCCGTCAGGTTACTGGCCGTCACGCCGCCCAGCGCCACGCTGTCGGACTTCATCCACAGGCCGTCATTGAGGAAATTAAGTTCGATATCCAGGTTTTTCAGCGCGGGCCAGCCCGGCTGGAACGCGAAGGTGGCGTTATGCAGCGGCACCAGCACCTGGAACTGGCCTTCATTATGTTTATACGGGAACAGATGGGGATTACCGCCGTAAACCAGCGTGGCATTGTCCGCCTGACCGCCCTGAATCGCCCCGCTGAGATAGTCTACCAGCGCTTTTCCCATCAGGTTTTCCGGGAAGTAGCGCCAGGCCTGAGAGCCATCATCGGTGCTGATCCCGGCGAGAATACCCAGCCACGGCTCATCCCCTTCAGGCTGCAGATAGCGGAAATCGCCGCGCGCGTGCACCGCTTTGGCTTTCACATCGATATGGCGTCCATCAAGCTGGAAACCCTTGTCGTTACGGAGCCAGTTAAGCACCGCGCTGCCCTGTTTGATTTCTAGCGGCGCGCGGAAGACCGTCTCGTAAGGCATTTTGGCGTCGTGCATATCAACCGTCAGCCTGCCGTTTTCCACGCTGCCTTCCAGCTTGCCGCTAAAGTGCTCTGCACCCGGCAGCAGCTTCCACTGCTTCCAGGCAAGATCTTTCCACGTTGCCTGGAAGCGGGTTTTTTCCGTCGCCTGGAGCGGGATATCCAGCGCCAGAGCGTCTATCTTCCCGCTCGGCTGCGTTGCCAGCCAGATCTCGCCGAGATCGGGAGAGAGCTTTGCCGCCATCGAGCGCAGCCCTTCAATGGCGGCCAAATCCAGGTTGCTGGCACGGATGCGCAGCTCGTCGCTGCGTTTACTGGCCGTACCACCAACGTCCAGCTCCGGCATCCAGGCCAGCGTCAGCGCACCGCGCGGCCACGGCTTGCCGTCCATGGTGATGCGCGTATCCGGAATGGCAAACTGCCAGCCCTCTTTCTCCTGCGTCACGTGTGCGGTGAGGTTATCGACGGAAAGCTGATGCTGTTGTTTTTCGCCTTTCCAGCTCGCGCCCCCCTGCTTGAGCCAGATATCACCGCTGGCAAATTCGCCTTTCGTCAGGGTCAGCCAGCCTTCAAGACTGAAGCGGGCCGTTTCCAGCTGCATATTTTGCTGGAGCCAGTCGCCCAGCCACGGCTTGACGTCCACATCGTCGGCCTGCACCCAGACTTTGCCGTTATTTAACAGGCCGTCATCGTCGCGCAGATCCATGCGCACCTGCATCACGCCGTGCTGGCCGTTCAGGCTTGAGAGATTGACCTGCCCCTCGGCGCGGTGCCGATCCTTACCGTTGAGCCAGGTCAGCTGCGGGATCGCCAGCTCGGCGCGCTGGCCGGAAAGAGTAATAAAGCTCACTTCGCTGTCGCGCAGATCGAAATGATCGAACTGGCGGAGGAAAAGATCGCTGAAGCGGTTGGCTTCAAGCCCCTGACCGCTATCGCTACCGGACAGCGGCGTATTGGTCAGGAACTGGAGCTGATAAAAGGTGAGATCGCGAAACTGCCAGCGCAGATGCAGCAGGCTTTGCCAGACGTCCAGCGCCAGGGTCACGCGTTTGATTTTCAGATAACCGCCATCTTTCAGGCGGGCGTTGATATCCCGGACATCGAGCGTCGGGCCAAAATTTTGCCAGTTAGCGCTGACCTGACTGACGTTCACCGGCACGCCGGTGGTGGATTCGATTTTCGCCAGCAGCTGCGGACGCCAGCTGTCCAGATGCGGCAATACGAGGCGTAGCCCGCTCACGAGCAACGCGACAATCACGACCAGCGTTGCCCCTGTAAGCAATAAAATCCCCGGCAATCGCCTCACGCATCTCTCCTTGTCAGCATTCGTCACGCAGCGTACTGCGCTTACATCATCACGACGTCAAACTGCTCCTGGTTATAGAGCGGTTCAATTTGTACTTTTACCTGTTTGCCGACAAAGATTTCCACTTCCGCCAGCGCGTGTGACTCTTCGCCTTTCAGCGCTTCAGCCACCGCAGGGGAAGCATAGACCAGAAAACGGTCGGAGTCGTAGGCATGATGCACACGCACAATTTCACGCATAATTTCGTAGCAGACGGTCTCAACCGTCTTTACCGTTCCGCGTCCATGGCAGGTCGGGCATTCATTACACAGCACATGCTCCACGCTCTCGCGGGTACGCTTACGCGTCATTTCCACCAGCCCCAGCTGTGAGAAGCCGTTGATGCTGGTTTTCACGCGATCTTTACTCAACGCCTGCTCAAGCGAGTGCAGCACGCGGCGACGATGGTCTTCATTACTCATATCGATGAAGTCGATGATGATAATGCCGCCCAGATTGCGCAGACGAAGCTGGCGCGCAATCGCCTGCGTGGCTTCGATGTTGGTGTTGAAGATGGTGTCATCGAGATTGCGATGGCCGACAAACGCGCCGGTGTTAATATCGACGGTGGTCATCGCTTCGGTCTGATCGATGATCAGATAGCCGCCTGACTTCAGTTCAACCTTACGCTCCAGCGCACGCTGGATCTCGTTTTCGACATCATAGAGATCGAAGATCGGCTGACGCCCTGAATAATGCTCCAGCAGGCCAGGCATCTCGGGGATATATTCGGCGGTAAATTCCAGCAGCGCTTCATAGGTCAGGCGCGAGTCCACGCGAATGCGGTCGAGCTGCGCATCAGCAAAGTCACGCAGAACGCGTTGTGCAAGCGCCAGTTCACCGTAGAGCTGGTAGCGGGTCTGGTTGCGTTTTTTACGCTCCATCACTTTGGTCCAGACGCGCTTCAGGTAAGCCGCATCCGACGCCAGGTCTTCCTCGCTGATCCCCTCTGCGGCGGTACGGATGATAAACCCGCCCTGCTCATCGCAGTAGGCACTCACCACTTTCTTCAGACGCTCGCGCTCGGTTTCGCTCTCAATACGCTGCGAAACGCCCACGTGCGACGCGCCGGGCATAAAGACCAGATAGCGGGAAGGTAAGGTGATGTCGGTGGTCAGACGGGCGCCTTTGGTACCGAGGGGATCTTTCACCACCTGCACCATCAGATCCTGTCCCTGACGCACCAGTTCGGAAATGTCGCGCACGGCAAACTGCTTTTGCTCTTCGCCCGCGACGCACTCGGTGTGCGGCATGATATCGGAGGCATGTAAAAATGCCGCCTTATCCAGTCCAATATCTACAAAAGCCGCCTGCATACCCGGTAGTACACGACTGACACGACCTTTGTAGATATTGCCTACTATTCCGCGCCGCGCTTCACGCTCAATATGAATTTCCTGAAGAATGCCACCATCAATATAGGCCACACGGGTTTCCGATGGCGTTACGTTTACCAACAATTCAGCCGTCATAATTATCCCTTCCCTCACGCAGTGAGTTAAAATTGCTCAGCAACTCATACGTTTCCACCAGCGGTAAGCCGACTACGGCGTGATAGCTGCCATGAATCTTCCTGACAAAACAGCCACCCAGCCCCTGAATACCGTATGCACCTGCCTTATCCATTGGTTCACCGCTGGCAATATAAGCGGCGATGTCGTCGTCGGTAAGCACTCTGAACGTCACTTCTGTCACCACCAGGCAATCCAGCACGTGCTGGCTGTCAGCCAACGCGACGGCCGTCATCACCTGATGCGTATGTCCGGACAGTTTGCGCAGCATGCGCGCCGCATGATCGGCGTCGCGCGGTTTCTCAAGCACTTCACCGTTCAGAATAACGATGGTATCTGCTCCCAGCACGGGGAGATCGCATGGCACACTGGCCACGCCCGCCTGCGCTTTCTCACGCGCCAGGCGAGACACGTACTGCTGGGCGCTTTCGCCCTCAGCACGTCTTTCTTCAATGCCGGTCACGATGCGTTCAAAAGAGACCCCTAGCTGCGTCAGGAGTTCCTGACGGCGCGGGGAGCCGGAAGCGAGATACAAAGACGTCATAGAAACCTTTTATTGCACAGCAAACTGCTGGCGAACCTTACGCATCAGCAGGAATAACCATGGCCAGAGCACACCGTTTACTACACTACTCCAGAACACTTCCGGTCGGAAAGAGACGTTGATCACTAAAAACTCTGCCCAGAAAACAACGATATCCGCAGCGAGCGACAATAGCATCACCACCAGGGCCTGTTGCCAGAGCGCAAGGTTACGGAAGAGCTGGAATTTGAGTGCGACGAGGTACGCAATAATGCTCATGGACAAGGCGCGCACGCCAAGCGTAGAGCCGCTAATGAGATCCAGTATGGCACCCATCACGAAACCTGTGCCGACATTTACGCGATGCGGCAGGGCAAGGATCCAGTAGAGCAAAATGAGCAATACCCAGTTTGGCCGGAAAACGAGAATGTCATCCGGCCAGGGCATCACTTGCAGCAACAGTGCAATGAGAAACGAGAGCCAGATGACCCAGCGTCCCTGGCTACGATAGCTTGCCACTACTGCCCTCCCGAAGAGAGTTTAGGCGGTGGCGGCGCATCCGGCAGCGGCTGCGTTAACCCGGTTGCCGGCGCCGGGACTGGCGCAGGTGGCCCCATGGAATCCGCAGGCGGGAGAACCTGCGGCATCATCTGCATCAGGCGCTCATTTGCCACGCGATGCACCTCTTCAGGCGTCATCGGGTTAGCACCGTTACGATCGGCGCCCCACAGCAGCAGCAGATAGCGCAGACGCTGCAAACCGGCGGTTGGACGCGCCTGAATCACGGTATAGGCACGCTGCGTATCCAGCTTCACCGAAGAGACCACCGCAACCGGATAGCCCTCAGGGAAGCGTCCGCCCAGACCGGAGGTCACCAGGACGTCACCCACGCGGATATCCGTGTTAGCTGGCAGGTGTTCCAGCTGCAGGTCGTCCGTACAGCCATTACCGGCCGCAATCACGCGGATGTCGTTACGCAGGACCTGGATCGGCAGCGCATGCGTGGCATCGCAAATCAGCAGCACGCGGCTGGTCAGTTTGGCCACGGCAACCACCTGGCCCACGACGCCTTTATCACTGATAACAGGCTGACCTTCATACACCCCGTTCACGCTCCCTTTGTCGATCACAACCTGATCGCTGTAGGGGTCGTTCACGGTGGAGATCACCTGCGTGACCATTTTCTGCTCATCCTGACGCAGCGGCGAGCCGAGCAGTTCACGCAGACGCGCATTTTCCTGCTTGTATTGCCCCAGCATCAGCAGTTCACTGTTTTTCAGCAACAGTTCCTGACGTAATGCCCGGTTTTCGAGTTCGAGTTGGTCACGTGAAGACAGCGTTTGAGAAACGGAGTCGAGCAATTCACGGGGACCATTGGATATAAAGTAGAAAGGACTGACGGCGGTATCCATGTACGTTCGGATCTGGCTGAACGTACCGAGGCGGCTATCGGCAATAATGACCCCAAGCGCAACCAGAACCGCCAGAATGAGGCGAAACTGTAGCGATGGGCCACGGCTAAAAATTGGCTTCATAGGCTATGCGTATTCTCGCGTCAGAGAGAAAGGGTAGCAAATTGCTACCCTCTCAAACTCGACTACTCTTCGCTGAACAAATCGCCGCCGTGCATGTCGATCATTTCCAGCGCCTTGCCACCACCACGGGCGACGCAAGTCAGTGGATCTTCTGCAACTACGACAGGAATACCTGTCTCTTCCATTAACAGGCGGTCGAGGTTACGCAGCAGCGCACCACCACCGGTCAGAACCATACCGCGCTCGGAGATATCGGACGCCAGCTCTGGTGGGCACTGTTCCAGCGCGACCATTACCGCGCTCACGATACCCGTCAGTGGTTCCTGCAGTGCTTCCAGAATTTCGTTGGAGTTCAGGGTGAAACCGCGTGGCACACCTTCAGCCAGGTTACGGCCACGCACTTCGATCTCACGCACTTCATCGCCCGGATACGCAGAGCCGATTTCGTGTTTGATACGCTCTGCGGTGGCTTCACCGATCAGAGAGCCGTAGTTACGGCGTACATAATTAATGATGGCTTCGTCGAAGCGGTCACCACCGATACGTACGGAAGAGGAGTACACCACGCCGTTCAGAGAGATAACGGCCACTTCAGTGGTACCACCACCGATATCCACCACCATGGAACCGGTCGCTTCAGACACAGGCAGACCAGCACCGATGGCCGCCGCCATTGGCTCTTCAATCAGGAACACTTCACGCGCACCTGCGCCCTGGGCAGATTCACGAATTGCGCGACGCTCTACCTGGGTTGCACCAACCGGCACACACACCAGAACACGCGGGCTTGGGCGCATGAAGCTGTTGCTGTGAACCTGCTTGATGAAGTGCTGAAGCATTTTTTCAGTCACGAAGAAGTCGGCGATAACGCCGTCTTTCATTGGGCGAATGGCGGCGATGTTGCCAGGGGTACGACCCAGCATCTGCTTCGCGTCATGACCCACTGCGGCCACGCTTTTCGGCGAGCCTGCACGATCCTGACGAATGGCCACAACAGAAGGCTCATTCAATACGATGCCTTGTCCTTTTACATAAATAAGGGTATTCGCGGTACCCAGGTCAATGGACAGGTCATTGGAAAACATGCCACGAAATTTTTTCAACATACTAAGGGATAATCCTGAAAGCTGGGGCGGAAAACAAAATCCGCTTACTTTACCAACCACACGCAGCAGCGACAAGGCGCAAAAATCATCTGCAACGGTGAAAATTTGTGCAGTACGTTTCCTGATGTTACAAAATCATCCCCTGACTCCCTCAGGGCTGAATAAACAGTAGCGTTCCCCACTGACGTTTGTAACCCGTTAAAGGTCGTTCACTGGCTTTTTGCTCGACATACTCAAAGCTACAGGCGCGATATTCTACGTGAAAACAGCGTAAACGGCAGGTCAAACAGAGTATCTTTGCAAATATTTTTTCACGTTGGTGTCAAGCGGTTGAGAGGCAGCAAAAAAATCCCCCTGACCACCCATCACACCGCGCTCTGTTAACATCTGCCATTCACCTCTGGAGCGCACGCCCGTGGCAAATACTTGTGTTCGCGTTCCCTTGCATGCTTCTACCAGACTCTGTACCAGCAGCTGGTTTTCCGTACGCTTCTCAATATTCCTTACCAGCCCCGGATGTAGCTTTAATAATTCTACATCCAGCTCCTTGATCCAGTTGGTACTGACCAGCGTTAAGCCTGCCTGCGTCACCGCTACACGCGCACCGAGCGCATTGATCAAACGAACCACCGGACGTAACCGGCTGATGTGTTGACCTACGTCGGCCTCAGCAAGTTCAAAAATAATGTGTTTGCGTTGCGATTTTTCGCATTGCATTAATGTATCACGCAGCCAGCGCTGAAAACGTGGGCGTATTAATGACTCAACGGTAACCTGTAATGCCAGACTTTCTTCAGGCCAAAAAGATAAAAACGGAATCAATCGGGTAATTTGCTGGCGGTCATACTCTTCGGACAGGCCAAATTGCAGGACCATCGGCAGATATTCCGCCGAGATAACCTCTTCCGTACCGTCAAAAATACGACACATCAGCTCGCGGTGATGAACGTTGCCGTTTTTCATGACCGCGGGTTTTTGATAAATACGTGGTCCACCGCGGCTAAGCATTTGCTCAATCAAAGTACGCCAGCGCACGTTGCCACGCCCTTTTTCCGGCAGCGAGTCGTCATAAACCGCCCATCCGTTCGCCCCCTGCAACACGGCGTTGCGGGTGGCCGCTTCCGCATGTTCCATCACCTGTTCTGTGGATTGTCCGCCACGCCAGGCGCAGATCCCCATGTGGACCATATCGTCCCTGTCGAGCATTTTGCTCTGCGGCAGCGCATCCACCGCTTTCAGCAGCTGGCTGGCGATGCTTTCTGATTCCTTCAGCGTGCGGTGCGGCAACAATACGGCAAAGTCGCTGCGGTGATAGCGGGCCAGCAGCGCGCCCGGGTAGCGCATAATAAAGGTGGAGAGCAGGTTGATCAGCGTAAAGAGATTTTCTTCCGCAGCCCGCTGTCCCCAGGTATCGCGCAGGAGATCGAAATCGGGCAGGCGAATCATCATCACCACCCCGTGTGTCCCCACTTTTTCTGAATCGTCGAGCAGCGTCGCGAGTTGATTATCAAAGAAAAGACGGTTGTTAAGGCCAGTTTTATTATCCTGGGCGGCATAAGAGCGAATCAGCGTATCCATTCGGCTGCGCTGGTCGCTGGCAAACTGGATTTCCGAGAGCAGCGTATCCAGCGCGCTGCTGGCGCGTGACGGCCACTCATGGACCGAGCCACGCACCTGCGGACCGCGTTCACCGTTAAGGATCCGCACGGAGCGCATCTCCAGCAGCTCCTGGCCGGAGAGCTGTCGGCGCAGCCAGCGGACCGCGAGAAAGATCAGCAGGACGATAAACGCAACGGCGACGGTGAGCGGTGCGGTGGTCATCATTGAACGAAAATAGCTCGCCATCGGATCGAGGTAGACCATGTGTATGGTCATCCCCGGATTTTTCAGGGAATGCACCGTCACTTCCCGATACTGGCTCACCACGCCCGCGGGGCGATAGCTTCCCGGCCGTTCGTGGCTTAAAACACGATGCTTTCCCTGCAGAATGTCGATCTGAACGATATCAACAGGTACCATCAACTCATCGAGCTCACGGGAGAGCGCCGGTAGCGGCGTCGTCAGCAGACGCGCATCAATCACCGATGCAACAGACTGTACCCGGTTAACCAGCTTGTCCTGAATGGCGGTGTAAAAGCTCAGGGAGCAGCCCATAAGCGTGACAAAAATGGTAAGCCCCGTCAGCAAGGTGATAAAAGCCGAGAACTTCGTCGTTAATCGCATCCTTGAGATTACTCCGTGGGTTGATGGGGTAGCGAGTAAGCGCTAACTTGCATTCCAAATGCGGCATACTACCAAATCGAGTGTATCTGGCAATTTATTGCGTTAAATCGGCATTGCGTTTCCCTGAGCGAGTATAGTCTTCAGAAATTATTTTCCAATCATCTGAGTCGAGAGGACCCCGTATGCAGGCTTTGATCTTAGAACAGCAGGACGGCAAAACGCTTGCCTCAGTGCAGGCGGTTGAAGAGAGTCGCCTGCCGGAAGGCGAAGTAACCGTCGACATCGACTGGTCCAGTTTAAATTATAAAGATGCGCTGGCGATTACCGGTAAGGGTAAAATCATCCGAAATTTCCCTATGGTGCCGGGGATTGATTTCGCGGGCCGGGTTCATACCAGCGAGGATCCGCGCTTCCACCCGGGCCAGCAGGTGCTGCTCACCGGCTGGGGCGTAGGTGAAAATCACTGGGGCGGGCTGGCAACGCAGGCGCGCGTGAAGGGCGACTGGCTGGTGCCAATGCCGAAAGGCATGGATGGCCGCAAGGCGATGATCGTCGGTACGGCAGGCTTTACCGCCATGCTGTGTGTGATGGCGCTGGAAGAGGCGGGCATCCGCCCTGAGTCGGGTGAAATTGTCGTCACCGGTGCCAGCGGCGGCGTGGGCAGCACTGCAGTCACGCTGCTGCACAAGCTGGGCTATCAGGTCGCGGCGGTGTCGGGCCGCGAAAGCACCCACGATTACCTGCGCCAGCTCGGGGCCAGCCGCATTCTCAGCCGTGACGAATTCGCCGAAACCCGTCCACTGGAAAAACAGGTCTGGGCAGGCGCGGTGGATACCGTCGGTGATAAAGTGCTGGCAAAAGTCCTGGCGCAGATGAACTACGGCGGCTGCGTGGCAGCCTGCGGACTGGCGGGCGGATTTGCCCTGCCCACCACCGTGATGCCATTTATTTTGCGTAACGTCCGCCTGCAGGGTGTGGATTCCGTGATGACCCCAGCGGCTCGCCGTACGCAGGCATGGGAACGTCTGGTACGCGATCTGCCGGAATCCTTCTACACCCGGAGCGCAACGGAGATTACGCTCAGCCAGGCACCGGACTATGCCAGTAAGATCATGGACAACCAGTTCCAAGGTCGTGCGCTGGTGAAAATCGCCTAATCTTCAAATTTTCGTGACATATTCGCGCGAATCCCTCTCCTCCGTCATGCTTAGGAAAACGCATGACGGAGGATGCCATGAAAAACCGAAAACTGACGGAAGCCGACGTAACGTCCGAGTCTGTCTTTATGTTACAGCGCCGCCAGATCCTGAAAATGCTTGGCATCAGCGCCACAGCCCTGACGCTCTCTCCGGCGGCACACGCCGACCTGCTCGACTGGTTTAAAGGCAACGATCGGCCGAAGGCCCCTTCCGGCGCCCCGCTCACCTTTACGAAACCCGCCCAATGGCAAAATAAACTGACGCTGACGCCAGAAGATAAAGTCACCGGCTACAACAACTTCTACGAATTTGGTCTCGACAAGGCCGATCCTGCCGCCAACGCCGGTAGCCTCAAAACCGATCCGTGGACGCTGAAGATTGATGGCGAAGTGGCGAAACCTCTGACGCTGGATCATCACGATCTGACCACCCGTTTCCCGCTCGAAGAGCGTATCTACCGCATGCGCTGCGTGGAGGCCTGGTCGATGGTGGTGCCGTGGGTCGGCTTCCCGCTGCATAAACTGCTGGCGATGGTTGAGCCCACCAGCAACGCAAAATATGTCGCTTTCCAGACGCGCTATGCGCCGGACGAGATGCCAGGACAAAAAGACCGGTTTATCGGCGGCGGGCTTGAGTATCCGTATGTGGAAGGGCTACGTCTCGATGAGGCGATGCACCCGCTTACCCTGCTGACCGTCGGCGTGTACGGCAAGGCGCTTCCGCCGCAGAACGGTGCCCCCATCCGTTTAACCGTACCGTGGAAATACGGTTTCAAAGGAATTAAGTCCATCGTCAGCATTAAGCTCACCCGCGAGCGTCCGCCCACCACCTGGAATCTGGCGGCTCCGAACGAATACGGTTTCTTCGCCAACGTGAACCCGCATGTGGATCACCCGCGCTGGTCGCAGGCAACCGAGCGGTTTATCGGTTCCGGCGGTGCGCTGGACGTGAAGCGTCAGCCCACGCTGCTGTTTAACGGCTATGCGGATGAAGTGGCCTCGCTGTACCGTGGCCTCAATTTACGGGAGAACTTCTGAGTGCGTTTAACGGCAAAACAGATTACCTGGCTGAAAGTGCTGCTGCACCTGGCCGGGTTACTTCCTTTTATATGGCTGTTCTGGGCCGCCAGCCAGGGGCTCTTTAGCGCAGACCCGGCCAAGGATATCCAGCATTTTACCGGTCGGATGGCTCTGAAATTTTTGCTGGCCACCTTGCTCGTTTCGCCGCTGGCGCGCTACGCTAAACAGCCACTATTGATACGCACCCGTCGGCTGTTAGGGCTATGGTGTTTTGCCTGGGCGACGCTGCACCTCACCAGCTATGCCCTGCTGGAACTGGGAATTAACAATCTGGCACTGCTTGGCCGCGAACTGGTGACACGCCCTTATCTGACGCTGGGTATTGTGAGCTGGGTGATTTTACTGGCGTTAGCGCTGACCTCCACGCAATATGCGCAGCGAAAACTGGGCAGGCGCTGGCAGCTGCTGCACAACTTCGTCTATCTTGTCGCGATCCTCGCCCCCATTCATTACCTGTGGTCGGTGAAGATCCTCTCCCCGCAGCCGGTCCTGTACGCACTGGCCGCCGTGGCGCTTTTAGCATGGCGTTACAAGAAGTTCCGCCAGTGGTTGCGATAGTTCGCGAAACTGTGCGTTTTCCCGCATATTCCCCGTCAACCGCAAATCTTTTTCGGATAGCGGTTGATAATCTTCCCTGATAAGACCAGTATTTAGCTGCTAAATGCTACGAAATCGTTATAATGTGCGACCTTGGTTCGCCTGACAGCGGTTTTAAGCCTCTGAAAAGGTGACATTTGCGTTTCGAAGGTATATTTTGTTTTTTACCCGAAAATCGCAGGAGATAGCGGCATAATGACTGATAAGTTCCACATCTTAGTTTTGAACGGACCGAACCTGAACATGCTCGGAACCCGTGAGCCAGAGAAGTACGGCACGCTGACATTGAGTGAAATTGTTAACCGTCTGGGAACGGAAGCAGCGTCACTGAATGTGGATTTGGATCATTTTCAGTCGAATGCGGAGTACGCAATCATCGACCGTATTCATCAGGCTAAAGACAATGTGGACTATATCCTGATCAATCCGGCCGCGTTTACGCACACCAGTGTTGCTATCCGCGACGCACTGCTCGCGGTGAGTATCCCGTTTATCGAGATCCACCTGAGTAACGTGCACGCCCGAGAGCCGTTCCGCCACCATTCGTATCTGTCAGATATCGCTGCTGGCGTTATCTGTGGACTGGGCGCAGACGGCTATTCATACGCTTTACAGACAGCGGTAAAACGCTTGTCACAATCACACTAAACAAGAGTACGGAACCCACTCATGGATATTCGTAAGATTAAAAAACTGATCGAGCTGGTTGAAGAATCAGGCATCTCCGAACTGGAAATTTCTGAAGGCGAAGAGTCTGTACGCATCAGCCGTGCAGCCCCAGCCGCTAGCTTCCCGGTAATGCAGCAGGCTTATGCTGCGCCAGTGCAGCAGCCTGCGCTCTCCGCAGCCGTTGCGCCAGCAGCAACTGAAGCCGCACCTGCCGCTGCAGCAGAAATCAGTGGTCACATCGTACGTTCCCCAATGGTTGGTACTTTCTACCGCACCCCGAGCCCGGACGCGAAGGCGTTCATCGAAGTGGGTCAGAAAGTCAACGTAGGCGATACCCTGTGCATCGTTGAAGCGATGAAAATGATGAACCAGATCGAAGCAGACAAATCAGGTACTGTGAAAGCGATTCTGGTCGAAAGTGGTCAGCCGGTTGAATTTGACGAGCCGCTGGTCGTCATCGAGTAACGAGGCGTACATGCTGGATAAAATTGTTATCGCCAACCGCGGCGAGATCGCACTGCGTATTCTTCGTGCCTGTAAAGAACTGGGCATCAAGACCGTCGCTGTGCACTCAAGCGCGGATCGCGATTTAAAACACGTATTGCTGGCGGATGAGACGGTCTGTATTGGCCCGGCTCCGTCCGTAAAAAGCTATCTGAACATCCCGGCTATCATCAGCGCCGCTGAAATCACCGGCGCGGTGGCAATTCATCCGGGTTACGGCTTCCTCTCTGAGAACGCCAACTTTGCTGAGCAGGTTGAACGCTCTGGCTTCATCTTCATCGGCCCGAAAGCCGACACCATCCGCCTGATGGGCGACAAAGTGTCTGCAATCACCGCGATGAAAAAAGCCGGTGTGCCAACCGTACCAGGCTCTGACGGCCCTCTGACCGACGACATGGATGCTAACCGTGCTCATGCTAAACGCATTGGCTACCCGGTTATCATCAAGGCGTCCGGCGGCGGCGGCGGTCGCGGTATGCGCGTTGTGCGCAGCGATGCTGACCTGGCGCAGTCCATCTCCATGACCAAAGCTGAAGCGAAAGCCGCTTTCAGCAATGACATGGTATACATGGAAAAATACCTGGAAAACCCACGCCACATCGAAATTCAGGTGCTGGCTGACGGTCAGGGTAACGCGATCTATCTGGCAGAACGTGACTGCTCCATGCAGCGTCGTCACCAGAAAGTGGTCGAAGAAGCGCCAGCACCGGGTATTACCCCGGAACTGCGTCGCTACATCGGCGAGCGTTGCGCCAAAGCGTGTGTCGATATCGGCTATCGCGGGGCGGGTACCTTTGAGTTCCTGTTCGAAAACGGCGAGTTCTATTTCATCGAAATGAACACCCGTATTCAGGTTGAACACCCGGTTACCGAAATGATCACCGGCGTTGACCTGATCAAAGAACAGCTGCGTATCGCAGCCGGTCAGCCGCTGTCCATCAAGCAGGAAGAAGTTGTGGTGAAAGGCCATGCGATCGAGTGTCGTATCAACGCCGAAGACCCGAACACCTTCCTGCCAAGCCCGGGTAAAATCACGCGTTTCCACGCGCCGGGCGGCTTTGGCGTGCGTTGGGAATCTCATATCTACGCAGGTTACACCGTACCGCCGTACTATGACTCAATGATCGGTAAACTCATCTGCTACGGCGAAAACCGTGACGTGGCGATTGCCCGCATGAAGAACGCCCTGCAGGAGCTGATCATCGACGGTATCAAAACCAACGTTGATCTGCAGATGCGCATTATGAGCGACGAGCACTTCCAGAATGGTGGAACCAACATCCACTATCTCGAGAAGAAACTCGGTCTTAACGAGAAGTAAGACTGCGCGCACACGAAAAGGCCGGATTATCCGGCCTTTTTTATTTCTGGGGCCTGGAAAGCCTCATCATGTACAATCCCCGCTTTCTTCATCCACAAGGGACAAAAAATGGACAAACGTTTTGTTCAGGCCCATAAAGAAGCGCGCTGGGCGCTGTGGCTGACCCTTCTCTATCTCGCCGCATGGTTAGTAACTGCTTACTTACCGAATTCAGCGTCCGGCATAACCGGCCTGCCGCACTGGTTTGAAATGGCGTGTCTGCTGGTGCCGTTGATTTTTATTTTGCTCAGCTGGCTGATGGTGCGCTTTATCTTCCGCGATTTCCCGCTGGAGGACAGTGATGCAAACTGAAATCATCACCGTACTGGTTGTCTATTTGATCGTGGTATTTGGCCTCTCTTTCTATGCCATGCGCAAACGCAGTACCGGATCGTTCCTGAGCGAATATTTCCTCGGCAGCCGTTCCATGGGCGGGTTTGTGCTGGCGATGACGCTGACCGCCACCTATGTGAGCGCGAGTTCGTTTATCGGCGGGCCGGGAGCCGCATACAAATACGGCCTGGGCTGGGTATTGCTGGCCATGATTCAGGTGCCCACGATTTGGCTGTCACTGGGTATTCTGGGCAAAAAATTTGCCATACTCGCTCGCCGCTATAACGCCATTACGCTGAACGACATGCTGCAGGCGCGTTATCAGAGCCGCGCGGTGGTCTGGATTGCCAGTATCAGCCTGATTGTCGCCTTCGTCGGCGCCATTGCCGTTCAGTTTATTGGCGGCGCGCGCCTGCTGGAGACGGCGGCGGGTATTAAGTACGAGACCGGGCTGCTCATCTTCGGGATCACGATTGCGCTGTACACTGCGTTTGGCGGTTTCCGCGCCAGCGTGCTGAACGACACCATGCAGGGCATGGTGATGCTGATAGGTACTCTTGTGCTGCTGGTTGGCGTCATCTACGCGGCCGGCGGGTTACACAATGCAGTGCAAACGCTGGAACAGATTGATCCTAAGCTGGTCAGCCCTCATGGTGCTGACGATATCCTGACGCCCGCGTTTATGACCTCCTTCTGGGTGCTGGTTTGCTTTGGGGTTATCGGTCTGCCGCACACCGCCGTGCGCTGTATCTCCTATAAAGACAGCAAAGCCGTTCACCGCGGGATTGTGATTGGTACCGTCGTTGTCGCCCTTCTGATGTTGGGCATGCATCTGGCGGGCGCGCTGGGTCGAGCTGTATTACCTCACCTGACCGTACCGGATCAGGTGATACCAACGCTGATGGTGCAGGTTCTGCCGCCGTGGGCCGCAGGTTTATTCCTTGCTGCACCGATGGCGGCCATCATGTCCAACGTTAACGCGCACCTGCTTCAGGCTTCCGCAACCATTATCAAAGATCTGTGGCTTAGCGCGCGTCCGGCTAAAATGCATAATGAGCAGAAGCTGAAACGCATCTCAACCTGGACCACGCTGGTGCTCGGTATTCTGATGATGCTCGCCGCATGGCGTCCGCCGGAGATGATCATCTGGCTGAACCTGCTGGCATTTGGTGGGCTGGAAGCGGTATTCCTGTGGCCGCTGGTGTTAGGGCTTTACTGGGAGCGGGCAAACGCGGCGGGCGCGCTGAGTGGCATGATCGTCGGCGGTGTGCTGTATGCCGTCCTCGCAACGTTTAAGATTCAGTACCTGGGCTTCCATCCGATTGTGCCTTCGTTACTGCTAAGTTTACTGGCGTTTGTGGTGGGGAACCGTTTCGGTCAGCCTGTCCCACAACCCGCTATGATTTCTACTGATAAATAAAGAGTTTTGCCATGCCGTGGATCCAACTAAAACTGAACACAACCGGCGCTAACGCCGAGGAACTGAGCGATGCGCTGATGGAGGCCGGCTCGGTCTCTATCACCTTCCAGGACACGCATGACACGCCGGTCTTTGAGCCACTGCCGGGCGAAACCCGTCTGTGGGGTGATACCGACGTTATTGGCCTGTTTGATGCCGAAACCGATATGAAAGAGGTTGTCGCGATTCTGGAAAACCATCCTCTGCTGGGCGCGGGTTTTGTGCACAAAATCGAACAGCTGGAAGATAAAGACTGGGAACGCGAGTGGATGGATAACTTCCACCCGATGCAGTTCGGCAAGCGTCTGTGGATCTGCCCAAGCTGGCGCGACGTCCCTGACGAGAATGCGGTCAACGTGATGCTCGACCCGGGCCTTGCATTTGGTACCGGTACTCACCCAACCACATCCCTGTGCCTGCAGTGGCTGGATGGTCTCGATCTGGACGGGAAGACGGTGATCGACTTCGGCTGTGGATCCGGGATCCTCGCGATTGCCGCCCTGAAACTGGGTGCGGCTAAAGCCATCGGGATCGATATCGATCCGCAGGCCATTCAGGCCAGCCGCGACAACGCCGAGCGTAACGGCGTGTCCGATCGTCTGGAGCTGTATCTGCCGGATGCACAGCCAGACGCCATGAAAGCCGATGTGGTGGTCGCAAACATTCTGGCAGGCCCACTGCGTGAGCTGGCCCCGTTAATCAGCGTGCTGCCCGTTGAGGGCGGTCTGCTGGGGCTTTCGGGTATCCTGGCAAGCCAGGCCGACAGCGTGTGCGAAGCCTACGCCGATCTTTTCGCTCTCGACCCAGTGGTGGAGAAAGAAGAGTGGTGTCGTATTACCGGTCGTAAAAAATAAGCAATTGGCGTGGTCATCTGACCACGCCTTTCACCCTCTGATTGTTCTCTCTCCCTCTGCCATTCTTCGGTAAAATAACCACACAAATCATGTTGATTTGTATTATAAAAATTCACCGGAAGAATATGATGAAACACATTACAGGCAAGGCAGCGCTGCTGGCGCTGAGCATGGTTTCGGCTTCAGCATTTGCATCACACTGGAGCTACGAAGGGGAAGGTTCGCCGGAACACTGGGGCGAGCTGGACGAGGCATACAAGACCTGTCAAAGCGGGATGAACCAGTCTCCAATTAATATTGATTCGACCGCTAACGCCCATCTCCCTCCGCTTAAAACGCACTACATTGATGGCCCTGTCGGGCTGACAAACAATGGCCATACCATTCAGGCCAGCGAAAAAGCAGATACCCGCAACACGATAACCCTGGACAAGCAAACCTGGACGCTACAGCAGTTCCACTTCCATGCGCCGAGCGAAAACACCGTGCACGGCAAGAAGTACGCGATGGAGATGCATCTGGTACATAAAAACAGCGCGGGTGAACTGGCCGTGGTGGCCGTCATGTTTGATAAAGGTGCTGCGAATCCCGAGCTGGAAAAGCTGTGGAGTGTGATGCCTCAGCAGGCTGAACAGAATGTATCGATTGAGAAGGATCTCAACCTGAACAAACTGCTGCCAAAGGTGAAAACTTACTGGCGCTTTAGCGGCTCTTTGACCACACCACCGTGTTCTGAAGGGGTTACCTGGATCGTGCTCAAACAGCCGTTAACCCTCTCAGCAGAACAGCTTGAGAAAATTACTCATACCATGCATCACGATAATAACCGTCCGGTACAGTCGCTGCACGGGCGCGTTGTGGTCGAATAAGACGCATTTTTCGCATGACGATCATGTTCTAAAATGCGACGCAGATCGCAAAGAAGTGGGGAAATCTGCTGCTAAAAACAGCAGATTATCCCGCTTCATCGAAGCATTTATTCAGAAATGATGAGAAGTTACGGGAAATTGTAAGCGCCTATAAAATAACCATTCTCGTATAACATAATGATTTAAATAATGAATAATTTTGAACAGAAAGATTGAGCGGCGATTCCTTGATCTACAACAGTGGATTGTTCAAAGTTTGGCCTTTCATCTCGTGCAAAAAATGCGTAATATACGCCGCCTTGCAGTCACAGTATGGTCATTTCTTAACTCATGCGCATCGGACACCACCAGCTTAGAAATCGCCTGATCGCAGCCCCTATGGCAGGTATTACCGACCGGCCGTTCAGGACGCTGTGCTATGAGATGGGAGCCGGTTTAACCGTATCCGAGATGATGTCGTCTAACCCGCAGGTTTGGGAAAGCGATAAATCCCGCCTTCGGATGGTGCACATTGATGAACCGGGTATTCGCACCGTGCAAATTGCCGGAAGCGTGCCTGAAGAGATGGCAGATGCCGCGCGTATCAACGTGGAAAGTGGTGCCCAGATTATTGATATCAATATGGGGTGCCCGGCCAAAAAAGTGAATCGCAAGCTTGCAGGTTCAGCCCTTCTGCAATACCCCGACCAGGTGAAAGCTATCCTGACGGCGGTTGTCAGCGCAGTGGACGTTCCTGTTACGTTAAAGATTCGCACGGGTTGGTCGCCGGAACACCGTAACTGTGTAGAGATTGCCCAACTGGCCGAAGACTGTGGCATTCAGGCCCTGACCATTCATGGACGCACGCGCGCCTGTTTGTTCAACGGTGAAGCTGAATACGACAGCATTCGGGCAGTTAAGCAGAAAGTTTCCATTCCGATTATCGCGAATGGCGACATAACTGACCCGCTTAAAGCCAGAGCTGTGCTCGACTATACGGGAGCTGATGCTCTGATGATAGGACGTGCCGCTCAGGGAAGACCCTGGATCTTCCGGGAAATCCAGCATTATCTGGACACTGGGGAGCTGCTTGCCCCGCTGCCTCTGGCAGAGGTTAAGCGCTTGCTTTGTTCGCATGTTCGGGAACTGCATGACCACTACGGTCAGGCAAAAGGGTACCGAATTGCGCGTAAACACGTCTCCTGGTATCTCCAGGAGCACGCTCCAGATGACCAGTTTCGGCGCACATTCAACGCCATAGAGGATGCCAGCGTACAGCTGGAGGCGTTGGAGGCATACTTCGAAAATCTTGCGTAATGAAATAAAGAGCTGACAGAACTATGTTCGAACAACGCGTAAATTCTGACGTACTGACCGTTTCTACCGTTAACTCTCAGGACCAGGTAACTCAAAAGCCCCTGCGTGACTCGGTTAAACAGGCACTGAAGAACTATTTTGCTCAACTGAACGGTCAGGATGTTAATGACCTGTATGAGCTGGTACTGGCTGAAGTTGAACAGCCACTGTTGGACATGGTGATGCAATACACCCGCGGTAACCAAACCCGCGCTGCGCTGATGATGGGTATCAACCGTGGTACTCTGCGTAAGAAACTGAAAAAATACGGCATGAACTGATACTAGTCAGTTAAATGCTTGTTTAAAAAGGCGCTCTTCGGCATGGGGAAGCGCCTTTTTTATTACCTGTACCTCTCCGTCAACGCAGTGTAAACCTTCGCTTCTCCCGCTTTTAAACCACGGTTTTTCGTGTATATTTTTCCCCATCCTACAGGCGCTCTTCTCGCGGAATGACACAATGATTCGTAAATACTGGTGGCTGATTGTCTTTGCAATCTCCGTTCTCATTTTCGATGCACTCCTGATGCAGTGGATTGAACTGATGAGTACCGAAACCGATAAGTGTCGCAATATGAACTCCGTCAATCCGCTGAAACTTGTGAACTGCTCCGAGCTCGACTAACCGCCCGATTGCGCAAATCGCCCCGTTATTACCCACTAAAAACGGGGATTTAAATCCCTTTGAGCCATTACCTGACGGTGATAATGTCTCGCCCTTCTCAACCGCTCTAGCGTAACCCCACACTCGAGTAGAACCGTCCATGCTGGTCAGCCAATACAACCATATCCTTGTCGTCCTCTCCTTTGTTGTTGCCATCCTTGCGGCGTATACCGCGCTGAACATGGCTGCACGCGTCGCCGGGAGTGAGGGCGTCGCTGCCCGCGTCTGGCTGGCTGGCGGCGGTATTGCAATGGGTATTGGCGTGTGGGCCATGCACTTTATCGGCATGCTGGCGATGGACCTCTCCATGAGCATGAGCTACAACGCCACCCTGACGGTGTTATCCATGGTCATCGCCGTGGGTTCGTCGCTGTTTGCGCTATGGCTCGTGAGCTGCGAACAATTACGCCTGCGCCGACTGCTGCCCGGCGCGCTGGTGATGGGGAGCGGTATTGTTGCTATGCATTACACCGGCATGGCGGCGCTGGAAGTGATGCCGGGGATTATCTGGGACAAAGTCTGGGTGGCCATTTCGGTCGCGATTGCGCTTGCCGCTTCTCTCGCGGCACTATGGCTGACCTTCCGCCTGCGTCGCGAAGCCGCACAGGTCGTGCTGATGCGCATGGGGGCCGCCATCACGATGGGGATTGCCATTGCCGGTATGCACTATGCCGGGATGAAAGCGGCGCAGTTTCCCATGTCCACAATGGTTCATCATGAGGGGATTAACGGGAGCTGGCTGGCGGTGCTGGTCAGCGTTGTCGCCCTCTCTATTCTTGGGATCACCCTGCTGGTGTCGATGCTGGATGCCCGCCTTCAGGCACGTACCGCCCTTCTGGCCTCGTCGCTGGCAGAAGCTAACCGGGAACTCGCTCAACTGGCGCTGCACGATACCCTGACGCGTCTGCCCAATCGTATCCTTCTGGAAGACAGACTCGATCAGGCCATCAGCAAAGCCGATCGTGAAGGGAATCACTTTGCCCTGATGTTCATGGATCTCGACGGCTTTAAAGCCATCAATGACGCCTACGGCCATGATGTCGGTGACAGGCTGCTGGTCGCCGTTACGCAGCGTCTGCTGCTTCTCCTGAAAGGCCAGTTCACCCTTGCACGTATCGGCGGTGATGAGTTTGTTCTGCTGGCAGAGGGAGAAGGTCCGGACGACGCGGCATCGCTGGCAAATTCGCTGGTCCGCGCGATCGATAGCCCGTTCAATCTCGGCCCCTATGAACTGGTGGTGACTCTCAGCATTGGTATCGCACTGTACCCTCACGACGGCAAAACTGAGCGTGAGCTGATGTTTAACGCCGACGCGGCGATGTATCACACGAAGCATATGGGCCGTAACGGTTACCACTTTTTCCAGCCCTCTATGAACACCCTGGCGCAGACCCATCTCCAGTTAATGAACGATCTGTGGATGGCGATCGATCGCAATGAGCTCCGCCTGCTGTATCAGCCAAAATTTCACGCCCCCGCGGGTCCTGTCCTCGGATTCGAGGCGTTATTGCGCTGGCAGCATCCTAAGCAGGGGTTACTGACGCCGGAGCTTTTTCTGCCGCTGGCGGAAAAAACGGGGCTGATCATCCCCATTGGCAACTGGGTGATTAATGAAGCCTGTCGCCAGCTGCGGGAATGGCATCTTCAGGGGCATCAAAGCTGGTCAATGGCGGTAAACCTGTCGACACTGCAGTTTGAACAACCTTCGCTGGTGAAAACGGTTCTCGACTGCCTGGCTCTTCACCATGTGCCACCGGAAATGTTGATCCTCGAAGTGACGGAAACCACGGCGATGAGCAACCCGGATGAGAGCGTAAGGGTGCTGACAGAGCTAACGGATGCGGGCGTGAAGGCCTCCATTGATGATTTTGGCACCGGATATTCGAGCCTGCTGTATCTCAAGCGGTTACCGGCCTGTGAATTGAAAATCGACAGGGCGTTTGTGAAAGAGCTAAGCGGCGAAAGCGAGGATGCCACTATTGTCTCAGCGATTGTCGCCCTTGCCAAAACGCTTAACCTGAAAGTCGTGGCAGAGGGTGTGGAAACCGAAGCACAGCAAGCCTTTTTAACCGAGCTGGGCTGTAACACCCTTCAGGGTTATCTGTTAGGTAAACCCACCAGCGCGCAGACCATAGAAGCACTTTGTGCCCGAGGGGAAATGTTACCTGGCGCTGAGCTGTAAGCATCCTCATCAGGCGACACGCGAATGACAGGGAGTGTCGCCAGTATGCTATCAACCAGAGCGGGAGCCTGCTGATAAAGATTAAAACTGTCGTTATTCATTAACCAGTTTTTAATTATTCCGCTAAAAAAACCGTGGAATACAATCAAGGTGAGATCAACATTCACCTTTGGCGAAATGATATTCTGCGAAATACAGGTCTCCAGCGTGGCGCGTAGCGTGTCATCATTGAATCCAATGCGGTTTCTGATTTCACGCTCTGAAATCATATCACTGCTAAATTCACACTTATGATAAAGAATTTGTAAAAGCGCACATTGCCGGGGTTCACGGGCAATATACTGCAGCGCAGTAATAAATTGCTCACGAAGTTTTAACAATGGGTCGTCGCTATCGGAAAGGGAAAGCCTGTCACGAATAATGTCGCGAAGCGGTAATTGCTGTTCCCAGATGGCATTAAATATTTCTGATTTACTGGTGAAGTGCCAGTAGATCGCGCCGCGCGTCACCTTTGCAGCATCAGCGATATCCGTCAGCGTCGTACTGGCTACGCCACGCGTCGCAAACTGTCCTATAGCCGCCTCAATCAGCTGCTGCCGGGTTTGTTGAGCCTCTTCTTTCTTTTTACGCGCCATAGGCAACTACTCGTTACTCACAAGGTTTAAAGGTAATATTGCGTTCATGCAAATGTAAGTATTCACTAAAATCCGTTTTAATTTTGCACAAAAAAAGTCACCTCTCTTAATTTATAATTAATACAAATACATCGAGTCAATTAAATTGACGGGATGAATAACCAAACAACATAAACCCCATTTACCTGATTAACATGCCTGAAGTATATCCCGGAATGGACCAGGTCTGATTCTGATTTTCTCCAGAAGCATGGTCATTCGCACTTATAAATTAAAAAACATTAAATACCCTCATTATTATACGCAGCTACATTTTATTTTTTATCCCTCTGCCCCAGCTACCGGTTCGCGGCATATATCGGTTAATGGGTATTTAAAGGAACAGTAATGACGAATCATTTCAGACGCTTGCCCTTATCCGGTTTCATTGTCTGCGCGGTACTGCTCACTGGATGCGATGGTCAGGAAAATCAACAACAACACCTGCAGGCGCCTCAGGTCAGCGTGCACATTGTGAAAAGCGCACCTCTGGCTGTCACCACTGAACTCCCGGGCAGAACAGATGCATTTCGCGTTGCGGAGGTTCGTCCTCAGGTTAGCGGCATTATCCTTCGCCGCAACTTCGCGGAAGGTAGCGATGTAAAAGCGGGTGAGTCACTTTACCAGATTGATCCTGCGACCTATCAGGCAGCCTATGACAGCGCGAAAGGCGAACTGGCGAAGGCTCAGGCGGCGGCCAATATTGCGCACCTGACGGTAAAACGCTATCTCCCGCTGGTAGGCACCCAATATGTCAGTAAGCAGGAGTATGACCAGGCCGTGGCGACGGCTCAGCAGGCAGATGCCAGCGTGGTTGCTGCGAAAGCCGGCGTTGAAAGCGCACGTATCAACCTTGCCTACACCAAAGTGACCTCTCCTGTTGATGGTCGTATCGGGAAATCCAGCGTGACCGAAGGGGCACTTGTGACGAACGGACAGGCCGCAGCGCTGGCAACGGTCCAGCAGCTCGATCCGATTTATGTCGATGTCACCCAGTCCAGTAATGATTTTATGCGCCTGAAACAGACGAGCCTGCAAAAAGGCGATACCGCCAGCAGCGTTGAGCTACTGATGGAGAACGGGCAGCCCTACCCGCTGAAAGGCACCTTGCAGTTCTCTGACGTCACGGTCGATGAAAGTACCGGCTCGATTACCCTGCGCGCCATTTTCCCGAACCCTCAGCATATGCTGTTACCCGGCATGTTTGTTCGCGCCCGCATTGATGAAGGCACTCAGCCGGATGCGATTCTGGTTCCCCAGCAAGGCGTGACCCGCACACCGCGAGGTGATGCAACCGTCCTGGTGGTGAACGATAAAAACCAGGTTGAGCCGCGTACCGTCGTCGCCCCGCAGGCAATTGGCGATCGCTGGCTGGTGACGGAAGGGCTGAAAAACGGTGACCGCGTGATTGTCAGCGGGCTACAGAAAGTCAGACCGGGGGTAACCGTCGTCGCCACGCCGGATACCACCACGACTCCAGCCGGTTAAGGGACGACGACATGGCTAACTTCTTTATTCAGAGACCAGTTTTCGCCTGGGTACTTGCCATCATCCTGATGATTGCAGGCGGGCTGGCCATTCTCAAACTTCCGGTCGCACAGTATCCGACCATCGCCCCTCCCGCCGTGGCGATTTCCGCGACCTACCCGGGAGCGGACGCTCAAACGGTGCAGGATACCGTGACCCAGGTTATCGAACAGAACATGAACGGTATCGATAACCTGATGTATATGTCCTCCACCAGCGATTCAGCGGGTAACGTCACCATCACCCTGACCTTCGAGTCAGGCACCGACCCGGACATCGCTCAGGTGCAGGTGCAGAACAAGCTGCAGCTCGCCATGCCGCTGCTGCCGCAAGAGGTTCAGCAGCAAGGGATTGGCGTGGAGAAATCCAGCAGCAGCTTCCTGCTGGTCGCCGGTTTTGTTTCAGACAACAAAAACCTTACACAGAATGATATTTCTGACTATGTCGCCTCAAACGTCAAAGATGCCATCAGCCGAACGTCTGGTGTTGGTGACGTTCAGCTGTTTGGCGCTCAGTATGCGATGCGCATCTGGCTCGACAGCAACGCGATGAATAAATACCAGCTGACGCCGCTGGATATTATCAACCAGCTGAAAACCCAGAACGATCAGATAGCGGCAGGCCAGTTGGGTGGAACGCCGTCCATTCCCGGGCAACAGCTGAATGCCTCGATCATCGCGCAAACTCGCCTGAAATCGCCGGAGGAGTTTGGCCGCGTGACGCTCAAGGTGAACCAGGACGGCTCGATGGTTCATCTGAAGGACGTGGCTCGTATTGAGCTGGGCGGCGAAAACTACAACATGGTCACTAAAATCAACGGGCAGGCGGCAACCGGTCTGGGGATTAAGCTGGCAACCGGGGCAAATGCGCTGGACACTGCGGCAGCCATCAAAAGCAAGCTGGCGCAGCTGCAGCAGTTCTTCCCACAGGGGCTGAAAGTTGTCTATCCCTATGACACCACGCCTTTTGTGAAAATCTCCATTCACGAAGTGGTGAAGACCCTGTTTGAAGCGATCGTTCTCGTCTTCCTGGTCATGTACCTGTTCCTGCAAAACCTGCGGGCGACGCTCATCCCGACTATCGCGGTGCCGGTCGTTCTGCTGGGCACCTTTGCGGTTCTGGCGGCGTTTGGTTTCTCCATCAATACCCTGACGATGTTCGGCATGGTGCTGGCGATAGGTCTGCTGGTCGATGACGCTATCGTGGTCGTTGAGAACGTCGAACGTGTCATGGTCGAGGACAAGCTGCCGCCGAAAGAGGCCACGCAGAAGTCGATGGAGCAGATCCAGGGCGCACTGGTCGGGATCGCCATGGTGCTCTCGGCGGTCTTTATTCCGATGGCCTTTTTTGGCGGCTCGACGGGGGCGATCTATCGCCAGTTCTCGCTGACTATCGTTTCCGCTATGGCGTTGTCCGTACTGGTTGCGCTCATCCTGACGCCCGCACTCTGCGCAACGTTGCTTAAGCCCGTATCCGGCGACCATCATGAGAAAAAAGGGGGCTTCTTCGGCTGGTTTAACGCGCTCTTTGATAAAAGCGTTGAGCACTACAGCAACAGCGTGAGCGGTATTTTGCGTAAGACAGGGCGCTATCTGGTGGTGTACGTCATTATTGTCGGTGGGATGGCGGTACTCTTCCTGCGCCTACCCACCTCCTTCCTGCCCGAAGAGGATCAGGGGGTGTTTATGACGATGGTTCAACTCCCGGCAGGTGCAACCCAGACGCGTACTCAGCAGGTCCTCGACCAGGTTCAGGACTACTACCTGAACAAAGAGAAGGCGAACGTTGAATCCGTCTTTACCGTAAACGGCTTTAGCTTTAGCGGCCAGGGTCAGAACTCCGGTATTGCATTCGTCAGCCTGAAGCCCTGGGAGGAGCGCCCGGGGTCGGAAAATGGTGTCGAAGCCATTGTGGGCCGCGCGACGAAAGCCTTCAGTCAGATTAAAGATGGCCTTGTTTTCCCGTTTAACCTGCCTGCAATTATTGAGCTGGGTACCGCCACGGGCTTCGACTTTGAATTGATCGATCAGGCTAACCTGGGGCATACCCAACTGACGCAGGCGCGTAACCAACTGCTCAGCATGGTGAAAGAGCACCCTGATCTGCTGGTTCGCGTGCGCCCTAACGGTCTTGAAGATACGCCTCAGTTCAAACTGGATGTCGATCAGGAGAAAGCGCAGGCGCTGGGCGTCAGTCTTTCTGACGTCAACCAGACGATTTCGACGGCATTAGGTGGCACCTATGTGAACGACTTTATCGATCATGGGCGCGTGAAAAAGGTCTACGTACAGGCCGACGCCAAATTCCGTATGTTGCCAGGCGATATTAACAACCTCTACGTGCGCAGCGCGAATGGGGAAATGGTCCCGTTCTCTGCCTTTAGCAATGCTCATTGGGTCTATGGTTCACCTCGCCTGGAGCGCTATAACGGGATGCCCTCTATGGAGATCCTCGGTGAATCAGCCCCGGGTAAAAGTACCGGTGAGGCCATGGTTATGATGGAAAGTCTCGCGGCAAAACTGCCTTCCGGCATCGGCTATGACTGGACGGGAATGTCCTATCAGGAGCGGCTCTCAGGTAACCAGGCGCCTGCACTGTACGCCATTTCGCTGATCGTGGTGTTCCTGTGTCTGGCAGCGCTGTATGAAAGCTGGTCCATTCCGTTCTCCGTTATGCTGGTTGTACCGCTGGGGGTCATTGGGGCGCTTCTCGCAGCGTCGCTGCGCGGGTTAAACAATGACGTCTATTTCCAGGTCGGCCTGCTGACGACGATTGGTTTATCGGCGAAAAACGCCATCCTGATCGTCGAATTTGCTAAAGACCTGATGGAGAAAGAAGGCAAAGGCATTATTGAAGCCACGCTGGAAGCATCCAGGATGCGCCTTCGACCGATCCTGATGACGTCTCTGGCCTTTATCCTTGGCGTCATGCCGCTGGTGATCAGCTCCGGGGCCGGGAGCGGCGCGCAAAACGCCGTCGGTACGGGCGTTATGGGGGGAATGCTTTCCGCAACGCTTCTGGCGATTTTCTTCGTGCCCGTCTTCTTTGTGGTTGTTCGACGACGGTTTACTCACCATAAAGAGTAATATTCCCCCTAAAAGGCACCTTTGGTGCCTTTTTTTATTTTTAACATAAACAATGAATTACGCTTTACATAAAGGCAGTGTTAAAAATATGATGATTTGCATTAAGTAAAAACAGTCTCTTGCAGCTCCATAATGTCTCCATTAATTCCGCCTGAAACCGATTTTTCTCCACGATTTTTACAAACTACATAATTTGAGATTATTACTCGTGTAACGAGGACTTACCCCGGTGGTAAAATAACCTCCAGTTCGTTAATAGCCCTCCTGGCTTTATAGCGGATGAGAAATAATACTGAGGTAACATCATGAAAAGATTCATTTCCGTTGCACTTCTCGCTGCGCTGCTGGCTGGTTGCGCGCACGACTCTCCATGTGTACCGGTTTACGATGACCAGGGCCGACTGGTTCATACCAATACCTGTATGAAAGGCACCACCCAGGATAACTGGGAAACTGCGGGTGCTATCGCTGGCGGTGCTGCCGCAGTAGCGGGTTTGACGCTGGGTATTGTTGCCCTGACGAAGTAACATCTGTTAAGAAAGCGCGGCTCTGGCCGCGCTTTTGCTTTTAATGAGTGCAGTATTTTCAAATAAGTAAAAAAATAGCCCCGTATTTATTCACGTAATTAATCTAAGCCTGAAGTCAGTCACATCTTTTTCGCATACTCATTCAAATTACTTATTCTATCGTGATGATTTTCACACATTAATATTATTGAATACCCTGCCAATATTCACTTTGGAAACTATCTCCCCTTTTTCCTGACCCGACGCATAACTTTTGCTCCGATTTGTGGCACAGGTTGTAATTTCGCACCATTTCAGGGCGCTCGTTTTATTTAAGCCTGTCTACACTCAGCATTAAGCGTTCACTCGTCTCTTATTTTGTCGAACGCAAAACTGGCATTACGTTTGCTTTATAAACGTTGGCCAAAGCCACAGACAGGTTAAGCGTTTAAAAACGCCTCTATAACGATAAATTTCGCCACACAGGATGCATTATGAAAAAGACGATGATAGCCAGCCTGGCCGCTGCAGGCATGTTGTTTGCCGTAGCCGGTCAAGCCCATGCGGGAACGACACTGGATGCCGTTAAAAAGAAAGGTTTTGTTCAATGCGGTATCAGTGACGGTTTGCCTGGCTTCTCTTATGCCGATGCGAACGGCAAATTTACCGGTATCGATGTGGACGTCTGCCGTGGCGTTGCGGCCGCCGTTTTCGGTGATGACAGCAAAGTAAAATACACCCCGCTGACGGCGAAAGAACGCTTTACGGCGCTGCAGTCCGGCGAGGTCGACATGCTCTCCCGTAATACCACCTGGACGTCCTCACGTGATGCAGGGATGGGGATGTCATTTACGGGCGTGACCTATTATGACGGCATCGGCTTCCTGACCCACAATAAAGCAGGCCTGAAAAGCGCTAAGGAACTGGATGGCGCCACCGTTTGTATTCAGGCGGGCACCGATACCGAGCTGAACGTCGCCGATTATTTCAAAGCAAACAACATGAAATACACCCCAGTGACATTCGACCGCTCGGATGAGTCGGCCAAAGCGCTGGAGTCCGGCCGTTGCGACACGCTGGCCTCTGACCAGTCACAGCTGTATGCCTTACGTATTAAGCTGAGCAACCCGGCAGAATGGATTGTTCTGCCTGAAGTGATCTCCAAAGAACCTCTCGGACCGGTCGTACGTCGTGGCGATGAAGACTGGTTCTCCATTGTTCGCTGGACGCTGTTCGCCATGCTGAACGCAGAAGAGATGGGCATCAACTCGAAAAACGTTGATGAGAAAGCCGCTAAGCCATCCAACCCGGATATGGCACACCTGCTCGGTACAGAAGGTGATTTCGGCAAGGATCTGAAGCTGGATAACAAGTGGGCCTACAACATCATCAAACAGGTGGGCAACTACTCTGAGATCTTTGAGCGCAACGTGGGATCGGAAAGCCCGCTGAAGATCAAACGCGGCCAGAACAATCTCTGGAACAACGGCGGTATTCAGTACGCGCCACCGGTACGTTAAGTCATAGCTGTAACGGGCACTGCTCAGGCAGTGCCCACTCCAGAGTCATGGTTACTGAGGTTTCTTTATGTCCCATCGCCGCTCAGCCGTAAAAGGATCGCTATCCTTTTCTCATCCCGCGGTCCGCGCCTGGCTATTCCAGATTATTGCTATTGTTGCGGTTGTTCTCATCGCCGTGTATCTCATCCATAACACCATTACCAACCTGAATAATCGCGGCATTACCTCCGGTTTCGCGTTTTTAGATCGCAGCGCGGGGTTTGGCATTGTTCAGCACCTTATTGATTACCAGGAAGGTGACACGTATGGACGCGTGTTCGTGGTCGGTTTACTGAATACGCTGTTGGTATCGGCGCTTTGTATCGTCTTCGCGTCGATACTGGGCTTCTTTATTGGCCTGGCACGTCTTTCTGAAAACTGGCTTCTGCGGAAACTGTCGACTGTTTATATCGAGACGTTTCGCAATATCCCCCCGCTCCTGCAGATCTTCTTCTGGTATTTCGCCGTACTGCGCAACCTTCCCGGCCCTCGTCAGGCCGTCGACGCGTTTGAGCTGTTTTTCCTGAGTAACCGTGGGTTGTCCATTCCTTCTCCTCAGACGGGTGAAGGGCTGTACGCTTTCATTGGCGCGATTGTGATGGCGCTTGCTCTTTCTGTTGGCGTATTTCGTTTTAATCGCAAGCACCAGATCAAAACCGGTCAGCTTCGTAGAACCTGGCCAACGGCTGTGGTTCTGATCGTTAGTCTCCCGCTATTGGCACACTGGCTGTTTGGGGCTGCGCTGCACTGGGATATTCCCCATCTGCGTGGCTTTAACTTTCAGGGCGGGATGGTATTAATTCCCGAGCTGGCAGCGCTGACATTGGCGCTATCGATTTATACGTCCGCGTTTATCGCAGAGATTATCCGTGCCGGGATCCAGGCCGTACCTTACGGACAGCACGAGGCGGCACGCTCGCTGGGATTACCCCATACCGTGACGCTTCGCCAGGTCATCATTCCGCAGGCTTTACGGGTCATCATCCCGCCCCTGACCAGCCAGTATCTCAATATTGTCAAAAACTCGTCGCTGGCCGCTGCCATTGGTTACCCGGATATGGTGTCACTCTTCGCCGGAACCGTGCTTAACCAGACCGGACAAGCCATTGAAACCATCGCCATCACGATGTCTGTCTATCTGATCATCAGCCTGGTGATTTCACTGCTGATGAACCTTTATAACCGTCGTATAGCACTGGTCGAGCGCTAAGGATCTATGATGACAAAAGCGATACTGTCGCACTCCTCGCGCCCTGCCAACTCGACAGGTGGACGTTTCATTCTCTGGGCGCGTAAGAATCTGTTCTCCAGCTGGAGTAACAGCCTGCTGACGATTGTCTGTCTGTGGCTCATGTGGGAATTGATTCCTCCCCTGCTGAACTGGGCGTTTTTACAGGCCAACTGGGTCGGTTCAACCCGAGCAGACTGCACAAAAGCCGGTGCCTGCTGGGTGTTTATCCACGAGCGATTCGGTCAGTTCATGTATGGGTTGTATCCGCATGAACAGCGCTGGCGGATTAATCTGGCGCTGGTTATCGGCCTGCTCTCTGTCGCAGCCATGTTCTGGAAAAAGCTGCCTCATCGCGGACGCTATATCGCCGTCTGGGCAGTGGTTTATCCGATTATTGTCTGGGTACTGTTGTATGGCGGTTTTCTGGGGCTGGAACGCGTAGAAACACGCCAGTGGGGCGGTCTGACGCTGACGTTGATTATCGCTTCAGTGGGGATAGCCGGTGCTTTACCGTGGGGGATTTTACTTGCTCTGGGGCGGCGTTCAAAAATGCCGATCGTACGCGTGCTCTCAGTTATCTTCATTGAGTTCTGGCGCGGCGTACCGCTTATCACCGTTCTGTTTATGTCGTCGGTCATGCTGCCGCTGTTTATGGCAGAAGGGACCACCATCGACAAGCTGATCCGTGCCCTGGTGGGGGTGATTCTCTTCCAGTCCGCCTATGTCGCTGAAGTTGTGCGCGGAGGTCTGCAGGCGCTGCCTAAAGGCCAGTACGAAGCGGCGGAATCACTGGCTCTCGGTTACTGGAAAACGCAGGGACTGGTCATTCTTCCACAAGCACTCAAGCTGGTCATTCCAGGGCTGGTCAACACGATCATTGCCCTCTTCAAGGATACCAGCCTGGTGATCATCATTGGATTGTTCGATCTCTTTAGCAGCGTGCAGCAGGCAACCGTTGACCCTGTCTGGCTGGGTATGTCCACCGAGGGATATGTCTTTGCAGCTCTGATCTACTGGATCTTTTGTTTTAGCATGTCGCGCTACAGCCAGCATCTGGAAAAGCGCTTTAACACCGGGCGTACACCGCACTGAGGAAATTATGAGCCAAATAACTATGACACCCGCCGACGCGATGATTACGCTGGAAAATGTGAATAAATGGTACGGACAATTTCATGTCCTGAAGGACATTAATCTTAAGGTCAAGCAGGGAGAGCGCATTGTCCTGTGCGGCCCTTCCGGATCCGGGAAATCCACAACCATTCGCTGCATTAACCATCTTGAAGAACACCAGCAAGGACGCATTGTGGTTGACGGTATCGAGCTGAATGAAGATATCCGCAATATTGAACGCGTGCGTCAGGAAGTGGGAATGGTCTTTCAGCACTTTAATCTGTTTCCGCACCTGACCGTTCTGCAGAACTGTACGCTTGCACCGATTTGGGTACGAAAGATGCCGAAAAAGGAAGCGGAGGCATTAGCCATGCACTACCTGGAGCGCGTACGTATCGCAGAGCATGCGAATAAGTTCCCTGGCCAGATATCGGGTGGCCAACAGCAGCGTGTGGCTATCGCCCGTTCTCTGTGTATGAAACCGAAAATTATGCTGTTTGATGAACCGACATCTGCCCTCGATCCTGAAATGGTGAAAGAGGTTCTGGACACCATGATTGGGCTGGCACAATCCGGCATGACCATGCTGTGTGTGACGCATGAGATGGGGTTTGCGCGAACTGTAGCCGACCGGGTGATCTTTATGGACCGTGGGGAGATTGTTGAGCAGGCGCCGCCGGATGAGTTCTTTGCCCATCCGAAGTCAGAACGTACGCGAGCATTCCTGTCGCAGGTGATTCATTAGTCGTTTGCTCTGCCGGGTGGCGGCTTCGCCTTACCCGGCCTGCCGTTTTTTCGGCGCATAAACGCAAAAAGGCCATCCTTTCGGATGGCCTTCTCACTTATTTGATGTCTGGCAGTTCCCTACTCTCACATGGGGAGACCCCACACTACCATCGGCGCTACGGCGTTTCACTTCTGAGTTCGGCATGGGGTCAGGTGGGACCACCGCGCTAAAGCCGCCAG